>JAEUII010000141.1 GCA_016795145.1 Planctomycetaceae bacterium
CGGTTCGTATTGGGATCGAGGCTCCAAAGTCCATGAACATTGTTCGTGAAGAGCTTTGTGATTTCGGAGCTCAGCCGAAGCCAGGACAGGAAGTTCCGGTTCAGGTGGACTAGCACTGCTATTGCGACAGCAAGATTTACAAGCCGAGGTTTTTGCCTCGGCTTTTTTTTCGGACCGTGCGTCCGTCAGTTCTCCCTCCTGACAGGCTGTTGACGGGCGGGAGCTTCGCAACTGGAAACGTCGGTGGGGATGAGGGCGCCAGCTGATCCGCGACAATCCCTCGCTAACGCAGCGGGTTGAGATTATTGGGCAGGCGGTCACGGCCAGGAGTGGTCTTGCGGAATCCCCACGAGCAAACTCGCAGGGAAACTCCTGTAGCTCCATTTTGCAGGGTTTGCGACAATCCTGAGGCCCGCCTAAACCGGCAGAAACAAGGACTCGTTTCCGCACAGGCGGTGGAATTTTCAGAGGGGTGCAAGATGCAGCCGTTTGCCCAAAAAGATAATGCTCCGTTGAATCTCCACTGGTGGATCACGGCGGGTGTTGCCGGTGCATTTTTCCTTTGGTGCTTCGACCTGGTTCCTCGCTTTGGAGCCCCGGAGTCCGGCAAGGTTGCAAACCAGCCTGCCGATGAAACTGATGGAGCTGCAGAAGATGATTGGTCATCGTTTGAGCTCACTGATGCAGGAGCGTCAGACCCAGAAGATGCCTCTGCGGAGGCGCGGCATGAGAAAGACAATGCCTGGCTAGGCTTGGATGAACCAGTGGCCCCGACTGTTGATAGTGACGCCACGACTCGGACTGCAGAAGCCCCGGCTCGTCGCACGAGCAACAAGGGGAAGAAGCGCATGGCTGACCCCGCCATTGCCCAGGCGTCTTATGAAACAGCTCCGGAGGATTCGATTCAGAACGCGGGGCTTACAGAAGTCGCCGATGAAAATCGTTCGTTGAAAAGTTCCGTTCAGAGCAAGCTGTCGTCAGAGAAGACTCCCATTCTCCCTGCTGATTTTGCAGAGCAGCTTCGAGATGCCGAATCGCTCATGGCAGACTCAAACATTCTGGAAGCGCATGCAAAACTCTCCCAGCTGTACTGGAAGTTTCCAGAGTTTCGTCCACGACTGCTGCCGTCGCTGGAGCAGACGTCGACTGCCATCTTCACCTCGTCGGAACAGCTCTTCGGTGAGCCACATTTCGTCGAATATGGAGAGACCCTGGAATCCATCGGAAAGCAATATGAAGTACCGTGGCAGTACCTGGCACTGCTCAATCGAGTCACTCCGGAGAAACTGCAAGCCGGGCAGAAGCTAAAGGTTGTGCGTGGTCCGTTTGGGGCCGTCGTTGATCTCAAGTCGTACACTTTGACAGTGCATGCCCATGGCTGGTACGTTCGGCACTATCAGGTTGGCATTGGCAAAGACGGCAAGACACCTGTTGGTGTCTTCACGGTCAAGGAGAAACTGGAGAATCCGGAGTGGTACGATCCCGATGGCGGAGTTGTCGATGCAGATGATCCCGATAATCCTTTGGGCGAATACTGGCTGGGTCTTGGTGACCACATCGGAATTCATGGCACGATTGATCCGGATTCCATCGGACGTGCAGCATCACGTGGATGTGTTCACCTGGGCGACAAGGACATTGAAGAAGTCTTCAGCCTTCTGAGCGTTGGATCACAGGTCAAGATCCGCCAATAACGACGGCAGCCCTCAGTCCGTTGATTGCAGTCGCTTCGTCGCAATTGCCTCTGCAGAAAGCCGAGCCCGAGCATTCGGTGATCTGGGGTTCAGCGTTTCCGGCGACGATGACGTTGCCGAACAGCGTCGCTGAGCATTACGAAAATGTCACAGCTACTGACGGTACGCTTCGCGGACAGCGCTGTTGTCGACATTGCCGTAGCCCAGTGACTCTGCACGCTGAAGAAGTTGCAGGTGGGTGTTCGTCAGGGGCAGGCTGAGCGTCAGTCGTTCGGCGGCTTCCAGCATCAGGCGGACGTCCTTCATATGCTGCGAGAGTTTCGCCTGGACCGTGTAATCGCGCTGGATCATCTTGTGCCCTTTGGTATCCATCTGTCGTGAATACGCGGGGCTGCCCCTGAGGATTTCGAGGGCTGAGCCGGGGGAAATTCCCATGCCTTCTGCGAGAGTGAGTCCTTCTGCAAGTGCCGCGCGATTCAGGCCGAGCACGAGATTGCTGACCAGTTTCATTCTGGCCGCATTGCCGCTTTTGCCCGCAAAGAAGAAGTTTCGACCGAGGATCGGCCAGATGCCTGTCAGGGCCTTAAATGCATCTTCATTGCCACTCACAATCACGGTCGCTTCACCGCGGCGAGTTTGTTCGCTGGATCCTGAAATGGGAGCGTCCAGGTAGATGGCTCCTTTTTGTCGAAGCCATTCAGCAAATCGCTCACTGTCTTCCGGGCGTCCTGTGGTCGTATCAATGACAATCAGTCCTCGCCGAAAGCTGTGCTGCCATCGCTGAAGAACCTCATCGACAACGTCGCTTGAGAAGAGACTGATGATGACAATCTCGCAGTCGCACGGAGGACAATCGCTCCACACGGCACCGCTGGCGATGAGAGAAGCTGCTTTTTCCTGCGTCCGATTCCAGACGTAGGGACGGAGATGCGATTCGATAAGTCGCTGGGCAATAGCGGTTCCCATCAGACCCAGGCCGACAACTCCGACGCGGCCTGTGAGCGCTGACAACATGCGAAGTCTCCACCTGCAGGCACACCCAGGGCTCTCGGAAGACTTCAGCGGAAGGCCGACAGCACAAGATCACGAAATTGCAGACGACGGACGCTGGGCGGGTTCTAGACGGACAACAAGATCCACTTCAAGGCGCTTGCGAAAGAAATGCAAGGAAAAGTGCCGTTTGCCGCGATGATGCTCAGGCGAATCAATCACTCTCACTCCGGAGTTATCGCGCGAGGTGCCAGCCTGAGGCTACCTTTTTGGCAGAGGAATCGACAGCGATTCGATTCCACTCTTCTCCTGATGGTCTCCCGCTTCCGCTCGCACTGGCGGTACATCTGGATCCGGGCCGATTCGTTTTTCGCGAACGAAGCCACGAGTTCGGGCGGCAGCCAGTTCTGTGGTGTTCTTTCCGGGCAGAAGGACGGCTGTCTCTTGAGAGGATATTTTTTGCCCGTCTTCCAGAATCAGGTCGACCTTCAAAGCACAGTTGACCTGGTTTTTGTGGCGGTTCATGTAAGGAACAAAGACACTGTAGGAATGCCCCAGAGTACCCTCTGTGCGATGGGCTTCCCATGCATCTGGTTCAAACGCGAACGTATGAAGAAGCTTCGGCTCTTCCTCGGAGTCCTTATCATATTCATCGTACTGGTAGATCAGCACCTTGCCGCGAACTCGGCCACCGCTTTGGCACCCTGGACCGAAGAACAAGATCTGGCCGGCGAACCCTCGAGTGTTTCTGTCATCCACGCCCTTGCCATAGGAGGATTCCCAGATGGTTACGATCTTTGCCACATCCTTTTCGTACTTCGGCTTGCCGACCAGGCGGCCAGGATCTTTGACGACGCTGCTGGGGCTTTTCCAGACGTTTGAAAGCCCGGAAGCGCAGCCTGTGGCACAGACACTCACAATGGCAAGGCAGACTGCATTTCGCCACAACATCGGTAATCTCCACTGAGAGAGAAGAAACCGGATACAGCCTGCGGGGTGACCGTATCCGGTATTTCATCGGCCACTTCGAAATCTAGTTCTGTGGCGATTCTGCGGCTGGCTGTGACAGATCAGGCTGAAGCATTTCTTCGATCGGGCTCTCTGGCGTCAGCACTTCAGGTTCCGGGAATATGGTTGCCTGAGGTACACTGAAGAGTGGCCCATGAACTTCCTCTGCTTCGGATTCGATGAAGTGAGTTCGTTCGCTTTCCACCTGCTTATGCAGTTCAGAATCGAGGTCGCTCATCACGATGCGAGGCGTCAGGAAGATCAGAAGTTCGGTTCGCGACGTTGTTGTGCCATCGTAGCGGAATGCCTTTCCTACAATCGGAAGGTCACCCAGCCATGGCACTTTGCGCTCCAGAGTGGAGTCACTCTTCGTGATCATCCCGCCGATGACGATCGTCTGGCCATTTGGAACGTTGACGGTCGTCTGGGCCTGGGACTGGTTGATGATCGGAGATTCAATGGCGGCTCCGGTAGTCTGGACGAAAATCGGAACTCCCTGGTCAGACAGTGAGCTCTTGTCGGCGAATACTGTCATAGCCACGATGCCGTCCGGAGTAATTCGCGGAGTCACTCGGAGGGTGATACCAACCTGCTGAGGAGTCACAACCGGGTTGGCAGTTCCAAGCTGGTTTGTCGTCACACCGTTCACAACAGGAACCTGCTGTCCAACGGTCACGTAGGCTTCGTTGTTGTGGGTTGTTCGAACCTGTGGTCGGCTCAGAACGTGAACCGTTCGACGCGACGCCAGTGCTCGAAGCAGGACGCTGACTGCGTCAGACTGCGCTGAGAAGACAAAGCCACCGAATCCAAGATCTCCGTTAGCGCGGCCCAGAGAGAAATTGCTGAGACCCTGGGTGGCCACGTTCCCTGGATTTGACCCTGGTCCAATATTGTTGCCCAGAGGAACAGAGGTATTGTTGAAGTTCAAACCTGGAGATCCGGTCGTCGCAAGGGTCGTCACACCACCGGTCGTCGTGGTTGCCAGGCTGCGAGTCATCAGAAGCGGGTCCTGGAAGCCCAGTTCAATACCAAACTCGTCCGTCGCATCGAGAGACACTTCCACCAGCAGTGCCTGAATCACGACTTCCGGCGGCTGAGCATCGAGCTGCTCGATGATTTGCGTGATCTGAGAGTAGTACTGCGGAGAAGCACTGACGATCAGCGAGTTGCTGTTCAGGTCCGGAGCAATCAGCACCTGCTGACGAACTCGTTCAATGTTACTGATCAGATCTTCCGAACTGTCCTGGAGAGCCTGCTGCTGTTCGAGGTAGTCGAGAAGAGTTTGAGCAACAAGGTCGGCCGGTGCGTTTCGCAGCGGAATGACCGAACGGGTCTGCTGGCGAGTATCTTCGGAGTCCAGTCGCAGAAGGAGTGCTTCCACCACGCTGAGTGACTCTGCACTGCCAACGGCAAGAACAGTATTCGTTCGGACGTCAGCAGAGAACCGCAATGGAATCAGGCTGCTGGGTGATCCTTCCGTGCCAGCCAGCTGAATTCCCAGCTGGTCTTCCTGATTCGTGTTCTCGAACAGTGTGGTCAGCAGATCGACAGATTGCTGAGCATCTGCATTCTGAAGTGTGAAGACCTTGATTTCCGAAACTGCTCCGGGAGTCTGGTCGAGTTCTTCGATCAGTGCCATCATCAATGGCATGCTGGCTTCGGGAGCACTGACGATCAGGCTGTTGGAGCGAACATCCGAATTGACTCGCACGTCCGCAAGAATGCCCGATTTGATCAGTTCTTTCACCCCGCCGGTCGATGCGAGGAACTCCAGTGCGATGGACTTGTTGTCACGCAGCTGCTGAGCTCCCTGAGTATTGCCGAAGCCGCCACCAAAGCCACCCTGCCCCTGAGTCTGCTGGGGAGGATTGATGACTGCCTGGATGGCCGTATTGATTGTCGCTGCGAGCTCTTCTGCCACGGCATTCTTCAGACGAACCACCTGCATACGTGATGTTGCCGCCGGTTCATCCTTATCGATCTGGTTGATCAGCTTGCGAACTTCTGCCAGTTCGTTCGGGCGGCCCTGAACGATGACCGAGTTGGTTCTAACATCCGCGATCGGGGTGATGGTGGTACCCAATCCTCGGCGCTCGGCGTAGAAGTCAGTCAATGCTGTGACGACCTGAGACGCAACCGCGCTCTTGAGAGGGAAGACTTCAAATTCAAGGTCAGGTGTCAGAGGTTTGTCGAGTTCTGTTACAAGCGCCAGAACGGTCTCCCGTTCGATCTCCGAAGAGATGATCAGAATGGCGTTTGGCTGAACGACCGGCAGGAAGGCTGCGGTCTTGCGGTTCTCGCTGCCGGTTCGCTGCTTGAGTTCTGTCAGCTGCGTGTAGACATCGGTGAGCAGCGTCGCCAGTGCGTCAGAGTCAACGTTTTCGACCATTCGAAGGTGAATGCTTGGCAACGAGCCAACACTCATCGACTCCAGCTGCTGAATGATCTGTTCGACCTTGGCAACGTCGGATTCGTTACCTTTCAGGATCAGAATACCCAGATCCTGCATGGCCTGAACATTGACTTCACCGCGGAGATTGATGGCTCCGCCGTCCGGCGTGAGCTGAGACGCTGGCTTGTCGCCTGTCGCTGGAGCAGTCTTCTCATCCTGCATCGAAACCAGCTGATGAATCTGCTGAGTCAGTTGCTTGGCGGTTGCTGCCTGCAGACCTTTGTTGGGAATGATTTTGACAGCTTCATCATCAAGCGGGTTGGATGGTTTGTCCAGGTCTGCGATCAGTCGTTTGATGGATGCCTGGCGATTTGCCGACGCTTCAACCAGGATCGCGTTTTGTTCCTGATCAATTCCAACTCGGAAGAGATTTCCTGGCTGGTCATCAGACGTGACCTCTGCGGGATTGTCGAATACGACGAACCCAGGCAGACCATTCAGTCCTTCTGACTGCAGCTCCGCACGCTTTTCAAACACTACGAACAGTGTTCGAGCGATGTCAACGGCCTTGCCGTTTTCCAAAGTGTACGTTTCGAGAGTCGACTTCTGACTGACCTCTTTTGCCGGTACCTCATCCTGGATGACTCGGCCATTGGAGGCCTGGCGGATCGGCGTGGACTTGCCGTTGGCAGCAGTCCTGCGAGCTGGCTTCCACTCTTGTTCTTCAGCTCCGCCAGACGGTCGAATTGTCTCACCTGCGACAAGAGGTGTCGCGGCATCGTCTTCGTCTGATCCGCTGACGATTCGTGTCGTGGCCGCGTTTTTGACCAGCCGGGTTGAAGCGGATTTCTCTGAGGTCTGCGACTCAACTCGCGGGCGCGAATATTCAGTGCGTGCACTGTCCAGGTTGAGCACGATCAGGAACTGATTCTGATGAATCAGTCGGTACCCCTGTGGCTCGAGTTCGCTGTTCAGAATCCTTAGCGCGGAGTCGAGGTCATACCTGGTGCGATCGCGGCGAGCGAATCGGCCTGGAGGCACTCGTTCCATGACGAGCGTCAGCTCCTGGCTTTCTGCCAGGTTCTTCAGAACTCGATCCCACGTGGCATCAAAGTAGTTCAGGCGGATACCATCCTCCTGTTCTACGAGCTCGGTTTGAGGAGCGCCTTTGAGTGCCTGGCGAAATGAACGATCACCATCTTCCGCCGCGCCAAGATCGATTGAACGACCAAGGAACAGGCAAAGAGATGTTGCTGAGCCGAGCAGACCTGCTGCGATTAGTCCCGGACGTTTCACCGCCGTAATCCTTAAAAAGTGCAGGCTTTTAAGGAGCCCCCATCGGTCATCATCAAAGATTCCCTGCCGGTTGACTGCCACTCGAATGGGTTCCAATCGCCATTTTGAGTGCCGCTCTCGCCAGAGCGCAAAGTTCCGGCTGGATTGATGATTCCAGTTAGTCGGAAATATCGACGTATGAGGGACGATGGGATGAGACGGGTTAGTCCGAAGGTGCGGATTTTTTGCGGTATACCGAGGATTCCGAAAAAACCAGTGACCTTTTGCTCATCATGAGTGTCGTGGCGCTCAGCCCGTCACACATTTAGATAAGGGGGCGACAGGCGAAAAGTTGGAGACTCGGGACTCCGGAAATTTCGAATTCGGCAAGTTTCGGCGATTCGGCAAAATCTGCCGGAAAACGGGATCGAACAAGCAATTGGTCGCTCTTACACTACCGAGTCTCGTCGGGAGTTTGATGAAGCTCAACAAGCCTCCGATCGTGTTCCGAACTTTAGCGAGCCTGTGCGCGCAGTCGGTGTGCGGAACAAAAGCAGGAACCTCCCTGGCAATCATTCGCCGTCGTACCTGACTGACGGCTGCATCGGGGAACCAATGGTTCATTCAAGTGTTTCAGGAAGTTTTGAACAAGGGTAACGACGTTGACCACCGTCGACAAAGCAACTCAAACCATCAATGGTGCACAGATCCTCGTCGAAATGCTGGTTCGCCACGGAACAGAAGCGATTTACGCTTATCCGGGCGGTGCCAGCATG
>JAEUII010000164.1 GCA_016795145.1 Planctomycetaceae bacterium
ATGTACCTTGGTGGCTGGTACAACAACTTTGATTTCCAGGGTGACCTGGATGAAGCAAGAGTCTCCAGCGTCGTTCGTTCAGCGGAATGGATCAAGCTTCAGTACGAAAACCAGAAGCCGCAGCAGTCCCTGGCAGGAAACCTGGTACAGCCTGGAAGTGAATTCTCCGTGTCTGAGAAGTCCCTGGTACTTTCAGAGAACGAATCGATCACAATCAGCGCGAAAGCCGGAGGTGCTCAGAAGGTTCTTTGGATCGAAAAGCGAAATGGTCAGGACGTCATCGTCGCCACGAATCAATTTTCCTACACGCTGCAGGCAGGAAGAATCCCGGCGGCCGCTTCCGGCCAGAACAAGTCGGCGGGGTCACCGACGTCGCTGATCTTCAAAGCCATTCATGACAAAGG
This sequence comes from Planctomycetaceae bacterium, assembly GCA_016795145.1. Classification (GTDB taxonomy): domain Bacteria; phylum Planctomycetota; class Planctomycetia; order Planctomycetales; family Planctomycetaceae; genus SXXK01. Next base: position 405 of record JAEUII010000164.1, read on the forward strand.
CGTGTCGATTCACGAAACCGCCATCAGTATTCGCGATGATATTCCTGAGCCCGAGTTTACTCTGTCGGCTCCCGCCACCTGGGATGGACGGCAGACCATCGAAGTCGTTCCGCAGATCTCGAATCTGGCGGCAATGCAGGCGAAGTCGGCGGGCGACATCCATGTGAAATGGATGGTCGATAACGTTGCAGTGATCAAGAAGATCCAGGACGGACGACTCGTTCTGAAGCGATCTCAGGGCGACGGCAAGATGCTGGTGACGGCTTCGATCGATAACGGCGGAGCGGCCGTGGTTCGCAGCGTTACGATCGATGTCCAACAGCCACGACCTTCGAAAGATCCATGGATTCAGAAACCACCCGTCGATGAAGAACAACCGCAGGATCATCAGTTGATTGCACGCGATGGATCACCTCGCGACATTGCAACCGGCGATCTGGTCTACGCAGGAACATTGAAGGAATCCGCTGATGCCGTCTTTGTTCGAGTGTTCGCGGACGATCAACTGTTTGCAACGGAAACAGTTGCCCCGGATGCTCAGGGGAAGTACCGGCTTACAGTGAAGATCAAGCCGGGCCTGGTCAAATACCGAACGGAGTTTGGCACGAAGACTGGAGACAGGGAAACCGTCGTTCACTCGGCGAACGATATCGTTTGCGGTGATGTGTATCTCATTTGTGGTCAGTCGAATGCCGTTGCGACCGACTTCGGAAAAGACAATCCTCTGAAACCTTCTGACTGGGTCAGGACATTTGGTGCTACCGCCGGAGATCCTAACGGCTCTCGTCTTGAACTTTGGGCCAGCGCGGAAGCACGCAGCCCGGGTGGCAAATCGGAAATCGGTTACTGGGGAATGGAACTCGGACGTCGCCTGGTGGAGAGCGAACAAATCCCCGTTTGCATCATTAACGGAGCAGTCGGGGGAACTCGCATCGACCAGCATCAGAAGAACGAATCCGATCCGACAGACGTCAACACGATCTACGGACGGCTTCTGTGGCGAGTGCAGGCTGCGGGGCTCACTCACGGAGTCCGCGCCATCATTTGGCATCAGGGCGAAAACGATCAAGGGGCGGATGGGCCAACAGGAGGTTACGGTTACGAAACCTATCGACAGTATTTCGTTGACTTGGCCGGCAGCTGGAAAGAAGACTATCCAAACGTCGCGTACTACTACATGTTTCAGATCTGGCCAAAATCCTGTGCCATGGGAATTGATGGCTCAGACAACCGCCTGCGTGAAGTGCAGAGAACTCTGCCGCGACTTTTCAGTAACCTCAGCGTGATTCCCACCCTGGGAGTCAAACCTCCTGGTGGCTGTCACTTTCCTGCCGCGGGTTACGCGGAGTTTGCTCGGTTCCTGCATCCGATGATTCAGTACCATATTCATCACAGATTCGTGAACAACTTTTCGCCCCCCAACGTGGAACACATTCAGTTCACGTCTGACCGGCGCGATGAGATTGAAGTGAACTTCGGCCAAAACCTGAAATGGTCCGACAGTCTGATCAGTGAGTTTCATCTCGACGGCGAGCCAAACCAAATTGTCTCGGGATCAGTGAATGGAGGCCGAGTGACACTGAAGCTCAAGGGGCCAACGAATTCCAGGACACTGACCTACATCGACAGTGCTCGCTGGAATCCAGACAACATTCTGTATGGCGAAACCGGACTTGCCGCATTGACGTTCTGCGAAGTCCCGATCGAAGCCGCACCTGATGCAGAGAAACCAACGCCATCGCAATGAGTCCAATGGTCGAACAAAGAATGAGTGACGAAGAATAGAGCGAGTCCTCCGCCACAACCACGAAGATGAGTTCGTCATTCCCGCGCAGGCGGGAATGACGGCTTGGGTGGTTGATGACGTTGGATGCAGTGCCCACTGGGCGATTGGTCAGCATGGCAAGCTGAGGGACCGGAGGGAGATGCGCGAGCTGTTGCGGTTTGGCAACATTCGGGACTCGGTCCACAGGGTGAACGACGCTTGCTTTCCCTCGTTCACTGCAGATATTGGCACCACGCACCACTGCCATTTCACAGACCGTTGATCAAATGACCTTCCACAACCCGAAACGTGAGTGAGGGATGACAGTCGCCACCTTTGCGACAAAGATCCCTCGCTGACGCCTCGGGTTGGGATTCAATTTACCTGGTGACTTTCGAAGACGCTGCCTGGAACGTTCGAATGAAGATTCGCAAAGCTGTCATTACTGCCGCTGGAGATTTCCACTCGCGGTTGCCTCTGCAGACCCTGGTCGATCGCAACGGAGAAATTCGAACAGCACTCCGGTTGATGCTGGATGAAATCGTTGAGTCCGGTATCGAAGAAGTCGCGATCGTGGTTCGCCCGGGCCAGCAGGAGCCGTACATCACTGCAGCCGGACCGCATGCTTCGCGTCTGGTCTTCTTCGAACAGGCGAACCCCCGAGGATACGGGGATGCGATCCTGCGAGCTGCAGATTTCGTCGCCGGTGAATCTTTCCTGCATCTCGTTTCCGACCATCTCTATCTCAGCCGGTCAGATCGTCCATGTGCTCGGCAACTGATTGAAGCTGCGACTCGCTATGAATGTGCCGTCTCCGCCATCCAGCCGACTCGCGAAAACGAAATCGTGTTCTTTGGCACCGTGGGTGGCAGCCCGATGGCTCAGGCGGAGCATGTGTACGAAGTCAGCACAGTCATCGAAAAGCCAACACCCACCGTCGCGGAACAAAAGCTGATCGTGGCCGGACAGCGAGCAGGCTACTACCTCTGCATGTTCGGAATGCATGTGTTGACTCCGGCCGTCATGTCGCTGCTCCAGCAGAACCTGGCGAGACTGCCCGAAGGCACAAACCTTGACCTCAGCAGCTCACTCAATCAGCTGGCTCAGACAGAGCGTTACCTGGCACTGGTCATCCAGGGTTCTCGATACAACATCAGTTACAAGTATGGACTGCTGCTGGCTCAGTTGGCCTTCTCACTCAGCGGCGTTGATCGTGATCTGATCCTGACGGAACTGGTCAACCTGCTGGCGACAAAGTAACGGGCCCCACATCCCGCTTCCCGCGTCACCATTCGCACCGTTTCATTCGCCACGCCGCTGTCTGATCGAGTCCTCAATCAAAAGCTCGCACTTCGAGTTCAATTATGCAACGACTTCTGGACATCATTACGTCGGACCAGGCCGACGTGCGAAACCTCTCGCTCGAGGCCGCGTGTCGATCACTGAATGCCGATGCGCTGCTTCAGCAATGTCAGGATCTGGATGCGTTTCGCCGCCGCTGTGACAATCTCTACGAACGAGTTCGCAGCCTCTTCTTCTTGTATTCCATCCATCGTTTTCATCTGCCCGTGCATCTGACGTCAGCGCAGCGCGAAAGCGGACAGATTCCTTTCGGCGGTTACGAGCACATGCTGAACCGTCGATATCAGGAAGCGATCGACGTCTTTCTGGCAAAGCAGACCGCTTCCGGACCTTCGGTGTCTCTTTCCAGTGCGCTGGGAGAAGCTTACCACCGTCTGGCGTTTCAGACTCTGGCCGATCAGGTTCGCCGAAGTGTCCGCACCGTCAGAGGTAATCAGTGGATGTTCCGAACGGGACATCCGGAAGATGTGCCGGTCCGCATTCGTCCCGAGCTACTGGCGATCAGTCCTGAAACCGGCTGTTACCCGGTGCTGCGCGAGCGTACGGCGGTCCGCATGGACTTTTCGCACAGCGGCTGGAGCGACATCTTCTTCCTGGGAATGGACTATCCGGAAGGCGCGCGAGTCATCAATGCGTCGATCGACCTGGCAGTTCGTGGTCGCCATCAGGCTCCGGAGCCACCAATCGACTGCAGCCTGCGAGTCATCGATGAGCCAGTGCTGCGACTTGTCAGCATCGACCTGGATGCTCGCACTGAGATCCACGACGTGAATGAAGTGTTTGACTTCGCGCGAGACTATCTGGGGCTGCTGAAGGGAGCCGTGATTGCCGCGGGACTGATTCCACCTGGCATGGAAGGCTGTGGTGCGAAGATCTCCGATGTGTTTTCGCGCATGCTGGGCCCGGGGCTTGGTCTGGAAATCACAAGCCGAGTCAACGACATCCCAAAAGGTTCGCGTCTTGCCGTTTCCACGAACCTGCTTGGCTCTCTGATCTCGCTGTGCATGCGAGCGACTCGACAGGTTTCATCGCTGACGGGGCAACTGGAGGAATCCGATCGTCGCATCGTGGCGGCTCGCGCGATTCTGGGCGAGTGGCTGGGAGGTTCCGGTGGTGGCTGGCAGGATTCCGGCGGCGTGTGGCCTGGGATCAAGCTGATCTCCGGTTCGCCGGCCGGCGCGGACGATCCGGAGTATGGAATTAGCCGAGGCCGCCTGATGCCTCAGCACCATGTCTTTTCGCGATCCGAAGTCTCCGACAAGACTCGCCAGCTGCTTCAGGACAGCCTGGTGCTGGTTCACGGCGGAATGGCTCAGAACGTCGGTCCGATCCTGGAAATGGTGACCGAGAAATATCTACTGCGCAGCGAAAAGGAATGGGCCGCGAGACAGGATGCCATTTCGATCCTGGACCAGATTACTCAGTGCCTCAAGACGGGCGACATTCCGGGCGTGGGTCGTCTGACAAATCGCAACTTCTTTGAACCGCTTCAAGCCATCATTCCGTGGTGCAGCAACGCCTACACCGAGCGTCTGGTTGAAGAGTGCCGCAACGCCTACGGATCGAAGTTCCACGGTTTCTGGATGCTGGGCGGAATGGCCGGCGGCGGAATGGGATTCATCTTTGACCCATCGGTCAAACGTGAAGCGATGGACCGGCTGCAACCTCGCATGGTCGAAGTCAAACGCAGTATGGAATCGTCGGTTCCGTTTGCGATGGATCCGGTCGTCTATGACTTTGCGATCAACGACAACGGAACCTTCGCCGAACTCCGTCACGATGCCGCGATGCCACAGGGGTATCATTCACTGCTCGTGCCGGACTGGCTGCGAAAAGGGCTGCAGCAACTGAGCCCGATGACTCGGCGAGAACTGGAACGCGTCGGCAATGCATGTCGCGATACCGGCGGCGATCATCTGGCCGCTCGACTGATTCAGCGCATCCTTCCATCGACATCGAAAGAAGCCAAACAGTCGGCGCGTCTTGACGATCTGCTGCGAGACAACGGCTTTGACCCGATTGCGCATGAACAACTGCGGGAAGATCTGAAGTCAGGTCGACTGGGACTCGCGCAGAATCGACTTCCTGCGACCGCGACAATTGAAGACGTCGTCGAAGGAGACGTCATAGATGCTCGCGGCAGGATCTCACAGTCCGCAATTGAAGCGGGGCAGCGCGCCCTGGCTCGCGGCGAAGTGGCGGTGGTGACTCTGGCGGCTGGTGTTGGAAGCCGGTGGACTCAGGGTGCAGGTGTCGTGAAGGCGCTGAATCCGTTCTGCCGCATGAAGGGCGAGTGGCGTTCGTTTCTGGATATTCACTTCGCCAAAAGTCGAGCGGTCGGTCAGAAGTATGGCATGCCGCCGCAGCACGTCGTGACGTCCGGATATCTCACGGACAAACCGCTTCGCGATGCCGTGCAGAAGATGAACCAGACGGAACTTCGAGTTTCCAAAGGTGCCACCGTGGGACTGCGCATGGTGCCGACCGCGCGCGATCTTCAGTTTGCGTGGGAAGAGGTTGCTCAGCAGGTCCTGGATCCTCAAAAGGAGAAGGTGCGAACCAGCCTGCGAGCCGCGTTGATGAACTGGGCTCGAACGTCCGGCGAGGCGTCTGATTACACAGACAATCTTCCGCTTCAGTGTCTGCATCCGGTCGGCCACTGGTATGAGATCCCAAACATGATTCGCAACGGGACTCTGCTTCAGATGATCAATGAACGTCCCCAGCTGAAGTATCTGATGCTTCACAATATCGACACGCTCGGAGCGTCTCTGGATCCGGGCTGTCTGGGACTGCACATTGAATCGGGAGCCGACCTGAGCTTTGAAGTGATCTGTCGTCGACTCGATGACCGAGGAGGCGGGCTTGCACGCGTTGACGGTCGAGTCCGGCTGGTTGAAGGCCTGGCGATGCCTCGCGAAGAAGATGAGTTCCAGCTGACCTGGTACAACACACTGACGACATGGATCGATCTCGATCGGCTGCTGGCCATCTTCGATCTGACTCGAGAGACGCTGGCCGATTCAAAGGCCGTCGATGCCGCGATTCGAAATCTTGCCCGTCGGCTTCCAAGCTACATCACACTCAAAGACGTGAAGAAGCGCTGGGGGCATGGTCAGGAAGACGTGTTCCCTGTGTCGCAGTTCGAAAAGCTATGGGGCGATATGACCGCGCTGAATGACGTGCAGTGCGCGTTCCTGGGTGTACCCACGATGCGAGGACGTCAGTTGAAAGATCCCGCACAACTGGACGGCTGGATGCGCGACGGATCCGCGGCCTATGTGGAATCGTTGTGTGCGTGGGGACCCACTGAATGACCATCCATGACGACATCCGGTCTTAACTGAGGTGTGACGAAGACCCCAAAAGTCAGAGTAACGGCCCGTCAGTTCTCTACGGGAACAGCATAAATCCGCCACTCGCGGCTGCTCCACAGTGGCTGCGATTCAAACGGACCCAGGATTCGCGTCAGGACAAAGTCGCATTTGGTCTTTTGGCGAAGTTCCTTCAGGTCTGAGTCGGAGTACACTGCATCGCCGGAACTCTTGAGCGTCCAGTCGTGCAGGAACCACAGCCGATCATTCCATTCAAGGATCCCTTTCGCGTCCTGAGGACAATCCTTGTAACACACGTACTCGGCGCGTTCTGCGAACCACTTGAAACCATAGGACTCGCGAGGCGTCAGAATCAGTGAGTCCTTTGGAGTATTCGCGCGGATCCAGTCGCAGGCCTGCTTCCAGTCCTCAAACTGAGCCGCCGTGTATCCGGGAGGTGCCGGGCTTCCCTGTCGCCAGGCCATGCTGAATGCACACATCACAAGCAGGCCAACAATCGTTATTCGCCGAGTTTTGATGCCCCCGTTTTCGGGTGCCTTTTCCGATTGTGGCAGCGAAAGACGATGCAAGGTCAACAGCGTCAAGCCGATAGCGGCAACGATCGGCAACAGGCCATCGAACGTCCGGAAAGGATAGAACTTCAAGACTGTCGCCGGGATCTTCCAGCCCTGAAATTCCAGGTACATCTCAGCGAACGACTGAGAATGCCACCCCGCGGCGATGCCAATCACGGCAATGAGGCTGGAGAATCCGAAGACCGTCGCAAGTGCCGAGTAACCACTCGATTCACTTCCAGACCGAGCGGCACGCTTCTTCAACGACACAGCCGCAATAGCGATCGCTATCAGCAGCACTGCGGCATAGGCCCACTGTCGACGTGACAGGTGTGTGGGATCAAGATGGTGTGCAAGTCTCCAGAAGACCTGGATCATTGAGGCCTTCAGTTGATCATCACTGGAAGCCGTCTGCCGAGTCAGAAACTTGATCGCTGGCCAAAGCCCAGGCAATGACGACACGACGACCGCAACTGAGAACACCAGAAGCTGCCATGGTCCGCTCGCAACTGTCCTGGCTGGACCATTCGCGGCAGCTGGCGGACTAATCCATCGCTTCCACTGAAACACCGCGCCCATTCCAAACAGGCATGCGGCCATCCAGCCTCCAACAACAGGGTGCAGCGCCAATGCAATCCCCGCGCAGATTCCAGCGAGGAGGAATTCACGGAGGCGAAGACTCGATTGTGCTCGAATCATTTCCGCCGTCGCCGCCAGCGCGAATCCCCATGACGGCACCTTTGCTTCGAAGCCGCCAAGCAGCCATTCCCCGGAGAAACTTCCAAGCTGGCTGAGTAACGCATAGAGCACCGCTGACAGACACATCGCCCAGGCAGTTTCACGTCCGTTCGGTACGACTGCCCCAATCAAACGCCACCAGCCAATGGCCAGCACAAGCGTTGAAGCCAGCCGGCCGGCAATCGCGAGTGCAGGAAGGCTCAGATGGGGAGTCAGCTTTCCACACGCCTTGAGGAAGACGTAATGAGCATTCGCGGAGCGCAGGAAGAAATCGCGCTTGCACCACGCCGGCGTCTCAAAGGCCTTCGCCTTGCACAGGTAGTGCGGCTCGTTGACGGCGGGAACCTGGCTGCTCAGGAAGGAAACGGCTGCAAACAGGAACCAGACAAACGCAATCGACCACAGAGAATCACCGATCCTCTGTGGTCGTACGTTTTCAGTCACAGTGCTGGTCTTCGCCACCGAAGGAGATCACTTCTTCTTGGCAGACTTCTTTGCGGTCTTCTTCGCAGCTTTCTTAGCGGCTTTTTTGCCTTTTGCCGCAGCCTTCGCTTCGCCGCCTTTAGCAGCCTTTTTCTTGTCGCCAAAAATACTATCCCAGTTCTTCCAGAACTCCGGAGTCGTACCAGTCCGGACAATAGGTCCACTCATTGCTCTTGCCTTTTGATGATCACTGTTCTCTTACGAACTGCGAGCCTGTTCTGTGGTCCATGCCCAGTCAACAGCTCGCTCACTGTCGCAAATTTTGACCGGCCACGCTATGTCCGTCAAGCCGCGTCCCACACTGGGATCTTCGCCGATCGAAGGCTCCGCTTTTGGACTGCCACGAACAGTGGCTGAGTCAGAATGGACCTTTGCGTTTTGTATTTTGTGTGGATAGCATCTGCCGTTCCCTCCGTCAGTTTCCCACCGTGCAATGCTCCTGTTCACTGAGAACCACGCTATGGCTCGCCGCTTTTTGAACACCGTTTGTGCCCTGCTCCTGCTGGCTGGTTTGACACCATCGCTCACGGCCCAGGAGGCTCAGGTCAGTTACTACCGCAGCGTGCGCCCGATTCTGCAGAGGAATTGTTCCGGATGCCATTTTGCCGGAAAGCTGGAAGGCAAGCTCTCGGTGACATCCGTTGGAGACTTGCTGAAGGGTGGCGAAGCCGGGCCGTCGGTTGTTGCAGGCAAGCCGGACGAAAGTGCCCTCGTGAAATATGTGAGCGGCGATGATCCGGAAATGCCCTTGAACGGCGATCCGCTGAAACCGGAACAAATCAATACCCTTCGTACCTGGATTGCTCAGGGTGCTGTCGACGACACGCCGGAATCCGTTGGCAAGACGATTTCCGCGGAGAATCCTCCTGTGTATCAGGTTCCTCCGGTGATCAGTTCACTGGACTACTCCCCTGACGGCAAGCTACTTGCGGTCTCAGGGTATCACGAAGTTCTCGTCCACACGCTTGATGGATCAGCTCCGATTCGCCGGCTGGTCGGACGGTCACAGCGAATCGAATCGCTGTCATTTTCCCCGAACGGACAGGTCCTTGCTGTCGTCGGTGGCACTCCGTCTCTCTTTGGGGAGCTGCAACTTTGGAATGTTGCTGATGGAAAGCTGCTGCACTCAGTGACGCTGGGCCACGACACGCTGTTTGGTGTCAGCTTCAATACAGACGGTTCACTGGTGGCATTCGGCGGAGCGGACAACAAAGTTCGCGTCGTGAAGGTCGAAACGGGCGAATCGGTCATGCGAATGGATGCTCACTCAGACTGGGTGCAGGGAACGACATTCTCACTGAAAGATGACCATGTCATCAGCGTCAGCCGAGACCGTTCGATGAAACTGGCAATCGTGTCCAACGGGCAGTTCGTCGACAACATCACCAGCATCACCCCAGGAGCACTCAAAGGAGGGCTTGTCGATGTGCAGCGACTTCCAGGCAAAGAACAAGTGCTTGCCGTTGGAGCGGACGGAGAACCAAGGCTCTACAAGATTTTCCGTGAACAGGCTCGCCAGATTGGAGATGACTTCAATCTGATTCGAGCGTATCAAAAACAGAATGGCCGACTGACGGACCTCGATCTGGCCGCATCAGGAAATCGCTTTGTTGTTGGAGCATCAACCGCACTGAACGGCTCGGCAAAGATCTACATGGTCGAAGACCCGGCCAAGGTTGTCGATCTGCAGGGTCTGACGTCGCCGGTTTTTGCCGTCAGCTTCCGCCCCGATGAAGCTCAGGTGGCCGTCGGCGGCTTTGACGGAACCGTCCGATTATTCGACACAACGACTGGCCAATTGCAAAGCCAGTTCCCCGCGGCAACCATCACAACACCTGCACCAGCACAGGCAGGCGGCGAATAACCAATAGTGGGTAGCACAGGCGCAGCCTGTGCCGCGCAGCGGCCGGAAGCCAAAGTGAAAATGTGTCGGTTCCCATGCAGGCTGCCACGGCAATACCACATCGTAGAACGGCTGTCCTCAGCCGTTTCCGATCATGCTCGATGCGAAGCGATTGAGGACAATCGCTCTACACTGGCTGCGGCTTCCGGCGCCTGCGGCACCCGCACTTCGTGCGTGCTACCCAGTGTAGAACGGCTGTCCTCAGCCGTTTCCGATCATGCTCGATGCGAAGCGATTGAGGACAATCGCTCTACACTGGCTGCGGCTTCCGGCGCCTGCGGCACACGCGCTTCGTGCGTGCTACCCAGTGTAGAACGGCTGTCCTCAGCCGTTT
>JAEUII010000177.1 GCA_016795145.1 Planctomycetaceae bacterium
AAAAAGGCTCCTGATGATCTCCTGTCCTGATATTCAGAAAGACGTGATTCGCCGTCACTACAACGTCTCAACCATCTTCTATCGGATTCTCTGGGGACAGCACATCCATCATGGACTCTGGAGCGGCAACGAGTCCCCAAAGGTCGCGGCTCAACAGTTGACGGAACAGCTTGCTCGTGAAGCGAGAATTGTCGAGGGAAGCGAGATCGCGGATATCGGCTGCGGGATGGGCGGCTCGTCGATTCATCTTGCCAAACGAATGCAGTGCAAAGTGACCGGAGTCACGATTAGCTCATTCCAAAAACGCTGGGCAACATGGGCCGCGCGAATGGCAGGGGTGGCTGCTCGAGCGAAGTTCATTTGCGAAGATGCCGAGAAGACAGAATTCCCCGCCGCTTCAAAAGATGTTGTCTGGAGCGTGGAATGCACGGAACACCTCTTCGACAAACCTGCATTCTTTCGCAAGGTGGCAGGCTGGCTGAAGCCTGGCGGTCGAGTTGCCATCTGCGCGTGGCTTGCGGGTGATGATCCCCTGACGGAACCACAGAAGAAGCTGGTTTACGATGTGTGCGAAGGGTTCTTTTGCCCTTCGCTGGGATCAGAAGCGGACTACTGTCAGTGGATGACGGATGCAGGGCTGAAGATGACGCAGGTGCACGACTGGACCAGCAGGGTCTCGCGCACCTGGGAGATCTGTCGTGACCGAGTCAACCGGCTGGGGATTCGCCGCGTCGCATCATGGATCGATCCAGGGCAGATCATCTTCATTGATCGCTTCCAGACACTGCTCGATGCCTACAACACCGGCGCGATGAAGTATGGATGCTTCATAGCGGAGAAGCCGGCATGAGTGCATCGCTGAGTTCCAGCCCGTCGGTCTCCTCTGGCTTGGACACGACTCCGGCATTCGAGGCGGCACATGCTGGCCTGTCGAGCTGGAAACGGCTCCTTGGCTTTGCGTTTGGATTAGGGACTCAGGCTTTTTTTGTGCTGACGGTTGTCGGACTCTTTTCCTTCCTGCGATACGGTGTCGATGCGCCCAGTGAATCGTGGATTGCCGTCGACACTCTTCTTGCACTGCAGTTCGTGATTCCGCACAGCATCCTTTTGCATCCTCGATTTCGCACATGGTTTCGTGAACGCTTTCCGATGGAGATGCATGGAGCGTTCTTTTGTGTTTGCACCTGTGTGAGTCTCGTTCTGATCTTTGCCTTCTGGAAATCTTCGCCGGCGATTGTCTGGCAGCTTGATGGGATCTCGGCGGCCATTGTGACGGGCTGCTTCTATGGCTCGTGGGTTGCTCTTCTGTACAGCATCAGTTTGACGGGCCTGGGATTTCAGACAGGCCTGACGCAGTGGCTTCACTGGTATCGCCGGGAGAAGATGCCTCGACGCAACTTCGAAGCGAAAGGGCTGTACCACATTCTGCGACACCCGGTTTACCTGAGCTTCCTGGGACTGATCTGGTTCACACCAACGATGACAGCCGATCACGCTGTGTTGACGGGAATCTGGACGGTCTACATTTTCGCGGGCAGCGTATTGAAAGATCAGAGACTCAAGTTCTATCTCGGCGATACCTATGCCAGCTACATGGCGAAGGTGCCTGGTTATCCGTTCATGGTCGCGGGACCTCTTGCTCGAGTTCCATTACGATCATCGGAGGCTGACGCGACGATTCCGATGAACGTGTTGACTGCTGATAACGGTTTTGAGCGAAGGAAGGCAGCCTGACGATTTCAGGTGAAAACCTCCATGGGCAAGATCATCGCACGCATTCGACTCGTCGCACTCTACGTGTTGCTGCTTCTGCCACCGATGATTTATGGAGCCATCAAGGCTCTGGAGTCCAGCAATAACTCCCCTATCGACTGGGTTGACGATCGCTTCACTGAACGCCGGCATTATGACGAGTTCGTTGAGATGTTTGGGCCGGGCGATGTGGTCATTGCCAGTTGGACAGGCTGCGTTTGGACGGATGCACGGCTCGACCAGATTCTGTCGGAACTTGAAACGTCGCCGGTGTTTCGTGACGCAAAGGGGAATTCGTATTTTCACAGCGTGATCACCGGTCGGCGCATATTGCAACAGATGACTGCCGCGTCTGGTGCTGTCAGTCCGGATATGTCGACTCTTGATCCGGCCGCATTGACGGGCCTTGCTGGTTCGATGGAAATGTCCGCGTCGCTGGCCGGCGGGTCTCTAATGGCGGATCGATCTCGGATGCCGCAGGATGTTGCGATTCAGCGCTTGCGAGGCACCTTGATTGGACGAGATGGACTTCAGACGTGCGTCATTTGTACGCTGAACTCTGCGGGGCTTGCAACTCGAACAAGTCTTGTGGAAGGAATTCGCAAGGTCATCTGTGAAACCTGTCAGGTGACCGACAAAGACCTTCACCTTGCAGGTCCGGTCATCGACGGATTGACGGTCGATGAAGCCAGCCATCGGTCATTGACTCAGTTCGCCGCGCCGTCAGCGATTGTGATCTTTCTGATTTGTCTCTGGTCACTGCGATCGTTCGTCGCAGCAGGAGTTGTTTTCGTCACAGCGCTTCTGTGTCAGGGAGCGATCCTGGCCATCATCTATTACAGCGGCGAACGGCTCAGTGCGCTGTTGATTATTCTGCCGCCGCTCGTTCAGGTGCTGACGGTTTCCGGCGGTATTCATCTGATGAACTATTACTTCAACGCACTGGAAACCATGGAGCCGCGAGCAGCTGCGATCGACGCGTTTCGCCAGGGCTGGCTTCCGAGTATGCTGTCCCTGGGCACAACAGCGATGGGGACGGCATCGTTGATGGTGAGCGGACTGGAGCCGATTCGGCTGTTCGGAATCTACGGCACCATCGGCGTATTGATGGCCGCGGCCCTGGTACTGACTGTTGTCCCCTGCACGATGATGTTTCTTGGCCGCAAGCCCCGAAAGAAACTGGCTGCAACCTCAACGGGTGCTCAGCCCGGCGAGCCGTTC
>JAEUII010000181.1 GCA_016795145.1 Planctomycetaceae bacterium
CCGCTTGCAATGGCGATCAACTCATCCGGCATCTGGTAGGTAAGCAAACGCAACTGCGGCAGTGAGCCATAGGGATTTCGCTTTCCAGGGTGGTGTGTATTAAACTCTTCCTTGGCTCGTTGCTCGTCAGTGTACGTCCAATTAAAAATCTGCTCCTCGATAAACTCCCCTGTGGCAAGTGCCTTGAACGGCGTGCCGGATAGGTACAAATACGCCTTCGTTTTAATAGGCAAGAACTCGGTTTCCCTTTCCGACAGCACGCTGAGATCTTCGTTCATATCCTCCAAACCGGCGGCGTATTCGATCTTCGCTTCCCTTTTTGCAACGGCTTCTTCCTCTCCTTCGAACAGTTCCTTGGCCGTGTCGCGCCACGCGCCGAAGTGGTATTCATCGAATACCACCAAATCCCAATTGACCGTGTGCAACCATTCGTTCTTGGGCTTGATATTACCTGCTGTGTCTCGACCCAGCAAATCTTGGAAGGAACCGAAGTAGACCAACGGCATCTTAGTCGAGACTTGCGAAGGGTCGCGGCCAGAGTTGCGAGATAGGTATTGCCAACCATCAAAATCTTTGTGGCTTTCCAAATCTGTTTGCCAGGCATCCTCCACAGCGGGCTTGAACGTGACAACCAGAACTCGCTTTGCACCCAGCTTCTTCGCAAGCTGATAGGTGGTGAAGGTCTTGCCGAAACGCATCTTGGCATTCCAAAGGAAGCGAGGAACGGCTTTTTTGTTCTCGGCCCATATTGACTGGTAATAGGCATTCGTCTTTTCGACGGCCTCAGCCTGTTCGAGACGCATCGGGAAGGTTTCGTGACGTAGGCCGGTGAGTTTCTGGCCAGTGCGTAGCTCCGTCAGCACAGTTTGCACATCGGCGACGGTACAACGCATCCATTCCAGCTCCACCTTCTCGAACTTCTTCTTCACCAGAGCCGCGCGCACATCGTGGTCTGTGAAGATGCTGCCGTCGTCTCGTGCTGCAGATTCGTCGAGTTCGATGCGGTAGTTCTTGATGCTCGCTGTCTTGAGTTGTTCGGCAACGCGCTGTTTCACATTCCGTGTGGTCTGGCCTACCTTGAGTTGACCGGCGTGCGCAGCATCGGCTATCGAATAGGCGTAGATGCGTGGTCGGGCTTCTGGTTTTGGCGCAAGGATTTGTTCGATCGGCTTACTCATCGCTGCTATCGTCCTCAGTGGACTGATCGAGTTCAGCACCGTTGAGATCATTCATTGGACGGACAATCTTTTCGATGAATGCAATCTCCGACTTGGAGAGACCGTATTTCTCGTAGAGGTCGGCATCCTTCCATTGCTTTGACCAATCCTGCATCGGCACGGAGGAGTAAACCTTTGCAGTGACATGCTGAGAAGGCTTTCGCAGGAGAATCAGTAGGCGCGTCAGACGGCACGAGAGGTAAGACAGGACGTTCTCGGCCTCATGCTTGGAGTCGAGCGGACCGATGCAGAGATACGTTTCCGAGGAAATGCTACCCGGCTCGCCGATGAATGGCGTACTGATGATCCGGTGCGGATATGTGTCTTTGTTTCCAGTTCCTGGGGCCGCGTAGCCTGCGAATAACTTCCACTTGTCGATGAGCGCCGTACCGGCAGTGATGGATTTTCTCGGAATGTATCCCGTTCCACCATTTTGGTAGACCAGTACATCACCAGCGCGTTTCGTCGGCTTACCTTTAAACTTTGTTTCAAGACCGAATGGTTTACGGGGACTTACCAATCGGCCAAATCGTTTGCCTTCAGGGAGAGAAAGTGATTTTGTTTGCCCCGTCTCGGCTGCGATAACCTTCCTGAGAATCGATAACCCCTCGTTGAAGCGGATGAAGACATCCACACCCTTTTCAAGTAGCGGCCGCGTGGAAGTGGAAACAGGCCAATCCTTGAAATGAGTGGAGACTCGGCATTGACCCGGATTATCGCGATCCCAGAGGAAGTAGCAGACGCCGCCTTTAAGGCCGACACCAGGGAATACGTCCGCCGCGCTGAGGAAATCGTTGATTTCGCGGAGGCGATTATCTTTGAGCATCGACTCTCGGAACTCATCCAATCCCTTCCCACCGGCAAACCAGCGGGACGGAATAATCATGGACAGATAGCGAGGTTCGAGTTTCTTCGCCTGCTCCACGAACAACTGGTAGATTGGCGCGGCGCTTGTGCCGAATCCGCCGTCATCCAATTGATAGGGTGGGTTGCCGATGATTACGTCAAATTGCATGTTGCCTCCAAATATCTCGCTGCTTCGTGCTTTGATGTCGTCGGTGTGGATGAACGCATAAGCGTGAGTTTCCAGCCCGTCGCCTCGATCGAGTGTCTTCTTGCTCGCGCCGCAATATCGGCACTTCTCGCCTTCCCAAGTGTGTTCCATCCTTTCGAACCAAATGTTGCCCCCATCGCCTTTGAATGACTTCGCAATCGAGTGAGCGCCTCTCGCGTGCTTGCTGCAATAGACGCTCCGACGGGCGAGCAGACTGGTGAGGTGGGTAATGCCGAGACCGAACACCTGCCTTGTCAGAATGTGATCGACCCGTTTCTGCAAATCGGGAATTGTGCCTTTCAATCCGTCGGTCAGCCGTGAAGTTATTTCTCTCAGAAACACGCCACTCTTGGTGAACGGATCGAGAAACTTCACCTTGGGGGCAGCCCAAAGGTTCGCCCCATTGTTGTTCGACGCCCATGCTGCTGCGAGCGTGTCGAGCATTCTGTTTGCAAACTCAGGCGGCGTAAACACCTCGTCGTTCGATAGGTTCGCAATGCATGTCAGCACGTCAGGATTGCGACCGCGAAGCGTAAAGGGTGCTTGTTCGCTCATACAGCCTCCTTAGAGGCCTCGCCGTGATTGGCTGCGGCGAGATCAGCCACTGTCATTGGTGGATAGGATCTGGTTGGAGTGAAAAGCTCGTGCCTCCCGAGTTGTGCGAAAAGCGAACCCTCTGCATTAAAGGCTGATGACAGCGTGAGGTCATCAAGGCGAAAGTTTCGTCTCTGAAATTTCCCTTTGCCAAGGTAACCCCATTCGGCAAAGGTGATTGAATCGCCGTTATTGGTTCGCATCGTCAACGCGTCACCGTGCACAAGATTCTGTGACAACACGTAGGATGCTGCACCGCACAGGTCTTCCGAATCGTTCAGTTTCAGGCATTCGGCGAAGACGCTCAGAACCTTGGCTCGGCACTCGTCGATGTTGTCAGCCAGAAGTTCGATGCCGTAAATACACATTAGCCCTAGCAGCGCGTAGTGCCGCTTCTCAAAGTCATTCTTCCCATATTTGAGTTCTACGGCCAGTAGTTTTCGCTGTAGCACTTTAACGAGAAAGTTCCCGCTGCCACAGGCCGGTTCCAGAAACCGAGAGTCAATTCGCTCGGACTCCGCTTTTACAAGGTCAAGCATTGCCTCGACAATCCACGCTGGGGTGAACACTTCCCCGTGGTCGGCGACACGATCTTTGGATCTAATGAGGCTCATATGTTATTCTGCTTCCACGTCGACTTCGATCTCTGCTTCAAGCCCTGCCTGCAATTCTTGCACCGCAACCCGAAGCGGATCGTAGATCTCGATTTCCTTGCCGACAATCTCGAAGGTCACAGCCAAGGTGTAGCTCGCGGTGTTATCCGGGTCTTTGCTCCAACCCTTATGGCCACGAACGGCGATGCAGAAATCTTCGGGTAGGGCGTTTGATTTGATGTAAGCCCAATCCTTCTGCACGGTGCCGATGCTGCGACGCACGTCGGCGATCTGACCGTCGCTGGCACGGGCGCTTACAGCCCAACCGAAACTGGTGCCTTCACGAACGGCTGGATCTTCATCCTTAACGGCACGCGACACGAATGATTCCAATCGCTCATCCTTACGATTGCTCATCCAGTCTAACCATGTCGAGAGATATCCACGGTGGCCGCGACGTGTGCGGCGTGGCTCCGCGGAATATGACAGGGTCACTTCGACGAGAATGTTGTAGTCCGATCCCGCGCTGCGAATCGCATTTGGAATTGGGACTTGATAGACGTGACAACCACCGGGCTTGATCTCCTGCTCTCCTTCTGTAATCAGCGTGGTACGGTGAGCCGAATTAGCGGTGGCCCGCTCGATGTCAGGCACCCCATATCCAATCCGGGTCATCAATGCCGTTTGCTCTTCGGGCGGCAGATCACGCGCCCAGTCTGGCCATCGAGCTGATTGAACAATCAGGGCGCGATACAAAAGGCACGATTCGTTTGGCAATACTGATTGGAGCCTTGCTGCAATACGAGTGACTTTCGGTGCGGCGTAGGACGTGCCAACATCATCTCGGTCAAATGCAGGGCCACCGTGAAGAGTGGAACGTACCAGTGGCGGATAGCACTCTTTCGCGTGACTAGGCGCGGTAACGCTGGGGGCGTTGCCCGGCGTCCGTAGAAAGTCGCCGCCAAACTCGACAACTTCGGGTTTGATCGAACCCCAAATGCCGAGTCCAGATCGGGAGAATGCGGAAGGCTCTCCTGTGCGCGATGCAAAGCTTCGCCAGTCATCCTGTTCGTAGACGTTGTAGGCAACCGATCCTACGGTCAGGGCCTGAAGGCTTTGGGCGGGGTTGGCCAGACGACAGCATTCTTCACTTAGATAAGCTGGGTAAGATTTTCCTAATGCCAAAAGTTCTGTAACCCCAGCTTTGGGTGCAGGGTGCGAGGGGCGGAGATTTCCGATGCTCTGTATGACAAGTATGTCGTGCTCGTTGCACAGGCGGTCGATTTCCGCAGCCCAAGCTGACATATGCCTTCGGCGGCAGGGAGAGTCGGCGTTGATGGAATGATTGAAGATACGGGTTTGGCGAGGACCACTGTGATAGTGTTGGATGACGTTGCGAACGAGCGCGGGCGGCAATACTTCAGCAGGCAGTCTGCACTGGTCGTCTAGGACTCTTGCGTTCTGAATCCACGTCTCACAATCAACGGTCCCCTCATCCCGAAGACTGTCGGCATGAAGGACTGCGCCAGCTACGCGGGTACCGTGCCCACCACTCTGGACGTAGTCGGCAACATCAGTTTCGGCGGTACCCGGCAGAAAACAGCGTGACGCAGACTTGTCAATCGCGGCTTCCAGCATGACATGCCCCTCCTGGATGCCACTATCAATTACGCATACAGCCGGGGCGTCGTGGGCGGGCGAGTTGATGGTCAATCTCGTCTGAATGTCACGGAGTTGTCGCGAGTGTGCCTGCGGCAGCTCAATATCGTCTGGTTCTGCTACCTCGAAGATAAACGGATGGTTGACAACCATGTCCTTGAGCCCGCGACCGGGAATCCTGATCCGTAACTCGAAATAGTCGGGCGGAAGATCGGAGTTAGGGGCGGCGTCGCCCGTAATCTCGCCATGATAGTAGTCGATGAACTGTCGGACGGTCTGACGCCGCTCGTCCTTTAGCTCATCCCACTGCTCGTAGGCTTGGTTTCGAGCCTGAGACCACTCGGCCTCCTTCTTCGCGTAGGTTTTGTCAGTGAGACGGCCTTTCTTCGGCTTCTTGGGGAGAATCCAGTTACCCTGGCACGAAATGCTGACATCGACGATGTAGGGTGCATCAGTGTCAAGCAATGGCAACTCGGCAAATAACCGCTCGGTCAGAATGCGCTGCAAGCGTTCTTCCTGGGAGAGGTCTTGCCGAAGCTCGTGAATCTTTGCAATGCCCGCTGATCCCTCGATATTGCCGATGAAGTCGTTGAGCTTCTGCTGAAAGTAGGCGAGTGATTCATCTTCCGAAGCGACGATGACGAATCCATCATCCTGCTCGGAAATTATCTCGAAACCGAAGTAGTGCCGCAGGTCGTCGATGTCCAGAATGGGGTCGATCTGGAGCATGAGGGGGATGCCCGCGTCGATCTTGGGAAGCCCGGCTCTGTCGCGGGTTTCACGCTGAGTCTTCCAACTTGTTGTGATCGATGCAACCTGACCGTCCAACTTGCGACGGTGGACATCGCGATTGGCGCGGTTGTTCTTCGTACTTTGGGCCTCAACGAAACGAGGACGCGGGTAGCGCGCTGGGCCATCCTCGCGACGGACCAAAGGAAGATGTTCGAATCGGTGCTGGCCCGGCATGATTGGCTATCCATTCCCAGTTTGCGAGCCGCTGCGGTTGAGCTCAGCGATGGACGTTTTCAGGTGACAGGGAGCTACGACCTTCTGACCATTGAGCACTGCTGCTTTGGCCGCATCTTGTGCCGCTTTCACAACCATTGCAGCCGATGAACCTGACAAGGATTTGACAATGGGTCGCCAGTCGAGGTGGTCAGCAACAGCAACGGACGAAAACGTCAGCTTCAGGAGGTTCTCGATTTCGGTATCGCCCGGCGTTGGCACCAGGAATACCTCATCGAAGCGGCGGAACAAAGCAGAATCCAACGAGTGTTCAATGTTGGTAGTGGCGACCAATAATCCCGGGGCGTCGTACTCCTCCATCAACGTCAACAGGGTATTTACGATACGCGAGGCTTCGCCGATATCTTTGGACGTTGTCCTTGATCTTGCGATAAAGTCGCATTCGTCGAGCAACAGAACACACGGGCGTTCCTTTGCCGTCTCGAACACCGATCGCAGGTTGCCTGCCGATTCCCCGAAAAAAGAAGAGATGAGTGCGTCAAAACGGACTTTGAGCAACGGCAATCCTACATTCCACGCGAGACGCTTGGCACCTAGTGATTTGCCGCAACCCGGAGGGCCGTACAGGAGAATAGTCTTACGCGGCCTCAGTCCATAGGCTCCCAACCTTTCGCGTGCGGCATACTCCTTCTCAATGCGAGCAAAGCGAGCTTCAATCTCCTTCGGCAGCACCATGTGATGCTCTAGCTGCTCACGCGGAACAAGGGTGACTAAGGACTCGCCGTGCCTGCGACTAGTTGGCAACTCAGCAAGTGCTTTGCGGTTCTCGTTTGCCGCTGACTTGCTTGAACGCGGGCGCGCAAGGATAGCAGCCAATTGGTCCGCCAGCTTGCTGTGGCCTACTTGACGTTCAGACTCTACAACCGTATGTGCCAGACGCTCCAGATCACTTTGCGATCCCTCGGCGATAGCACGGACGATGCGTTTGAGGATTTCTGCGTTCATCGGATACCTGCTTGAGTCATGGTTGCTTCTCCTTCTTCATCCGGCGACCCCGGAAAGTTCGCCGGAGGTATCTCGAATCGAATGATTCTTCGTTTGAATTAACACGTAGCGCCAACTGACCCCATGCCTTCGGGAGCGAATGTCGAATCCGCGCTCTCTCAAAGCACAGACGCAACGTGAAATGGTTGGAATCGAGACCCCAACTTCTTGGGCCAGCAAAGGCGTGGAGTAACGCCCGGTCTTGATGAGGCGAAGTACGTGTTCTAACCGTCGCTCGATCTCAAGCGAACGCTCGTATTGCATGGAATCGGCCTCCTTGAGGATTCGGACGTTCCGAATCTATCGAGCACTGATAGACTTGTCAATGTGCTGAATAGCCGTAAACTCTTTCGCGACAAGGTTGTACGGATTCAAAAAACAGTTTTCCTAGGTGGAGTGCTGTCTGAGCCCGCAAAGGCTAGTATGGTTCACAGCAGAAAGCCCCCAGAGCCGTCCTCCTTTTCCAAACTTGCGGCGAAGACACATTGGATTCCTGCCGGCAGGGAGTTGGCACGGATTGCTTTCCGGACTTGGAGTTACAGTTGAACAGGACTGCCGAAATCAACTTTAGATAGGTCAGATACGCGCAAGTGATGTCCTGAGCTAGGGAGGTATCGCACGGGAGCGGCTTTCGCTTCCTGCCCTAGCCAGAATCGGTTTATGGGCTGTGTCGATTCTGCTGGTCTCGACCCATTCCTGAATGCAATCAGGACGGTGCGGCTTGTTGTGCCGGTCGAGTCTGTGGGAAACCCACTGCGGAGTCAAACGGTTCGTGAATTCGGTCGCTTTGGGTGAAATGTCGAAACCGTGGTGATGATTTACCGTGCTCGACAGTGACTGCTGGAAGTTATCCACAGGCCGTTCGGCGTTAAGTATGTTAAGAACATTATCAAGTTAAACAGTTAGCTGCATCCGATCCTGTTGAAACTCCGTCAGAAATCGGGTGGCCGTGCGCCTAATAGGCCGAATGGTTGCGTCTGATAGGCCGTGTCGCGTGCGCCTAATCGGCCGTGCCGTATGCGCCTAATAGGCCGTGTGGTCCGTTTCAACGCATTTTGCGACGAAACCATACGAAAATCCTCGATGAAACATGGCTGAACTGCCGGATTCAGGTGGGCAGATGGGGCACTCATGCGCTCAATAGGCCGTGCGATAACGCATTGGAGAACAACATCTGCGCTTAATAGGCCGTGCCAATCACGCGGCGGTTCCAGCGGACTTCAAGGACTTGCTACTGATGCCGTGACCGACTCGCCGACGCGGATTTCGAAGCGACTCGAAGCGGGGATCATTGATGTCCAACTGATCACGTTACGAAGCAGGTGCCATCCACCTCGAGTTGTGGGTCGACAGTGTGCTCTACTTCCGCGAATGGTATCGCTCTGCAGTTGTCGTCCTGGAACAACTCCCAGCAGGAACGATGGTCGCAGCACCACGAGAGTGGCTGATCAGAACTTGTGGCATACAGGTTTAGCTTTGGGGCACATCGACGGTAAGTCAATGCTTGCTTTGACTTTGCGATAAACACTAAACGGTGGCTGGCACCAGCTTTCACTTTTGGCTGGCACCAGCTTTCACTTTCCAACGCAACAACCCAGAACCAGTGCTCATTGAACAGGGGTTTGAGCTGCGAAGCAGCGTTAGCAAATAGTCTCGGGCCCAAGCCCGAGGAACAGCATGATTGAAATCCGATCAGCCGCGAAGCGGCGACAGCACGAAACAAATTCGTGGTCGCAAATCAGACACACAATCCACGAATGAGCCCGAGGCGCTAGCCGATTCTTCCCACTGATGATCGCAATCAGAAACCGAGAACACGACGCCAGCACCCTGGATATTCGGGTGCGAGCGCACGACCCGGGCGAAGAACATCGGCTAGCGCCTCAGGCTCAGAGGCAAAACATGGGGCCGTCCATTCCGGCAACTACAGATACTCCGCCGCACTCGTGGCGACGGTCATCGTTCTTCCCCGAGGCGCTGCACTTCCCACAAACCTCGCGCCTTGGCTCCTTTGCGAGAACCAATTCCAAATCGACCTGACGTCCCCGCTCGCCGTGTGTTGAGACCGCAAGAAGCAAAAGAAGGAATGACGGAATGTCGCCATGACGCACTCAGACGCAAAAGCTCGCTCGCAAGCCACAGTGCCACAGATCTTCACGCCGAGGGATCAAGGTGGATGGCACCGTTTTCTTTACGGCGCGGTTCAGTTGATCGACAAGGAAGCCATAGCCGCGCGAGAAGTGTTCGGTGACTGTACAAACCTGGTCGGCAAAGTCGACGGAACTCTGGTAGACGAGCAACTTCTCGAATTGGAAGGTCATCTACTGCTCCAGGCGCTCCAGGAGAAGAGAGTAGAAAGTAGAGCAGTAGACCGAGTAGAGAAGAGAAAGTGAACGGACTTGCGAGCTTCAATGCCCTTGCAAGATTCGTGGGCAACAACGCTCTCCTGCTCTACTTTCTCTTCTCTACTCTCTATTTTTTGGGCTTGCCCAAAAAATCGGGGCGACTGCGTTTCGTTTGAACCAACGCCCGAGATCATTACCGACTTTGTCGCGGTGGCGATGGAGTGTCGACCGGGGGCTTTGGATGTGCTTGAAGAAATGGTGACGAAGTCGCAATCTGCAATCGCTCAGAATTGCCCGTGAATTGGGTAGTCTGCCGCGTAGATCAATGATGTCGGAGTTGCTGGTCTTCGGGAGATCCTTCCAGATTTCCGGACAACGCGACTGTCGACGGCATAAATCATCCATGTCGCCAATTGGAATTTGGCCAGATGGTATTTGGCGAATTCATCAGCCGCCGACCGTCATCAAAACCACAGACCGGGTAGCTCTCCAAATAGCGGAGCACGAATCTTCCACTCGCAAAAAAAGCAGCAAAACATTGCTCCGGGTCGATTTCCCCTTCTCTGATTCCAACAGCCGGTGGAGTCAACCACTGCCGACATTTGGGGTGAATGAAGAGATTTTTCGGACAGACGGCCGTCATTCAGCATATGTGATGAGTGACGGGTGTCGCACACTCAAGACACGAATTCCAAGGCTCCATGCTGAGAGCCCGGCGTGCGTTTAGCCAACCATCCAGCCCCACCACTGCCAACACCATCAACGACCGACCCTTCGCGTTCAGCGTTCTACTGAACTGCAGTCACAGTCCGTCAGCCATTTAGGTCGCTGTACGGATTCTCCAATCGCCATCAGCAGGATCGTCACGATGCCCAGGTACATCACATGCGATGCCGACATTGGTTTTCCATTGCCCAATGTCGCCATGGTCGCCGAACGGATCACCGAACTCCACAACGGTAACAGGCCGGTTACGGCGGCCATTATTGCCAAGTCGTTTGGCCATACCGTGCCGGCCATTCAGGCCGTTCTCGATCGTGGCCGGCGAAACGGCGTGTTGAGTCACCACATGAACTACGGCTGGATCACTCTGCAGCGATAACCTCTGATGCCTCATCTTCCCGACAACCTCATGCCGTTCTATGAAGACGGTCTGTTCTGGAATCAGACGCCTGAACAGATGGCCGCCGAGCGTGCGTACCGCGATGCCTTCCTGAAATCCGCCCGTGAAGCAGGTTCCTGGAATCGCATCGACTACTACGCGATCGAGGCGGCTCATTCAGAACGCCGACAATACCGCGCGATTGCAGAAGTGCTCGTGCCATCGTCCGAGTACTTTGCCTGTCCGGACCTGGATAGTGAGCAGGTCGCGTACAAACGGGATCACATCGTCCCGGCCGCTCGTTTTCGCGGTCGAGTGCACGGGTTTGAATTCGTCCGGCAGTGCTGGGAAGAACTGAGCAAGAAGGGAATCAGTGATCATGAGATTTCAACCACGATCATCCAACCGTGGATCGGCACCATTGCGGACTGGGTTTCGGAGCCGCTGCAGCCGGATCACCAAACCGTTCCTCGCGCCCCGGAAGAACTGTTCGAACAGAGGCAGCGACGCATGCTGGAACAGGCCAAACAGGTAATCGCCAATGGTGATCCCGCCAAACCACACGTCATCCTGCAGCTGCTGAACAACGTGACTCGGGAGCAACTGGACTGGCTCTGGCCCGGTCGAATCCCGCTTGGCAAACTGACGCTGCTGGCCGGAGATCCGGGACTCGGCAAGTCATTTGTCACGCTGGACATCGCTGCCCGTGTCTCTCGTGGAGAACGCTGGCCCGACAACCCCCTCGCCAAACAACCCGCTGGCAAAGTGATCCTGATGAACTGCGAGGATGACCTCGGCGACACCATCGCCCCGCGACTGGACAAAGCCAATGCGGACGACACGAAGATCATTGTACTCGAGGGCGTGTCGCTCATGGGCAAACGGCGACTGATCTCGCTGGAAGCTGACGTGCCACGACTCGAAGAGATCCTCACGAACCATCCTGATGTCCGACTGATTGTGATCGACCCCATTGCCGGTTTTCTCGGCAAGGTGGATTCCCACAACAACAGTGAAGTGCGAGGACTGCTGGCTCCCCTGGCCGACCTTGCCAGCCGTTTCCACGTGGCAATCCTGACAGTGACTCACCTGGCAAAGACCGGCGGTACCAAGGCGGTCTATCGAGCCATGGGCAGCCTGGCATTCGCAGCGGCCGCACGAGCGGTTTGGGCCATCACGAAAGATCCGGACAATCCGGAGCGGCGACTGTTCCTGCCAGCCAAACTGAACCTTGCCAGAGATCCGGATGGACTCGCCTATCGCATCGATGATGGCCGAGTCGCCTGGGAATTCAATCCGGTGAAGATGCATGCCGACGATGCCTTCGCCGCTGAGACAGCCAACCAGAAACCCACACAGCGTGGCAGCGAACGACGCGAAGCGATCGCCTGGCTGCGTGAACACCTTGGCGACCAAACCCTGCCCGCAAAAGACGTGATCGAAGCCGGCGAACAGGTCGGCTTCACTGACCGAACACTCCGCCGAGCGTACAAGGCGATCGGCATCCCGGCCCGCAAAGAATCGTTCGATGGTCCATGGCTATGGCGGCTCACTCCAGCATCCGACCAGCCAGCGGAGCAGGACGATACGTTCGACTTCCCGAACCTTTGACCGGGCCGGAGATCTTTCACCACCTCGCCACCAACTTGCCAATGGCCCCTGTTATACATGAAGTGGCAACATGGACCCAATTGGCAAGATGGTCTCCTCTATACCCCCCTCACACACACTCTCTCTTAAGCACTTTTAATGGCTATATGGTTATTTATAGGGGGTTAGTGGCAAGATGGGGGTGAAGCAGGGAAGGCCATCTTGCCAGTTCTGTCCATGTCGCCACCAGAGTAAGGCAAGGGACGTGTGGCGAGGTGGCAAGGTCGGGTGAAAGATTTCTGACGGCCCGGGTCCTCCGCCGCCACCCTGTCTTCCCATGCCCACGGGGAACAGTCGCAAGTAACGGTACAGTTTCTTCCGTTTGTCCGAAGTCCGAAAGACCACGAATGTCCCGAGTTTCCGAACACAATGCGTCAGTGGCCACCGTGGGCGATCTGTGGCACGATTTCGTGGCCCGGGCCATAGCACTCTGCCGAACTGTGGCCGGTTGCGACCTCGCTGGCCTGCCGCTCTACGTCCTGCTGCAGTCGGAAGTCGCTGATGTCATGGGGGCCGAAAACTTCTCCGATGGCTACACCACACCGAATCTCGACCTAAACCTCCGGTCAGTCATCGGCGAAGCTTGGCAGGGGCGTGGCCCGTGCATGGTCGTGAACGATGTTTCGATCACCGACGAGCACTTCCTGGAGGATGTGGACGTCGTGGCCATGAGCACCGTGCTGCATGAACTGGCCCACATCCTCGATCGGCCGACGCCGGTCGATCTGCAGTCGCTGCCATCACAGGAACGCATCGAGTTCGAAACGATGGTGATCTCCAATGCGTCTCGCCATGAACACCGACCGCTGCCGACGCCGTACTTCGGTCATGAAGAGCAGTTCATCCGGATTGCCGTGCACCTGCAGTTCCGGGCGGCTCTCGTCGGTGTGGCAACGATCCCCAACCTGCTGTGTGCTGGCCGGCGATATGGCTTGTCTCATGCTCATCGGTACATGGAAGCGATTGGTGACGAACCGGCTGACATGCTGCATCTGCCGCTCGCCGAGATCACACGAACATCACCGCCCGAACCATTCACCCACCTGTGGCTCAGTGACATCAGTAAATACGCAGAAAGTTGTCCGCAAATCCTGAATGGAGTGTTGTCATGAATGTTGCTCAGTTGATTGAGAAGATTGCCGGTCGTCAGAAAGAGCGTCAGCAGCAGAAGGTCCAGTCGTATCGCGATCTGGTGAAGCACATCGCTGGCGGCAAAGAGCCGGATCCTGCCTCCGTCGAAGCCACTCTGGAAGCTGCTGGCAAGTCGCTCGATGACCTGCAGAAGGCTGTCCGGCTCTATGAACAGCGGATGACGTGGAAAGCTCAGGTCGCGATGCAGCCATCGTTGGAGAAGGAACGTGACCGTCTTCATCGAGAGATCGCGGCCGCTGACAAAGCACTCGACGATGCCGAGACCCATCACAGCGAAGTAACCGGTCCGCTCCATGGTGAACTGGCTCAGATCAAAGATGGCCTGAGCGATGCGTCGACCGCTCGATCCCGCTTGTTTGACACCTGCGACGATGAATCGCTCTGGCAGCAACTGCGGGAACTGAATCGGGAAGGACAACGGCTGGTCCTGGAGAATCAGGGACTGCAGAGTCGGCTGGCCTACCTGCAAAGCCGGTCCGAGCAGCAGGCAGCGAAAGTCGATGAGGAATCGAACGAGGTCACCAAAGCATCGCGGCAGCAGGTCGTGAAGGATCTGCTGAAGGAGGCCGATGAGGTTTGCCGCACGATGAAGTCCAATTCGGTCCAGTGCCAGGAATTGGCGAAACGCAGTGAACGCATCGAGCAGCAGATGCGGGAGTGGTAATCGTCGCTGATGTGGAATGCCGATCTTTGACAACTCACCATAACATGAAGTCAGCCGCCGGGCCTGGCGAGCCCGGCGGCAAGTGGAATTGGTCAAGGGAGGGTTTCGGGATGAATTGTAGAGATTTGGGGGCAGCTGACCATTGTTCCTTGAGTACTATACGTTGACGCCGTCAAAGAAACGGATTCCGTTGATCAGTTCCGGTATGCGCTGGTGACCTCTTAGTTTTAAGAGCCGCGAGAGCACTCTCCGCCAATTTGAAAAACGTAACCAGTGACGCTTTCGCAGTTCCGCTGCTCTTTATATTTCAATGTCTCAGGCAAATTGTCACGAAGGCAATTTCGATCGGTCTATTTGGTGCGAATGTGAAACCAGTTCTTCGACGGAAAGTCACAGTACTTCAACACGGCTTCACTTCCTATTGAATGGCCACTTCCCTTCTTGGTCATGCCAACCTCAAGACCCCTTTTTTTGCAGGCGAAAAGGTGCCATCATCCATTGCCTGCGACCAGTGCAGAAGTCCTCGTCGATCCGTTTTCCGGATCAGACGCCGCCAGGCTTCAACGATCAACCAGGCTTCCGTCCATTCTTTGTGCCTTCGCCAGCATGTCGAAGGTGAGGGATACCGATCTGGGAGATCTTCCCAGCGTCTACCGTTCTTGAGTATCCAGAAGATACCTTCCAAACAGGCTCGGGCATCAATTCGTGGTCGTCCACCTTTGGGTGAAGAATCCGGGTTCTCGAACAGATCCTTGATCAGGTTCCACTGTGCGTGAGAAATGAAGGGTTTTGGGGCCGTCCTGGACCTGTCGTATTCGGCCGACGTCGTTTCGGCCACATGGACAGGGTAATCAACATGAGAGCATCTCCTATCGCTCTAATTACTCAACAACTTCCCTGAGTTACTGCCGGAAGTTGTGTTTGGCGATGGTGCACTGGGATTTTGGAAGGCTCTGCATTAGGTCTTTCCGACGACTCGTAATCAGCGTTGCACGGTGCATAAGGCGGCGAACGTGCTCGACAAACTTCCAAAGTCCATACAGCCTCAGGCGAAGCGGATGATGCATGCGATCTGGGATGCGCCGACAAAGGAAGAAGCCAACAACGCGTTCGATTTGTTCATCAGCACATTCGAGGCCAAGCACTCATCCGCGGTCGAATGTCTTCGAAAAGACCGTGATGTGCTGCTGACGTTCTACGACTTCTTGGCCGAGAACTGGTGTTACATTCGAACCACAAATCCAATCGAAAGCTCGTTCGCCACGATCCGTCTTCGTCATCGCAGAACAAAGAACAACGGGAGTGCAAAAGCCTCGCTGGTGATGATCTTCAAACTGGCTCAGAGTGCCGAGAAAGGCTGGCGAACACTGCGAGGTCACAAGCACATTCCTAAACTCATCAAAGGCATCCGTTTCATCGACGGTGTCAACGAACACTCCATCAACGATCGTGACTCAAACACCACCAAAACCCCACATCTCATACCGAAGTCGTCGCCTGACAGATTCTCCCAGAACATAACATTTGGTAGTAACTCCTCCCCTGCCATTCGATTTCTTGCAATCCGGGTTTTAACACGACCTCTAGGTCTTCTTCTTGCAAACAAGCCATCTCGATATGCGACGATTTTTGAACCGCACGCCTGAACACAACTTTTGACAGTAGCTCGCGACATCGATCTCAAACAGAAACAGAAACAGAAGGATATTTGCAGATTCAAGTGTCGAGCCGTCTCGAAATGGATCGGACTCGTGAAATCAAACAAGTCGATGCTAGGCTTAGGGTGGCCGCAAATCCTATAGATTTCCATCCTATTGGATTGCCAACGCTTGACCCAAAACACCCGCAGTCGATATTCAGACCGCGCATAAGCGTGACTACTTGTATAATGGTAAACAAAGCGAACACTACCTGTGCGACATTCAACCCGAAATATCGTAACCTAGGGAAGAAAATCAAGATCAACCCCAAGTTCAGTTGCACCTGCGGGATGATTGCCGCCAAGGCGACGCCTACTCTTGGGCCAACTATGTCATAGGCATAGATAGATGCAAGAAATGCGTAACTGTTTTCTAGGTGTAAGATCGCTGACTTAACCAAAACTAATCCGATAGAAAGTGAAGTAATCGGCAGATACCAATTCATAAAACGCTGGTTATCGTTCATGCATTGCCTGCCATTCACGGACGCCACCACGATAGATGAAAATGTCGTCAAACCCGCGCATAAATACCTGATTGGCTATAGAATCAGCCCACCGACAACCCTCGCTTTGGCAGTAAAACACATACTTCGCGGATTTTGGCAAGCGTGCAATCGAATTCACCAGCCTACTGAATGTGGAGTCGATCGGGATACTAACCGCATTCGGAAGGTGAAACCGTCCGAATGCTTCCTCCGTTCGTGCGTCAATAAAGACAACATTTGCATCTTGAGATAATGCTCGGGCCTCTTCATAAGTGATCTCTGGAATTTGTGCACGAAAATATGAAGCCTGAACGATTCCGATCGCAGAATCACCGTAGGTGAAGCCTGTACTCAGCGCCAAATGCACAAAAGTTCCCCCACCTATCACAGCAATGCAGAACGCAATTGACGGGCGTTTTGTCGAGGAGACGACGAAGAGGAGCGATAAGGCAAATGTAACTGTGGCTAAACTCGACAGCGAAAGCGGCGACTTCTCCATTACGCCACCGGTCCATGTCGACGAGATGCCGGGCAATTCCACGTCCGGCAGGATGGTCCCGCCATTCCAGACAGAAAGCAACTCCGTCGAAGATATTCTCCCTTCGTCCTGTGGTGGATCAAAAATACGCACCTCGTCACCATCAAAGCCGAGAAATAATATCCAGTGTGAATACACTCGTCCGCCGACCGGGCGGACATGCAGAATTGCAGGCCGATTCAATTCACGTAGTCGATCGATTGAAAAGGACGGAGAGTACTTAGAGTCGATTCCAAATTCCCGAAATGCCAGAATTAAATTCTCTGAAGTACTTCCAAACGCCCCATTAATAAATCGTGGCTCGAGGATTTGCTCGAATGTAACTTGCGAATCCACCATTCTCGCAACGCCGTAGACACAATGTAGACCGCAGTAAGAAGTTCCCACGGCACGATTCAAATTTACCTCGTCGTCGTCGGCCAGACTGTAAGGGCAGTGCAGGGTGAAGCAGAATACTACAAACACAGCAGAGACTCTAATCGCATATAATTGCAGCGTACCCATCATTCAGGTCTCCGAAGTCGAGAAACGAGCAGAGCAGCAACCAAGAGTAGGCCAGACGCTAGTAGTGGAACCACAGCCAAACGCCACCACGAGGTAGGAGGCGCAAACGCAATTGCTTCGGCATGGCGAATCCCCGCTTCGTCTTTGACCACACATATAGTATCCTCACTCCATTCGTAACTAAGCTTCTCATTGGTGACGACTTTAAACCCATTAGGAATCAACGCCAATACCGAATCAATCACTCGATCTACTTTGGCGACGTCAGTTGCTACATCATCGACGTGGACAAAAAAAGCTGATTCCTGTGCCTCACCAGCGTTACCTTTTAGTGTTGTCCGAATTCTTGCATTCCATGGCGGAGAACTCAGTTGCTCTAGGGTACAAGAGAAGTCGCAAGTCGTTGTGATAGACGCGAGACCTGAACGGAATGTGCGGGAAGTAAACTCAGACAGCTTGCGATCTTGTTCGAGAGATGCTGCGTAATTCGTGGCAACCTGCGAGAACTGCAAGCAGTCATGTCCGTCCCGATACAAAAGCAACAGTTTCCCATATTTGTTATTAACAACGGAATGTCGAGCCTCGGCTGGTTGGCTTCTGCTCAATAGCGAGGGAGAATGTCCAGCTGAAAGCCGACCCCAGAAGACTGCCAGGGCGATGGAACTGAAAATACCTGTCTCCACGGTTGAATGGAAATTGCGAGTTCTATCTTCAGGTTTTTTTTGTTGTCGGATAATCCACGATACGTTCATGCCGGTTGGATCTGACAAGTCGCTTTCATTTTGCCAATCACTATTGATATCGGCGTCAATTGTGACACTGTGCGTTAGGCGTTCGCTCGCGACCATGTAACTACGCTTCAAGTTCTTGTTTGTTTCGCTCGATGTCATAATCCCCGTCAACACTCGGCTGGGAGTCTTGGCCACAAGGAACCCTATTTTTGCATTATTGCCGGCAATAGACTCATCTGCTTTTGGGGTCTGAGTCTCCTGGACTTGGCCCATCAGCAGATACGATTCTGGTAGCAGCGGCCGTTCCTGCCCGAGGACTGAAACTTGGCGAATCAGGAGAATCGCAATTGTAGTAGCCGCTAGCTTCTTCATTCTATGCCTTCACGAATCGGTCTAGTTGAGCTAAGGAAATTATGGCCTGCAGAAACGTTGCGGTGTCCGCCTCTCGCAATCAGCGGATGGTCGCACGTAAGGGTGTTTTTCACTTGCCTCGTGGCAGCGGACAGGATTTGTTGCGAAGTGCTGAATTCAGACTATTCGCACGAAACAAGACTATAATGTTCTCGCTTCTTAGTATCTAGCTTGTTTACCGACACATTCGAACAAGACTTGGTGCCGCCCGCAAACTACTTTCGTTGTTTGGAGGATGCACCGAGTCTCAAGGTTTAGAGATCAGTTACACTTTGGATCGGCATCGACTGGAAACCAACCGGTACCGAGGCACGAATTTCCATTGCCCTGTACGGTCTTGCAGTTCAAAGTAATGTTTGATTTGCCAAATGTTTGTGGCTGACTTTCCGCTGCATCCCAGCGAACCGAGTCATTGCACGTAATGTTGGGATCCTCTGCATTACAATCGAGTGCGGTTGTGTTACCACAGTTATCAGCGCCGCCAACTCCATCGCCTCCAGATACTGGCACACTGGGCCCAAGATTTAGGGAGAGCGCGGAAATAACAAGGAGAAGCTTCGACATTTGTCTTAGTAGGGTCATCTTCAACTCCGAAAAAGTTAGTGTCTACAATTGCTTTCAGAATCTACCTCGAGGAATCTCTTTCGATTATCTCTTGTGGATGCGACAACTGTGCTGGACTGTTAAGCGCTCAGGGAAGAGACGCGAGACACGCGCAGCTTCGCAATGAATTTAATTAGATTCACCTCCTTTCCGCGTGGATATGGCGGAGAGCACAGATCTTTCGGTCTGATAGGACAGAATCTTCACGCTACCATCGAGATACGCCACATGCGTACCGCTGGGATGCCAACTCCACCAGAATCCTCGATCATCTAGATGTCCGCTGGCTGGCCGCAATCCGCCACTTCCACCGACACCTCCTGTTATGCCAGGCAACACTACATCAGCCATGCCCATCGGACATACGGAAGTGATTCCAGGCCCGCCCCATTTACCCCAAGCAGTTGCAACGCCACGTTCTGCCATACAGAGTGTCGAGGAAGTACCGTCGGTGACGTCCGCGAAGCGAATTGAGCTGTTACCAAAGAAAACTCCGTCGTGGAGCCCTTGACCCTCTGGCA
Organism: Planctomycetaceae bacterium; assembly: GCA_016795145.1. Lineage (GTDB taxonomy): Bacteria > Planctomycetota > Planctomycetia > Planctomycetales > Planctomycetaceae > SXXK01. The sequence goes on from JAEUII010000181.1 coordinate 19,536, forward strand.
GTTCTGCTATTGCACTACAACCTGTTGGCTGTGATGTTGGCTGCCATCCGCTGATTCCTGAAACACCCAAGTAGTTAATGGTGCCCCATCCTCCCTTCGAATAATCTCCCCAGAATGGGTCGCTTACTGTTGATTTCCAATCCGTGACTCCGGAGTTTGGATCTGAAGGACAGCAGAAGATAGGGAGCTTTCGACTTGTCAAACGGCGGTTATGAATCTGAGCATCAAGATTGAAGTCGAATTCGGAATAAAGGTTGCGCTGCTCGACATATGGTAGAAGTGCAATAGGCCAGCCAATGGATTTAGAGAACGGGTGGGGACCAAAAAAGTCTTGCACTTGAGACCCGGGTGGAAACACCCGGTGATCCAATTCATATTGATGTAGCGCCAAAGAAATTTGCTTGAGCTGTGTTAGGCAGGTCAATCTCCGGGCACTTTCACGAGCGGATTGCACCGCTGGGAGAATCAAGGCCGACAGAAGGCTTATGATCGCCATGACCACCAGCAGCTCTACAATTGTGAATCCGACCTTCGGTGTCTTCCGGCGGATCAGCTTCTTGAAGTTCCGACAGAATTTTATTGAAGCCAACCGTGAATTCTGGCCAGCCACGCTCGCGGGAGAAAGTCCCATACCTATTCTCCGTCGTTGTGGTCATTATCGTGTCAAATCCCTGGATTCCAACGAGTTCATATCAGGGTTTTCCACCCGTAGGGCGAGTGTAGCGATTTCCTCCATGTTGTCAATTATGAAATGCGGTCTTGAGTGAAGGATCTGCTGAAATTGATGCGGAATCGCTGCGAATCCGCTGGATGAGGTTCCCGATCACGAGGTAACTGTGTGGTCGTTGAACGCTTGGTTTCTCGAACACAAAGGACACAGAGATGAACACGCACGACGACCTGGGCGACAGCCTGAAGATCACGAAAACCGAGGGCCGCCAGTTGAACGCCCTGGGCACCTGGGTCAGCGGAACGATCGCCGGCCATACCTTTCAGGCCCTGGTCTTTGAAGACCACGCCGAGAACGCAGACTACGAACTCGGAACCAGCCGGATCAGTAAACTCTGGCTGCGACGCCAGACCGACCGCCAGGTGGTCGCGAACTTCGACCGGGGCTGGGACGTAGTACCCACCACCAGAGACGCCCGGATGATTGTCGACTTTCTCGCCGCCGGAATCGCAGAACACACATTTGGACACTAGCGCCGAAACGCCTGCGGGCGTCGTCCGGCGGTGGTTCGCCGGGCCTGATGATGGTAGCCAACCATTGCGAACGAATGTGGAGAGATCGAGATGAAAGCGGCAGAAGTACAGATTGGTGGCGAGTACGAAATGCGAGTTGGTAAGGAGACGGTACACGTCCGGATCCTGGCTGAGGCGGCTTCCGGTGGATGGACAGCGCTGAACCTAGCGACGAACAAGAAGGTCTTCGTTTCCCTGGCTCGCCTGCTTCGCGTACCGGAGACAACACCGACGACGACCGCAGAAGGCAACCAGACCATGGTTGAGGTTCCGCCGGTAGCGGTCGCGACGAACAACGAAACAAACACCATGCCGACGCGCAAGAAGAAGGTCTCAGACGAAGCTCCGGTACCGGCGAAGAAGACCAGCCAGATCGAAGCCGCCTTTCAGGTCCTCGTCAAGGCGAAGGAACCGATGAACTGCCAGGCGATGGTCGAGGCGATGGCAACCCAGGGATTGTGGACGAGTCCCGGTGGCAAGACGCCTCAAGCAACGCTGTACGCCGCGATCCTGCGAGAGATCATCACAAAGGGCAACGACGCCCGGTTCCGCAAGGTCGACCGGGGCCAATTCACCGCCGCCGGATCGGAGGCATAACCATGGCCACACCTGAACACCTGGACTACGCCGAGGAAGCCGAATCGGCCGAACGGGCGGAAGCCTGGCGACAGGCCCTGGCTCTCTGGCAACGAGCCATCGCGACCTGCCCCGGCAAACGGCAAGCATATGCCGAAAGCGTAGCCCGCTGCCAACGGCAGATCGATGTGGATGCTGAGCTCGCATCGATCGCCAGGCGAGCCATGGATGTCCCTACCCTGGAAACCCGGAACTCCGATGGTCTCGACTTCCACGAGGTCGCGGTCTGGGAAATCCTGAAAGCCCTTCGCCTGGCATACCGAGCCGGGAAATCAACCCGATAGCGACGGCTGCCATGCACGTCGCCCACGAGGCCCCACACCGGGGTCTCGTCTCGCTGTGGGACAACACCTCACAATTGCGTTTGGATACCAACGCACTTGGTCATAGCCCGCAGTCAGCCCGATGGTGCCGCAACGCTGCCTGATTCGGCCGGGCCTCCGCGTTGTCCGGAAGAGCAATCGGTTGGCCACGAAACTTCTCATAGTCGGTGCCGTCAAGCTGCGGCGACACTAAAACTCGCATTGTGGCATCATCGACCGAAATCAACTTCACATCAAACAGCGTGTGCAGGTCCGCTCGGAGCAATAACCCGTTCTCAGGTACGTCGGTGTCATCGCCTTGATACGGAATAATGTGTGCTGCTTCCAATACTTCTTCCACACGACAACGGGAAATGGCGCAGGCAGAATTGTAGGCAGACAGTAGAGCTTTTCGGAAAGCGGGTTGCCCTCGCCTCCGAACAATCGCCGCCAACGTTCGGGTCCTTGCATCCTTGATGCTGGTTGGATCGAACCCGCTTTTGTCAGCGATCTGCTTCTCTATGGTGGAGAGCATCCGTTTCGTAGCATCGACGTCCTGAAGGTTGATGTTACTGCTGGGAACAATCTGCGACGAGCCTTTGCCGGCGTCAGCCACTGGAGTTGAGGACGTGGATCGTTTGTTTAAGGCAGAGGCACGTGCCCGTTCTGATGCACCTCCATTTCCTCTGCCCGAGAATTCGTCGAGAATTTCTACCGGCACCCGTTCATAGCCAGCGGCACATCGACGGATGTATTCGTCCCTCACCAAATCAGACAACTGGCTCTCAACTGCGCCGCGAACAAATTCCTGCGGAACACCACGTCGGCATGCGTGAATGTCGCTGACAGTGAAGGTCAGATTTCGCCGGCAAAAGCTTTCGACGATCGCATCAACTACTGCAGCACCTTTGCTGCTCTCTCTCGGATACGACAGCAAGTCTGGACGAAAGTTGTACCAGAGCTGCTTACCGGGCCTCGCCGCTCGCATAGCAGCAGCATTTGCTTCCTTGTTGAATCGACCTTCGTTCATAGTCATTCACCCGCTCCCCATTCCTTCCGACCGATCCTGACCAACACCGCCGCAAGGCAGTGGATGCATGCGGCCACGTCGAGGTAAGTGTGTGCTTTTCGTGTGACTTCGGCGTCACGGGAAAAGCATACCAAAGAAAGCGGAAATGACATCGCCTTTGAGCAAACACGATACGACACAACCGGAAGATGACTTCATCGCATTGAACATATTCAACGATCCGTCCAGCCATCGAACCACCGACCCATCCCCAGCGTTTCCGACATCATGGTTTTGGGAAGGATGGCTGTCATGGAAGGAAGTTCAGGTTCAGCACAAGGTGGATTGGCAACGCCGGATGAGACGGGTCAACGAGAAGATGTTCGGTCCTTTCATCCATGGGTTTCCGAGTATTTGTTCGTCGAGACTCGTCGGGTGTGGACTCGGGCGTATGGCCGGGAGGTATCCGATTGCGAGGTCATTGAAATCCTGGTGAACGTACGACGATTGGCTGAAACGCTGCTGAATGCAGCAGGAGGGAAGACATGAATGTGGTGATCTGGGCGAGAGTCTCTTCACGAGAACAACGCGAAGGGTACTCCATCGACGCACAGCTGCGGGCCGACCGTGAGAAGGCTCAGAAGGCAGGCTGGCATGTGGTTCGTGAGTTCGTTGTCGCCGAGTCAGCGAAACGCGGTGCCGAACGCGTGGCGTTCAATGAGATGTTCTCATGGGTCAAAGCAAACGCAAAGCGAGAGAAGATCAAGGCAATACTGAGCCACAAACTGGACCGTGTGTGTCGCAACATGCGGGATGCGGTTCGCCTGCAGGAACTGGAAGACGCTTGTGGAGTGCAGTTAACGTTCGTCGAGAACCAATTCGGGCCGGGAGCGGCCGGTGCTTTATCATTCAATGTGATGGCGGCGGTGGCTCAATACTACAGTGACAATCTGCGATCCGAAGTTCTGAAGGGGCTTGATGAGAAAGTTCGGCAGGGCTGGCCGACTGGGCTGGCTCCGTTTGGCTACATCAACACCAAGGATCGAGAAGTACCGATCCGCCCTCATCCGGAGCGAGCGGCAACGGTCAAACGAATCTTCGATCTCTATGCCAGTGGCGGTCATACCTTCAAGACTCTCGGCGATTTGCTGTACGAAGAAGGCCACACATTTCGGCAGAGCCAGAAGCGATTCCACCGATCGGCGCTCGCCTACATCCTGAACAACCGCTTCTACATCGGCGAACTTCATCGGCACGGGCAGGTGTATGTGGGCCGCTATGAACGACTGATTGATCGAGACATATTTGACCAGTGCCAGAACATTCTTCACGGTCGCAACCGTCGCACTGGAAATCCTGAGTTCCCACTCGCCGGCGGGCTCATCACCTGTGCCTTTTGCGGGCAATCAATGACGGGAGAAAGGATCCGACGCAAACTGAAAGGAGGAGGCATCCGAGAACACATCTACTATCGGTGCGCGAACAATGCACCGGGCCCTGATCATCCGACCGTCCGCTGGAAAGCGCATGAACTCGAACAGGCGATTGTGGAAGATCTGGCGCGACTAAGTTTGCCAACGCCAGAGGTGGCCGCATGGTTTCGCTTGGCGCTGGAAGACAGCCTTGCCGATCTTCTTTTGCACCAACGTCGTCGGGCAGCTACGCTGGCCAAACGGAAGTCCGAACTGGTGGCGATGCAGGATCGGCTCTTGAACGCGTATCTGGCCGGGACTGTGGACGACGACGCGTTCAAGTCGAAAACCGCGGAACTCAAGGCCGACACGGCCCGCGTGAGCGAAGAGATCGACGCCCAGGGCGACGTGGACCCGGCTCGCGGGAAGGCGGTTCTGGCGGTGTTCGACTGGAGCCAAAAGGCGGCCGAAATCTGGCGAGGTTCAAACACCACGGCTCGTCGCCAGATCCTGAATTCGATCTGTTTGAACCGGCAGGTGAGCGACGTAACTCTAGTCACCACAAAGAGAAAGCCGTTCGACTTTTTCGTCGAACGGCTCGATTTGAAGAAAAGTCGGGATAACTGCCGCATCTTCGAACCCTGGACACCGGCGCGCGATGCGTTCACGACGGCGTTTTTTGGGCAACGGGAGCCGCACCTGACCGAACTGTGGGCCATGAGCGAAAACGCGGCGTAAACCGTGCTATGTCAACACGTAGTGGCCCGTGCGAGGCGAACCGACGAAACGGACGAGACCAAGCTCTTTCAGATCGGCGAGATCGCGTTTGGCAGTGCGGGCAGAGCACTTGAACCGCGCAACCAGCATGCTGACACGGACTTCCTGCCCATTGCGAATCAGGGACATGGCCCAGGCTTGGCGGTCATTCAGATCGATGTCATTGGTGACATTTCCGGTCCGATCGGTGACATGATTGGTGACATCGCCTTCGCCAACGGTGACATCATTGGTGACATTTTCGGGTTCGGATGTCACCAATACTGGTCGGCATGCCCCAATGACGACGTTCACAGAGTCGGCGATTCGGTAACCCAGCCCTTTGCTGCGGATGATGTCCAGGTCGCCAACGGAGATGTTCGCCTCTTCGAGAACTGATGCCGTGATCCGTTTCCGCAGCTGGTGGATCGTATCGGAGACGCCGTTTTGCCCCCGGCTGCAACGGACGCCGTCATGTTCGGCCAGTTCGTCTCCACTGAAGGCGGCATATTTGCCCGCCGCGTTCTTCTCGCTGAGGACGGAGAGGATGCGGTGCATCAGTGGAGCGATCGGCACCTCGACTCCGCACACGACCAGCCGCTTCTTCTGAAGTTGAATTTCTCCACCGACAAAGGGGCGTGGTGGGGATGACTGCTGCTGTGCGGCCGACCGGACAGGAAGCCGACCAGATTTACGGAGCGCTTCCAGGATCGCCCCGTCCAACGTGCGGCCCCCGCGATCGAACGGTTTGGCGATGTAGTCGGCTGCACCAAGTTTTACGCACGCGACACCCTGATCTGGACCATTGTTACCGAACCCCGTCACCACGATCACTGGACCAAGCCGGGAAGCCACCAACTCGCTCAACAGATTCATCCCGTTTTGAAGGCGGGCCAGACTGCGCTCGGCTCGGACTGGAATCTCCAAGTCGAGGACGAAGTAGTCATACGCCGCTGTTGCCAGCTTGCGCCGAGCATCGTCCTGGCAACCAACGGCATCGCTGGCATGACCGAGTGACGACACGATGTCCGAAACAACATCCGCAATGTGCGGGTCATCGTCGATGATGAGTGCTCGCAGAGTCATTCTGCCTCTTCTCCCCATGCTTCCAAGGGCAGGACGATTCTCACCTTCGTGCCTGCCTGAATCTGGCTGTCGATATCGAGCGTGCCGCCGTGTGCCTCGATGTAACGTCGCGCGGTCGGGAGACCGAATCCCGTCCCGTCGTGTTTCATGGTTTTGTAGCCGGGTATGAACTCCCGAATCTGCTGCAGATCTTCTTCCCCGAACCCGATCCCGTTGTCTTCGATCAGGATCGAGACGCGGTCGTCATCGGTGTTTGCCGAGACCGCGATCCAGAATGGGCCGACTTCGTTCTGCACCGAACGAAACGCTTCGAACGCATTTCGGAGCAGGTTCGTGAAGACGGACAGAACCTGATGCCGGGCGACTTCGAGCGTCAGTGACTCAGAGATGCTCACCCGCATCTCGATGCGAGTCGGGTCAAAGTCCGATCCAACGAAGTGCCGTCGAGCCGCTTCCGAGGCTTCGCGAACAAGATCGATCAACCGCTCGCGACGTCGCTGCGTTGGGATTGGCTGAGCATACGCCCGCATGTCGTGCAGGAACTGTTCCAGGTCCGCGAGCCGGGCCGAGATGGCCTGGGCATGTTGATTAACCAGTTTGCGGCTG
>JAEUII010000232.1 GCA_016795145.1 Planctomycetaceae bacterium
CCTTCATTGCCATTACAGCTGGCATCTGGGGCGTCATCAGCATGTTCTCACGCAAGTCGACTCGAGCATCTGAGCGTCTTGAAGAATGGCGAGATCCGTTTGCGCGTCAGAAGCGCGAAGGGTCACTGACCAATGGCGGTGGTTCGACTATGGGCAACATGCTGGAGAAAGCTGCACCAGCTTTGTCCAAAGCCCTCGAACCAAAGACCGAACTGGAACAGAGCAACCTGAAGATTCGGCTGGCAAACGCAGGCTTCGCCAAGCCCAGCGCTGTTCGAAACTACCTGGCCATCAAAGTGGTCTGTCTGGGCGTCGGTCTTTTCTTCGGCGGTGCGTACGGCCTGATCAAAACCGGGATCACGCGAGACTCCTGGATGTCGATCGTGATCGGCGGAGGCCTCGGCTTCTACATTCCTGAACTTGCGCTGACCCTGCTAAAGATGTCCCGTCAGCAGAAGATCTTTCTGCAGCTTCCTGATGCTCTCGACCTGCTGGTCGTTTGCGTTGAAGCAGGCCTTGGCCTCGATGCGGGAATGCGTCGAGTTTCCGAAGAACTGATGTCGGGTGCTCCCGAAGTATGCGGGGAACTTTCGACAGCCAACATGCAGCTGCAGATGGGAAAACCTCGGCGCGAAGTTCTGCATGAACTTGGTATTCGAACGGGCGTCGATGACATGCGTGCCCTCGCAGCCATTCTGATCCAGGCAGACCGATTCGGTTCTTCGATCGCTCAGGCGCTTCGAGTTCAGTCGGACAGCATGCGAATCAAACGCCGTCAGATGGCGGAAGAGAAAGCTCAGCAGACCGCGGTGAAGATGATCTTCCCGCTCGTCCTGTTCATTTTCCCCGGGATCTTCGTGGTCCTCGTCGGTCCAGCTGCGATCCAGCTGATGGAAAACATGCTGAAGGATCCATGACAGAGTCTGGTTCCTCCAGTCCTTACGAATCACGCCACCCGCGAAAAACGGGTGGCGTTTTTCGTTTACAGCCGGAACGGAATCCTCTGCGGTCTCCCCGCTTGCGATCTGGTGATACCGCGATGCCGGGGGAGACACTGTCAGCTGACTTTCCGCTGCGAACACTTATTATGTGCACATCGCAGCCAGTCCTCTCTGGCTCAGTCTCTGACGCAGTGCCTGCATTCAGGAGAAGATCATGAGTATTCATCGCAGCCCGATCGCTTCGATCCTCCACCGATCCATTTCCTTGTGGGGCATCCTGGTGCTGGCATGTTCGGCTCTCAGTCTTGCAGGTTGCTCTGATGCGCCGGATGACAGCAGTCCAAAATCCACGGCGACATCTAACGCCAACAACGTCGCTCCAAAATCGGATCCCACAACCACAGCCGCAACAACCGATTCGAACGCAACATCCAGTTCATCGAAACCCGGCGCGGCTGGAAACGAATCCCTTGCAGATGCCACCAAGGCGCCGGTGACGGCCACAGAGCCGGCCACGACTGACGCACCGGCCGCAACGGCGACGGCGCCCGCTGAACCAGCAGCGGCAAAGCCTGCGAAAGCGACTCGTGCACCGATCTATGTCGAAGAAGCCAACGGCAAAGAACTCATCGCCGCAGCGCTCAAGCGTGCTCAGCGAGACCACAAGCATGTCCTGATTGAATGGGGCGGAAACTGGTGCGGCTGGTGCTACAAACTTCACGACGTGTTCCACAAGGATTCCGTGGTTCATCCCATCGTTCATGAAGAATACGAACTTGTGCTGATCGACCAGGGAAAGAACCACGATCTGATGCTCGAGTACGGTGGTGCAGATCGACAGTACAGCTTCCCTCATCTGACGGTCCTGGATTCCTCCGGCGCTGTTCTGGCGAATCAGGAGACGGGATCGCTGGAAGAAGGACCTCAGCATGATCCTAAACTGGTGGCAGACTTCCTTCACAAGTGGATGCCGGAGAAGCAGGACGCAGAGCAACTACTGACGAACGCCCTGACAACAGCAGGAAACGAAAAGAAGGCCGTTCTTGTGCGAGTCGGATCGCCCTACTGTGGATGGTGCACCATTCTGTCTCAGTTCATGCAGGACCATCAGTCCGTCTTCGCCACGGATTATGTCGATCTGAAAATCGACACGATGCGAATGGTGAACGGAGAACAGGTTGCCAGTCGCCTTGAACCACAGGGCGCTGGGGGAATTCCGTGGATGGTCATTCTGGACCCGTCCGGCAAGACTCTGGCGACATCCATTGGCCCTGGCGGCAACATTGGCTACCCGTATCAGCCGGAAGAGATCGAGCACTTTGTGACGATGCTGAAGGCGACAAAGAATCGTCTGACAGATGCCGAAGTTGAATCGATCGTTGCTGACCTGAATGCCTATCGTGTGGCTCGCGAAACAAAGAAGTAGCGGATTCCCTGCAACGGATCCGTCGAGATTCTCATCCCTGCAGAGGATTCTGCCTGACAGGTCTCTTCGTTTGATGTCGGGCTCGCGTGTGAGATACTCTCGCGCCGTCCGACTCTGTCCGTTCGACGTCCCGACATTTTGAAAGACTTGCTCAATGTTCAACCGTGCTCGACTGATGGAACTGATTCGTGAACGTGCTCTGAAGTTTGGCGACTTCACGCTCGCTTCCGGAAAGAAAAGCACGTACTACCTCGACGGCAAGCAGGTCACTCTCAGTGCGGAAGGATTGATGCAGATCTCCTACGGACTGCTGGAGCTGATGAAGGACATCGAGTTCTCCGGCTTTGGCGGGATGTCCATCGGAGCAGACCCGATTGTCGGTGGCGTTCTTGTGGCAGCGGCATCTCAGGGCCGGTCGCTGCAGGGGTTCATGGTTCGCAAAGAAGCCAAGGGCCACGGGACCCAGCGGTTCATCGAAGGACCGATTCAGCCAGGTGACAAAGTCGTCATCGTCGATGACGTCGTCACAACCGGCGGCAGTGCTTTGCAGGCTGTCGATCGAGTCCAGGAGTTTGGCTGCACTGTCGTCCATGCTGTTGGAATCGTCGACCGCCTTCAGGGCGGAGCTGCCGCATTCAAAGCACGCGGCATTCCGTTCTCTGCCCTGCTGACGATTCAGGACTTCGGAATCACGCCTCCGCCGGAAAACGCCTGATCTCAGACCACGCGAATCCTCGCGTTCATTCGCGCGGGCACTGTGTATCCGCAATTCGCACAGGTTTCGAAAAGAAGCTGTTATGCCGGGCCGGTATCAGGCGGTTTGATCGTTGCGTGCCCATCAATCGGTGGTCGTAACGTCAAACGCGAGTGAGCCATTGTATGTCCGAGTCCGCCGGTTCCGAGGATTTCAACCCCTATGTCGCTCAGGAAACAATCCTGAGTGAGCCTCCTGCAAGTCAGTTGGATTCGCTCCGAAAATCTCGATCGGCGTTGCTGGTCAGTCTGCAGGCGTGGCTGACGACAGGAGTTGCCGGAGGAATCTTTGGCCTCTTTCTCTTCGGCTTCATCGGTGCTGCGTTTGGTCTCGTCGTTGCGTTCATTGCGGCTGTCCCCGTTGCCACCGCGACATTTGTGGTGCTTCAGATCACGTGCCCTCGGGGAGTCAGCACAGGGCGCGCCGTTCTGGCGTCGGCCGTGTGTGGTGGCATCACGGGATTTGGTTCAACAATGCTGTTATTCGGCGTACCACGATTCGGCGCATCAGGAATCCTCTTTGCCCTGATTCCGGCGTCTATCGGAGCATTTGTCGCAGCGATCGGTGTCGCGATGATGAACTGGAACAAAGTCTCGGATCATCCGCCTGACCCCACGTCCGTCGACTGGGCTAACATCGAACGCCAAATGAACGACAGGGCGGAAGTCTTTTGACCTCACAGCAGGCCACAGAGACCCTATCTCGTAATATGCTGCCTGACTCTTCTTCCCGTTCACTCCCTGTTCGCGGAATCTGCTGGTACGATCCACGCCAACACTTTTTTCCTTTTTGAGGAGTCCCCCATGCAGCGTACTTCGTTTTGGGCCGGAATCGTACTCGGCGTTCTGGCGACTGTTGCCGTCAGCCAAAGTTCACTGTTTCAATCGGCCACGGCAGATGAGAAGGAAGGCAAGCAAACACCAATGCTCTATGAACTTCGCACGTACTACACGCCGGAAGGCAAGCTGGATGCTCTGAACGATCGCTTCCGCATGTACACGATGAAGCTGTTCGAAAAGCATGGCATGAAGAACATCATCTACTGGACACCGGTCGACAAACCAAACACCCTGATCTACGTCATCGCTCACAAAGACAAGGCCGCCGCAGACGCTTCATGGGAAGCCTTCCGAAACGATCCGGAATGGAAGAAGGTCGCCGAGGAAACTCAGCGAAACGGCAAGCTCGTGGAAAAGGTCGAGTCCGTCTATCTGAACCCAACAGACTACTCGCCGCACAAGTAAACGACGAACCGCATCCGATGTTGAGCAAGAACCCAGTGTCCCGGGCCTGATAGGCCACGAGTCACTGGGTTTGTTTTTGCGCCGGAGGCGTGACATCAGTGGATTGACATCCACCGCTCGCCTTGTGGAACAGGACCGCTACTTCTTCGCACTCGTCATCAGCGACACAACCACCAGCGTCACGAACCCCAGAGGAATCGTCAGAATCCCCGGCTGACTAAACGGCACGATCGCAGCAGCAGCGTCCAGGCCGTAAACCTTCGAGTACGCTTCGCCGCTCAGCAGAATCCACGTCATTGACGACACCATACCGACGACGATCGCTGCAATGATGCCCTGACGGGTTACACCGCGCCAGAACAGGATCATCACGAGCGACGGAAGATTGGCAGATGCTGCGACGCTGAAGGCCCAGCCGACAAGGAACGTCGGGTTCATTTTCTGGAACAGAATTCCCAGGACAATCGCGATCGCTCCCACGAAGACAGAAGAGATCTTTGCGAGCCGAACTTTCTCCGTGTCAGTCATCTTCCAGTTCAACACACTGCTCATCAGGTCATGAGTCACCGCGCCGGCGGCGGCGAGAATCAATCCGCTCACCGTGCCAAGCACTGTGGTAAAGGCAATTGCCGAGATCGCAGCAAACAGCCACGTATTCATTCCCCTCGCCAGCAACGGCGCGGACATATTCTCATCGCTCACGTCCAGTTCACCGCTGGTCATCGCTCCCAGTCCAAGGTACAGAGTCAGCACGTAGAAGAAGCCAATGCTGGCGATCCCCACAATCGTGCTCTTCCTGGCACTGCTGGTGTCCTTCACCGTGTAATAACGAATCAGAATGTGTGGCAGTGAAGCGGTTCCGCAGAACAGGGCCAGCATCAGAGAAATGAAGTTGATCTTGTCCGTGAACTTTTCGCTGCGAATGCCTTTGAACGTCGGATGTTCGCCAGGACGAAGAACCTGTCCGCCGGTCGTGACCTTTGGAAAGTAGACCGTCACTTCGCTGTCATCCGCCGTCTTGAACTTTTCATTGCGCCACAACACGACCTTGCTTTGCTGCAGCGTTCGGAAAAACTCCACGGTCGACAGCGGTCCTGTTTCCGTCTTCCCGTCTGGCAGCTCCGTTACATAGCCGACAGGATGAAGTTCCGGCTCGCCTTTCTTCTTTCCTTTTGGCTTGCCATTGACCAGTATCTTCCCGTCCGCTGTCTTTGTCAGAGTCTGAGCTTCAGACAGAGTGACGGTCGAAGAACCTTCTTCCGAAGAGGATCGCCACACAGACACGTCGCCTGTTGTTCGATTCTTCAGCCGCACGAATTTCTCTTTGGCCTTTTCCCAGCCGTCAGCGGCGGGCAACACATCCACATCATTCAGCTCACCGACTTTTCCATCATCATTGGAAAGATCATCGGCCTGAACCGTGATGCTCTGAAAGTGATGACCGTCGACGCCACCGTCTGCGACCTTGAAGCCTCGATCCAGAATCATCCACGTCAGGATCGCACTGAAGACAACCAGCAGCGCGCCTTTCAGGAACTGGACCCACGTCGTCGAGACCATGCCGGCCGTCACCACGATCAGGATCACCACGCTGCCCACCATGACAACGCCAACCCACTGATCGAATCCCAGCAGTGGCGTCACCAGAGCCCCCGCGCCGACCATCTGTGGAATCAGATAGAAGATGCTGACCACAAGAGTGCTAATACCGGCCGCCAGCTTGATTCCGCGTGAGTTGAATTGAGAATCCAGCGCGTCGGCAAACGTGAATCGACCAAGCCGCTTCATTGGCTCGGCGACAACGAACAGTGCGACGATCCATCCGGCGAGATACCCGATCGAATACAGGAACCCGTCATATCCATAGAACGCGATCATCCCGCAGATGCCCAGGAATGACGCGGCCGACAGATAGTCGCCAGCAAACGCAACGCCGTTCACAAACCACGGAATCTGCCCATGAGCAGCAAAATAGCCTTCGGATGACTTCGCCTTTCGCCCCAGCCAAAAGCTCAGCCCCAGCGTGAAGCCCACGAAGAGGAAGAAGATCAGAACGGCCTGCCATGAAGATTCGTAGATCATGCCGACTTCTCCTCGTTGTTTTCAGATCGTGAAACGTCGCCGCAGAGTACGCCGTAAACTGCCGACAACACGACTGCGCCAATGATCAGACCAAAGCCGTACACAATCGCCACATTCAGGCCTGACAGAAGCGGCTTCTCCATGCTCTCCGGAGCGAACGCGTTGATGACAACGAATCCCCCATAGAACGCGAGATACACGAAGAACAAAATCAGACCATAACGAGAACTGCGAGGGTTCATGGCTCAGCCTGTGATTGAGGGCACGTTGAATGATCGAGTTTTCATAATCCGGCACGTCAGCGAGGGATAGAAACGTCCGTGATTCTCACGAAAGTCCCTCGCTAACGCAGCGGGTCGAAATGAACTTAGACGTAAGGAGATCGCAGGCGGAATTCTGGATGAATCTCCAGCCACTTCGCAATGCGATCCGTCCGGGACAGAGCAACCGGAATGAAGTCCAGTGCCTGCTGAAGCCGGTCATTCGGTTCGGCACAGCTGAATCGCAGGAAGCCGCCACCAGCTTCGCCAAAGCATTCGCCACCCAGACAGGCAACGCCAAACTTTTCGTCGGCATGTTCCAGGAAGTACAGAGCCAGGCCGTGGCTGGTGATGCCCAGTCGATTGCAGACCGGCTTCACGCTCGGGAACACATAAAACGTTGCGGTGGGATCCAGCGTCGTAAAGCCATCGATGCGATTCAAACCCGCCGTCAGCAACTGGACCTTCTCGCGAAACTTCAGCATGGTTTCGTCACGTTCCTTCGAGTCCTGATCGAGCGCAGCCTTCCCGGCCAGCTGAACAATCGGCGGAGTACACGACAGCGTCGTGTTGATCATCTTGCCAATGGCATCAATGATCTCGCGTGATGATGCACAGAAACCAAGACGCCAGCCGCTCATCGAATATGACTTGCTGAACGTATAGGCCGCCACGCACTGATCCAGCATACCCGGCTGAGCCAGCAGCGAATGATGACGGCCCTTCCAGATCATGTGGCAGTAAGGTTCGTCGCTGAACACAGCCACGTTCTTCCCCCGAATCAGATCCGCGATATCTCGCAGATCCTGTTCGGTCGTGACACCGCCCGTTGGGTTGTGCGGTGAATTCAAAAAGATCGCGCGAGGCGACGGATCGGTGTTCAGGAAGTTCTCAATGTCCGATACCTGCGGACGGAATTCTGTTTCCTGCTTCAGCGGCTTCAGAACAGCCCGAGCACCTCGGCGCTGGATGTTGGGAATGTACGTTGGGAAATGAGGACTGAAGACCAGGCAGCCGTCGCCCGGATTCAGGAACGCTTCGCAGAAGAACTGTTCGAAGACCTTTGCACCTGGCCCCACAGCGATGTTTTCAGCCGCAACCGGAACGGCAAACTCCCGATGCAAAAATCGAGCAGCCGCGTCGCGGAACTCTGGGATCCCTGGAGACGGACAATAGTGTGACTGATTGTCTCGAATCGCCTGAAGGCCCGACTGAATGGCGGAAGCCGTGCTGTTAAACGGACTATCACCAATTTCCAGTTCAACGACATCTTTCCCGGCAGCCTTCAGCTTCTTCGCAACGGCAAGCACAGTGAAAGCGGTTTCAACATTCAGAGACTTCGCAAACTCACTCAACTGAACAACAGACATTCGACGACCTCGGAGGATTCCTCAAAGCGTGGGATTTGGCGGGGTGGTTTCCGCCGCGAACAATGCAGGTTCGCTCGCGGGGAGGCACATTGTGGCAAGTCAGCGTTGAACGTTTTAGAGTTCTGCAGTCAGTTTGCGGCAGAATGCCGGAAAAGAAGACATCCATTGGGAAGCGAAGATGGCAAAATCCAGGTCGCAAACAGAGTTGATCCTTCGAGAACTCATGCTGGATCGAACGGAAGACGTTGTCTCGATCGCTCTCGCGGCCAGAAACGCCGTTCTCAAGGCGGCTGGAGAATGTAGTGAGATCATCTACGAGACGTATTGCATCTCCAATGCATTCACGTTCACTGGTAAGCAGGGGCAGGGCTTCATTCATATCGCCACGTATGCACAACACGTGAACCTGGGTTTTGACCGTGGAACAGAGCTGGACGACCCTGATGAATTGCTGAAAGGGACGGGCAAGCTGATTCGCCACATTCGCCTGAACAGTATCGCGGATGTCAAACAGAAGTCTGTTATTCGGCTAATCGAACAAGCGGTCGGGCAGGGACGAACAATGGCAGAGAAAAAGGGAGGAGTCGCGGAAGCTCAGGTCACCATCAAACGCCGCACCGGCTGAGGTACTGGATCAACTGAGGACAGTTGCTCTACACTGGGCGGCGGGATTTTTGGATGAGGAATATTCCCACTGCAGCGCTGACGGCGGCGCCAACCAGCAGTGTCGGTGGAAGATGGCTCTCACCTTCCACGTTCAGATTGATTCCGGCTTTCAAAAGTAATGGCTGCAGCGATGTGAGCGACAGCAGGATGGCGTTGTTCACAAAGTGCATCAGCATGCCGGGGAAGATGCTTCCCGTCTGCAGTCGAATCACGCCAAGAATCAAGCCCAGCAAAAACGTGCCGGGGAATCGAGCCATCGACAACGCAGGATCGGTGACCACATGAGCGGCTGCGAACACGAACGTCGTGACCAGCAGAGGAACCATTCTGCCTTTGCCTCGCTGCAGCAGTGATCCCATCAGGAAGCCTCGGAAAAACAGTTCTTCCACAATCGCCGGGACCAGAGCCAGCGTCAGCAACTGCAACGCAAGCGGTGCCTCCTTCATCAATCGCTCGATGATCTGCTTCATCGCCGGGTTATTCAAAAACTCCGTCCATGTCGATGCTCGTTGAGACACAATCAGCAGTTCATACACAATCGTCCAGGACGACAGCCCCAGCAGAATCGCACCGGGAACTGCCAGAAACGAAAACGGCTTCAACGCCCAGGCCGTTGTCATACGAACTCGCTGTCGCTTCAGAAACAGAAGCGGCAAACCGGCGAACAGACCAGCAAGAATTCCCGCCGACAAAATCAACTGCCCGGCCGTGTTTTCCTGACTCACGATTCGATGCCGAAGGCCTGATAGAACAACCAGCAGCGGCAGAATCAGAACACCACACTTCGCCGCCAGTGAAACAGGAAGCTCGTCCGTCGTACCAGTCTCTCCTCGCCGACTCGTCAGACTTCCGGACGTGAAGAGCAGGGCATCGTTTCCGAAAATGCTGGCAGCGATTCGCAGTGCTGCCATTGTGTAACCGCACGTCACCAAAAGCGTCAGAGCAAACAGTAAGGGCGACGCGATGCCCTGAAACAATTCCTTACCGACCAGCACGATGTTGACCAACGGCACGACAGCCAGAGCAAGATTCAGACGCACGCCGGGCATCAGACTCAGAATGCCAGGAGCCAGCGAGACAAGCATCAGAGGAATGAGCCATGCCTGAGCTTCCCGAAAGCTGCGTGCAAAGCTGGTGATCGACAACAGCACGGCCGAGAAGAACGATGCGAAGACGACCAGCAGCAGCATCACCTGAAAGAACGTCACAATCGAAAGGCCGTCACTCAGCAGGACACGATCAAAGCCTGTCGAATACAGAGTCAGCATCATTGCCGTCAGATTGATCAGTGCTGTCAGGACTGCCACAAGAAAGACCGCAGCAAACTTTCCAATCAACAAATCATGTCGCGCTACTGGAGCGGCCATCAGCATCTCCAGGGTCCCGCGTTCTCGTTCGCCGGCCGTCAAATCGATCGCGGGATAAACAGCCCCGGTCATCGTCATCAACACCAGCATCAAAGGAATAAAGGCGCTCAGTGGAGACTCTTTGGGGCCGCGCGAGGCCATCTTCATTGTTTCAATGTGCGGCATCGTCTCCGCACCAAACGGAGTCCGGCGCAGAAGTGCCCGGACAACACGGTCACGGTAGCGAGTAATCCAGGCTTCCACTTCTTCGGCAGCGCGAGCACTAAACGGGTCTCCTTCCCGACAGATGACTCGAAATGTTCTTGCTCGCCCCGGACGATTCTCCGCTGGAGCTTCACCGGGAATCTGAAGAATGCCCACGTCGGCATGCCCAGCCTGCACCAGAGCTTCAACTTCTTCTCGTGTAAACTGCAAACCTTCCACATGGAGCTTTGGTGGTGCATTCCCTGCCAGCGGCGTCAGGCCTTCCGTCAGTTTTTGCAGCGAGGCTTCGGCCGACGAATCCTTGCCGTCAGCATCGGCCTTGGCCTCTGCGTCTTTCGATTCTGCTGATCCATTCGATTCGCCTGCCTGCTGAGCGCTTTCCGTTCGTCTTCGATCCGGCACACTGAACAGCACGGCTGCTTCATCCGGATGTATCGCACTGTCCAGAACGACGACCGCTTCCGGCGCATTGGGATCAACGCGACTGACTGCAAATCTCTGAACAACCAGCCCAAGAAGCGGATAGACAATCAGCGGCATCAGGACGAGCGTCGCCAGTGTTCTTCGATCACGCATGGACTCCCGGACTTCCTTGCGGGCAAGACGCACAAGCCGCTGCCATCGAGGAGTTACCTGACGCGAAGAAGTACCGACAGCTGAAGGCGATGATTCAGAATTCTGCGAAGTCACCGGGCGACCTCCTGGCCAACATCATTCTTCGCGACGGCATCTGCCTCCACGGTCTTCTGCATCAGGTCCAGAAACATATCGGTCAGCATCTCACGACCTGTGGACTGCTGAAGATGCTCAAGAGTTCCTTCCAGATGCAGCCGCCCGCGGAACATCAGACCGAATCGAGTACACAAACGCTGGGCTTCATCGAGGCGATGAGTACAAAAGATGACAGCCTTGCCAAGTTCTCTCAGATGAGCAGTGTAGTCGAAGATGCGTTTGCTTCCGACGATGTCCAGGCCTCGCGTCGGTTCGTCCATCAGCACGACCGGAGGATCATGCATGAGCGATCGCGCCAGGTTGACTCGCTGCTGCTGCCCGGTACTCATCCCGGCACAACGTCGGTCCATGAATTTTCGCAGGTCAAAAACGTCGGCCAGCATTTCCACACGAGCCAGCGCGGCGTCTTCGGGAACATCATAAAGCTCCGCGAAGTAAAGCATCATCTCCCGCGGCGTCAGCCATTGATAGAGCCCGGAACTTGCCGACACGAGAGACACGCGCCGCTTCACTTCCAGCGGGAACCTCGCCACGTCGTACCCAGCCATCGTGACGGTCCCGGACGTTGGCGGCAGCAGGCCGAGCATCATTCGAAGCGTTGTGGTTTTGCCCGCACCGTTGGCACCGAGCAGCCCGAAAACTTCACCGGCTTTGACCTGAATCGAGACGTCGTTGACGGCCACGACTTCGCCGGACTGAGTGGCAAACTTGCGCACGAGGTGTCGAACATCAACGGCTGCGAGCGGCGAGTCCGCAGATTGCTCGAAACCAGCTGCTGACATGACCGACCTCGTCCCGTGGAGCCTCGTTTTCCGGAATGAACGCGGAGGAGACGATACGTCCAGGCTCGTCGATTTCAATCAGTTGGCCGTCAATTCGTCCGACAAACAGCAGATCTCAACAGAACATCGTTATGGTCCGCCCGCGACCCGCAGTACGGACGTTCTCCTACGACAGTTTGCGCTTTTCCCACATTCGCCGTAAGAAAGAACCTGACGCTGTGTGCTGCGAACCAGCTCCGGTACACCACTACCGGGCCCTACCGGGCGGTGGGGTCGGCAAACGTCGCAGATTCGCCCGCAACACGCTCGACCGGCAGGAAGAAACGCACAACAACGGGCGATTGTTCCGATTTCAGAGGCTGACCGTTCAGCTGCAGCTCCGTCGATGGTGCATCGACAACCCCAATCAGCATCGCTCCGTTCAGATCAACGACATCGGAGATTTCATCATGGCGCAGAGTATTGTTCTGCAAGCGAACATACTGGTCGCCACCAACGGAATTGTAGAGCGAAACCATCAGCAGAATGTCGAATGGATTGCGGCCCAGAATATCGTACTGAGCCTGCGTCTGCGCTGTCAGGGTTTTTTCAAAACCACCCTTTCCGTTCGACACGTCGACAAGCCGGATTCCTCGCAGAAAATCTCTGACATCACTAATTCGAACATTGCCTGAATGTCGCGACCATTCTTCGCCCGGTTCAAGGCTCCGTTCATCGTCCGATGCTTTATCCGATGAGGTGTAGAGTCGATCATGACAAACGACGACCCAGTTCCGAACGGCCGAAGGAAGATGATGCGTCACGGCCCCTTCCAGAAGACCACTCACCGGCAGAGTCAATCGCGACTCGAACAATCGATGGGCCGTCGATGAACTGTTCTTTTCCGCAAGCACCGCAGTGGATCCACCGGCAATCAGAGGAATCGCAGTGAACTCCGATGGAGCGATGTCTGATCGACGGCTTGTCTGTCGACCCAGCCCCGCACCACCCGGACGATACATTCCTCCATAGATGTCTTCCGCACGGCCGCTCCAGTTGAGATGCTCCGCCGATCCATCGCTTTCACCCAGCCATTCCGCATGCTTCGCAGACAGTGTCGCATACTGAGTCTCTGGCGTACTGATGCTTCCCCATGTTCGGATTCGAACATGCTCTGCCGCACCATCATGACTCAGGTCAATCAAAGCCGCGGTTCGTGACACGGGTCCCGCCGCATTACCGCCCGATGCAAATACGGCTGTCAGGCAAGTCGCTCCAACAAGGACTGGCAATGTCAGCCAGGTCAGCCTTGGTCGCTTCAGCACCCGCACCACGACAAAATAGTCGAGCGGCCCAACGACTACGAGAAAGCCGAGCATCAGCAGCATCGCATGCCACGTCGACCAGCGATCTTCCTGTGGAACAGCATCAACGGCAGCAGCCAGCTGTGTCGACAGATCGGAAACACCCGTCGACGAAATTCGCGAACCCGACTGTATCTGCCCCGCCTTCCCAACAACCGCCGCATCGAACAACAGCAGTTCACAGCATTGTGACAATGACAACCACGAACTCAGCGGTGGACGATTCAAATCGACCGCCACGACCGTGACCATTCCGGCTCCGTTGGCATTCCGCAGGATCAAAGGCCCCGTCAGCGACCCCACAACAATCGACGGCTGTGAGGACGTCATTCGCATCACGGTAACTGGATTGCGATTCGTCTGAAGCGCGGTGGCCCCGATCACGTAATTCTGGAGCGAAGTCAGATCAAGAGTCTGCTGCTGAAACTCAGTCGACGGAATTCCAAACTGCGGCTGCAACCATTGCCCAAGCGGCGATGCCAGCAACCGTTCAGTCGTTTCTCCGCAGCTCACAATCAAATGTCCGCCCGACAACACCCATTTTCGAATCGCCAAAGCCACAGGTTCCGTCACATCGAATTCCGTGGTGAGAAAAATCGCATCGACGGATTCATAAGCACGGAAGTCCGATGGAAGCTCATTCCATGACTTCAACGAGAACCAGTTCAGCACTCCTGTTGTTTCAGGATTCTTCAGAAGCCGTTCGTTGAGATCTTTGATGCCCTTCGGCGCACCGACGGTCAGAACCGTGGTTGGTGACTGCCGAAGAATGGTCAGGACGGTGCAGACTTCAGACTCCTGAGCCGCTTCCACTTTCAGATTCGGCTGCTGAATTGCGACATCATGACTGATCAGGATTTCATTGTTCTCATCCAGGAGTCGAACCGTCAAAATCCCGTCCATTCGGCCGACACTGAAAATGCCATCCAGAGCGATCAGGCCATCAACGGACACTTCGCCGGCAGCAACAACACTCTCACACTGATCGCCGCGAGGATCGCTGGCGATGATCTGCAGCCTGACTGTTGAGCCAGACGTCAGGCCTTCGGCAGAGAGTCGAACAGGCAATGCCTGCCCGACACGTCCCATGCTCTGAAAACCCAGCGAGAGCTTTGTGAAGCGGATCGTTGCAGCTGCCGCAGTCGAAGTCTGTGCCGCACCATCCTGCGCGAAAGCCATCGCGGCAGACAAGCTCGCTGCACCTGAGGCGTGGCAGAACATGGAAAGCAGAACCAGCAGTCCACACAAGCGGACCCGGCAACCAGAAATTGTCATGGGAGCAATCAATCGTTTCACAAACGTCTTCACCACGAAATCAGACCCACATTCGTCGACGGATTGAGGCTCGGCATTTCACTTGCCTCCCAACCCGTCCGCAACCGCGGATTCTTCGGCGGGTGTCAGAATTGAATAACGGCACGAAAGTCGCCATTCCAACCCGCCAAACCGTAAAGAAACCCGGCCGCCGACGGTCGCAGGTTTCGTAATCCCCGCCGGAGAGAACCGAAACATTCGTCCATCATTGGTGCTCTGCTTACGGCGGGAGTCGAAAAAACTGCGGAAAAAAGCCGTTCGAATTTCCGTGACGTTTGAATTCTGGCGCGATTCCGGGTCCCCTTTGGAAGGTCGTTGCAAAAACACTGGCAATTTTGGACGTAATTTGGCAAAAATCCGGCATCGGAAGACGTTATCCACGCCAGCTGAACAGGGCTCTTCCAAAGAAGTGTTCTGTTGAGGCTGTTCGTGTCGTGGTCTTTTTTGTCAACCGGCAACGATCTTAATGTGGAATCAGTCACTGGGACGAAACAGTTTCGGCCGGCCTGATCACCGAAACTGTCGTACGGACCAACACCATCTCTAACGGAGGCAACCATTAAACGAACTCGTCCGACACCCGCTCCTCAGAGTAACCTTCCGCGCATGAATGAGCGGATTCGAATTTCACCGATTCGCGTTGTCAGCGCGACGGGAGAAATGCTGGGGGAAATGGAAACCGCGGTCGCTCTGCGCATGGCTCAGGATGAAGGACTGGACCTGGTCGAAGTGAGTCCGGACGCGCGCCCGCCCGTCTGCCGAATCATGAACTACGGCAAAGTGTTGTATGAACGTCAGAAGAAGTCCGGTGGTCCTCGCCAGCACAAGACTCAGCTGAAGCAGCTGCGTCTGCGAGCCAAAACGGGCCAGCATGACATCGACACCAAAGTTCGACAGGCTCGGGACTTTCTGTCTCGTCGCGACAAAGTCAAAATCAACGTCATGTTCAAGGGTCGCGAAAACGCGCATCATGAACGTGGCATGGAAATGCTCGTTGAAATCGTGAAAGCTCTGGAAGACATTGCCACTGTGGAACAGCCACCTAAAATGGAGAGCGGCAAAATCGCCTCCGTTCTGCTGACACCCATCAAGCACTAACGAACTTGTGAAGCGAGTTGGCTAAGACAGGGGTTTTGGCCCTTATCAGGCACCGGTTGGTCGAGCCAATCGGTGCCTTACGTTTTGATGTGTTCTGGTAGTTCAACACACAGATTGTCCACTGCATCATCAGGAAGAGGATCCAGGAAATGCCTCGAACATGGTTCGTGCTGCTGTCACTGGTTTTGGTCTCCGGCTGCAACGACGCCATGGAGGCGACGCCAGTTTCGTCAGCCCCAGCGCCTGCAGCAGCCGACACAGAACAGAAATCCGCAACAACTTCCGAATCCACTCCCGAAACGAAGGAGCCGGTCGTGGCTGAACAGCCTGCACCCACTGAGTACAACACGTTGTCGGATTTCGAATCGTACGTTCTGCTCGAAAAGGGTACCGAACGAGCCTACACGGGCGAATACACAGATCTCGAAGATGCCGGTACGTATATCTGCCGTCGCTGCAACGCGCCGCTGTACACATCGAAAGACAAGTTTCACAGCGGCTGCGGCTGGCCGGCCTTTGATGATGCTGTCGAAGGCGCTGTGCATCAGTCAGTCGATGCGGATGGATACCGCACAGAAATCACGTGCAATAACTGCGGTGGTCACCTTGGACACGTCTTCTTCGGCGAACGAATGACAAAGAAGGATACTCGCCACTGCGTCAATTCCGTCTCCATGAAGTTCGTTCCTGCCGGACAGACACTGCCAGCCGTTGTGAAGAAGCCCAAAGAAGAAACTCCGAAATCCGGGACGGACAAATCGGATCCAAAGAGCCCGGACGCCGCAGGCTAGTTCACCTCTGCAATGCCAGATGACACGGAGGAACTGACCGCATACCACGAAGCTGGGCATGCATGGGCCGCGCTCTATGTCGGTGCGCGTGTCCAAAGCCTGTCGATCAGCCCCGATAATGACGATGGCCCGGAACGGTTTGGTGATACGACCATCCTGTGGAGCCGAAAGCGGTTCGGTCGCAAAGAGCTTTCCGAAAAACTGGCGTGGGTGGCATTGGCCGGACCGGTTGCCGAAATGGTCTACACAGGCAAACCATTTCACCCGGGCACGGTTGCGGAATGGCAGCAGGACTGGAAAGACGCGTTCGACGCTCTCGAACATGTTCCCGATACTCAGCGACGGCTGGCCTCTCTGGAAAAGACAACGATTCAGCTCTATCAGGCCTTCCAGGATGATTTTCACTGGACCGCAATCAGCGCGCTCGCGGACCATTTGCTCGCCCATGAAATCATGGATGAAGAAATGATCCAGGAAGCAGTCGAACCCTGGCTCGCTGAAAGCTGACGCGTTCGCACGAACAGTGTAAAACGGCTGTCTCAGCCGTTCACAATCAGTGTGGAACGCCTGCCTCAGGCGTTCAGAATCTCCGAATGGACACTGTTCATGTTTCTGTGTGCTGTGTCGTGAGCGGCTGAGTTCCATCGCTCTTCCAGAGACAAAGGGGCTGATCATGCGAAGCGGCAGAACGCTCGAGGCACTGGCTCTCATGATCATGGCTCTCGGCCAGATGATGGCACTCCACTCGGAAGCCACAGCGCAAGGGCCCACGGAACCTGTGCGAGTCTATCAGAATCAACTGACTCGCATCGAAAATCCAAAACCACTGCTGTCCGACTATCCCGAGTTCTTTGAACCGATCATCGAACAGGCTCACTTTGAAGCACCAGCGATTGTGCAGGATGAGAACGCGGATCTTACCGTTCGAGCGTGGCGGTTTTCCTACAACGCTCGCGGCATTATTGAGATGCCCAATTCTCTTCGAGCCGCCGAAACGGCTGTGATCATGGTTCATCCGTGGGCCATCGATGACAGCTGGGGCTGGAAGTCGCCCGAGCCCGCCGGTGTCGCTGATTTCTGCACTCCGGAAAAGAACGCCCTCGCGGCTCGCCATACTAAAGAAGTCATCGATCCGTTCCTCAATCGAATGCGAGGTCGCGCGGCACTCATCATGTACAGCCTTCCCGGGAACGCCGATCCGATTCGCACAAAGGTCTACCGCTCTTTCAGTAAGCGTCCGTCCGATGAAGAGCGAATCGCGGGAGAAAAGGAACTTCGCAGGGTCCTTGCAGACTATCCCTACAAAGGCCAGGGATTGCCCGAACAGCTGACGCTCGGAAAGACTCAACCCGTTGCGGATTACTTTCGGCAGTTTCCCGGTCTGGATGCCGGCGCGAGATTCAATGGCGATGGATTCTGGTCGCTGCCGATTCCGGTGAGTGATTCTGTCAGCGTGGAACGGAACGACGTTGTGATCTTCGACGGAGAAGGTTATCCACCTCTTCGTGGTTTTCTGAAACAGCACGGAATTCGGCATGTGTTGCTGACAGGTTACGCGACCGACATGTGTTATTGTCGAACGACAGCGGGCTACGAAAACCTGTCAAAGGACTTCAACGTGTTCCTTGTGGCGGACGCTTCGCTTGCGACATTTCCCGCCAACACCTCGCCTCGCTTCGCCGTCAACGCGTCGATCTCGTATGCGGCACTCAACCAGCTAATCACCCAGGTCTCATGGATCCAGCTGAACGCAACGACTCCGAAAAGTCCATGACTTGCCGCGGACATTCATCGCGCAGGGTTCACTGACAGCCACAAAGTCGTTCATTCAACCGCACCGAAAGAAGAACTCCCATGACAGATCACAGGCTCAGCCGTCGAGGAGTCCTGGGTTCCGCTGCGGCCATGTCCGCCATGGCATTGCTCGGCGGAGCTTCTTCCGCAAAACAAGCGCCGGCTCGAATTGCGGTTACGCTGGACCTGGAAATGAGTCGCAATTTTCCGAACTGGGAGGATACTCACTGGGACTATGAGAAAGGCAACCTGAACGAACCGACCCGGAACTATTCCGTCGAAGCAGCACGACGAGTTCGCGAAGCGGGAGGCGTTGTGCACTTCTTCGCCGTTGGTCGCGTCTTCGAACAGCCGGATGTGAGCTGGCTGAAGCAGATTGTGGATGCAGGCCATCCGGTTGGAAACCACACCTATGACCATGTGAACGTTCTGGCAGAACGAATCGAAGATCTCCAGTTTCGCTTTCGACGTGCTCCGTGGTTATTGCGAGATCAGTCGGTGGCCGATGCGATTCGGGAGAACATTCGACTCACCTCCGAAGCCATGAAAGCAAGGCTCGGAATTTCGCCGGCCGGCTTTCGAACGCCGGGCGGATTTCAGGAAGGTCTCCGAAATCATGCCTCCGTGCGATCGTTGTTGAAGGAACAGGGTTTCGAATGGATCAGCAGTCTCTATCCGCCTCATCCGAATACTCAGCCCATGCAGGAGCCGGACGCCAGGACTCTCCAGGGAATCGTTGATGCTCTGAAGCTGGCCCAGCCATTTGTCTATGACGATGGCCTTGTGGAAATCCCCATGAGCCCCATCAGCGACATTGGCGCGTTTCGCGGCGGTCGGTGGAAGCTGGACTGGTTCCTCGCGTCGCTCCAACAATGTCTCGAATGGACGATCGAGAATGGTGCCGTGTTTGATTTTTTGGCCCATCCTTCATGCCTGTACGTTGTTGACCCGGAGTTCCGCGCCATCGACCTGATTTGCGAAACCGTTCGAGCGTCCGGAAGTCGTGCAGCCCTGTGTGATCTCGGAACAATCGCGAAGCAGTTGGTACGATAGAGCTTGATGAGACTGGCAGGTCGCGCTTGTGAACATTTCGACCATCGCAGAATTCCAGCCGTGTTTCCCGTTCGCGCGGGTTGTTGATGGGTTCCGCCGTCAATACCCTTAGCACCCACACTCACACCATCCAGGTCTTTCCATCACAACCTGTGAGTGTTGCAGCCTGACAGGAGAGTTTTGTGGAATCCGAAAACGAGTCCCCGCGCGATGTTGAACAGCTGATTCAGGAACTGAATGATCGCATCACTGATGCAGACCAGAAACTGCTGTCGCGAACCGGCATGCGACTGAACTCCGAACTGCGACGACTGGCCCAGGATGAGAAGCGGCTCGGGACGTATCTTGTGTCCGTGCGTCGACTAAGCGAAGCAGGGCTGCACTTTACACCTCAGAACAGTATTGATCTGACCGTTCGTCTCATCGCCATGCTGGAAGATGAGAACCTTGCGCGGACTATTCAGCCGGACATCACCATCGATGAATTCGAATTCTGGCAGCATCGGCTGACACCGTCTGCGTATCACAACCTCGCCTCACAGATGGGGCAGGTCCACGGATACAATTCGAAGAGCATGCATCAGTGCATCGCAGATGGACTGAACGTCAGTCGGAAGTTTGGCGACAACCATTCCATCATGCATTTTCGTGAGTTTGCCGTGGAGGTTTATCGAGCTGCTGATGACCTCGACATGGCCCTGCATTTTGCCCGCGGCAGCCTGAATCTGGAAGAAGACCTGAACGTCGGACGTCGAGTTGCCAGCGCGGATGATGTGGCCAGCATGCTGGCTCTGCAGGGACGACTGGAAGAAGCAGCGGATGCTGTCATGGAAGGCTGGCAGTATGTCGCGGAGTTTCACAATCCTTACAACGCCGAAACGATGTACTCCGCCATGGCACGCAGCATCCTGAATGTTGCAGGCCGAACCGACCTGCTGGCCAGTTTTCCGGGACTTGACGCCAGCCAGCAGGATGCCGTGCATTGCGGAAGAATTCTGGAATACCCCCCGATTGAAGAAGGTCCGCGGTACACGTACGTGCGTGACCGCGCGATTGCCATCGAAGACTGCTGCCACGAGCGGTTCGAAGAGGCCATTCGGCGCATGACGCCGTGGGACAAACGGCTGATGGACCTGGGACTTCTGGATGCCTGGTTCTCCACTCGACTGCTGCTCATCGCCGCATTCCGCATGAGCGGCAAAACGAATCGACTCGAAGCACTTGCCGCACCTCTGCGTGAAAAAGCATCAAAGGCCGACGACTGGCTGACGCTCCATCGACTGGAACGCCTGCTGGATCCCTCCATTCGCCCAACCCCCGGCGCGCTGTGTGGTGATGTTTCCACCGGCCCCTTCGCCAGCATTCCTCGTCGCGCGGAACGACTGGATCTCGACAAGCTGCATGAACGACTTGCGGCAGCCGGACAGGAAGACGAATCCTCCGAAACGCCGTCGGAGGAATCGGAAGTTAACGCCGAGGCCGTTGCTGCCGAGGGCGCCGAACAGGGTTCTGAAAGCGGTGATCCGTCTCAGCCAGTTTCTTCATCACCTCGAATGCTGAAGATCGTTGAAAAGATCATGGAGGCCGATGGTGATGTCGACAAGCTGGGCGATGTGGTCGATGCCATTCTGGCGATGCCCGCCTCCAGCCTGACGCCCGAAGAAGCCGATGAAGCGTTCCGCATGCTTCGCTACTCGTTGCAGTCGATCGCGGACTGGAAGAGTGTTTGGCGATGGGCTGAAGCTGTGGCGTCGGAACATCGCCAAAGCCCGGATGTCCTTTCGCTGCTGGGATCACTGGGCGGAGACCTGCGATTCGCAGTGCTCAGCCGCATCGAACCATCTCCGTCGGAAGAAATGCCAGACGATGCCGAAGGCGAACGTGCAGTCGAAGACCCCGAAGAAGCAGCCGCGCTGGCAGCATTGAAAGAAGAGCTGGATCAGATCCTGCCGCCGGCTCGAATGGAATCACTGTTCCTTGAGGCGATGGACATCGCTCCCAATCACGCACCATCGTTTGGGCGTGCCGGGCTGTACTATCTTGAGCAGGAGAAGATGGGCGAAGCGGAACGGTTCCTTGCACGCAGCTTCCGGCTGGACAGAACACAGCGGATGGTCGCGTACCATCTTTCGGATCTGTACTCGAGGACCGACCGCCGAATCGATTCACTTGCGGTACTGGACCTCGCCATTCGCGAGGGTTGTCATGATGCGGCTCTGACATGGCAGGCGGCTCTGTGTGCCTATTCGCTCGAGCGTTATCCGGTGATGCTGACATATCTGAATCACTTCGAACTGCTCGCGCCGAATCAGCCGGAAACAAATCACTACCGCGCCTGTGCGCTGCTGGAACTACGACGCCCGACAGAAGCTCTGAAAGCCATCGAAGCGGAACGAGCGATCAATCCGGACATGGCCTTCGCGTGTGATCTGCAGGAAGCGACCGCCTGGGGACAGATGCTGGAAACAGAGAAGTTTGAAGAGCGTCTGCGGCAGATTCTCGCCACGAAGTTTTCGACCGTGGAGGGACTCACAAACGGCGGAATTTCGCGCCTGATGAACATGGTCTGGAGCGCATCACCGCTGGACGAAGAGGATCCACTCCAGCAGCAATTCGATCAGCGCATGATGGAATGCGCGTTTGCCGGCGATGGACTTCTGACTCGGTTTCGTGAAGCCAACCCATCCAAAGTGAAGGTTGAGCTGTTTCATTGCTTCGTGAAGCAGCCGCTTGGTGAAGGATGGGCAGAAAGCCATGCGTGTCTTCCCGGCGAACAGGAATGGACGGCCTACGTAAGACTGTGGGGAATCCTGGCAGAGGACGCAGATGCGGCTGCAGAAACCGCGTTACTGTGGCAGAAGCGGTGCTGGCCGGAATCTGCTGAAGTTCAGGAAGTTTCAGCAACAGGAGACTCCTATACTGACACGCCAGGCGTCGTGTTCATTGGACGACGAATCCCTGTTTGAAGCGAAGTTCTTTGTTCTTCGTTCGTGGTTCTTTGTTGGTCGTTCTTTGTTGGTGTTCAGGCCGCAGCCAGAGTGGGCGGTTCAACGTCATCATATCGACACCATTCGTCATCAGAATGACGTAGCCCCGAAGTGCT
Organism: Planctomycetaceae bacterium; assembly: GCA_016795145.1. Lineage (GTDB taxonomy): Bacteria > Planctomycetota > Planctomycetia > Planctomycetales > Planctomycetaceae > SXXK01. The sequence goes on from JAEUII010000232.1 coordinate 22,325, forward strand.
CGGCAGAAGAGCCGCACGCCACACGACCGCACGTAAACACTTACCAAAAAGTGACTTAGGACAAATCTGAAGAATTACTCAAGTCCGTGGCATGCCGATCGCAATCACTTGGAAGGCATCAAGCAATCTCGGATGGATCCGAGTTCCCATAGTGGTTGCGAACAGCCCGGAAACGATTTGATTCATTGGTGAAAGCCAGTCACGGAGCAAATGTCTGGACTCTTCACGCTGAAGGATGCCAGTGAATCAGAAGCGACCGGGTCTCTTATTCCCCTACTCCGATCATTACGAAGGAGAAACGGCTATGAAACGGTTACTGATGTGTTTGATGTTGGTGGGTGGTTTGATGGCAATGACGTCATCGGAAGCCAGGGCGGATCATCGTCACGGGCGTTCGAACTTTGGAATTTCCATCAGCTACGGCAATGGTTTCAATGGAATGAGCGCGTCTTACGGACGTGGCTACGGCTTCGGTAATCCCTACGGCGGCGGATATGGCTACGGCGTTCCGGTTTACAACGCCTACCCGACATTTTCGGTGCCGGTGTATCGCTCGTCACTCTACTCCGTGCCAGTTTACGGCGGCGGCTATGGTGGCGGGTACGGCGGATTTGGACACGGTCATCGGCATTGCCGCTAATTCGGCAGAGCCAAAGGCAGACGTTCCTAAACCGAGACTGAGACAAAAGGGCTTCCACTCCGACGGTCGGGAGTGGAGCCCTTTTTTTGTTTTCACTGCCGCTGGTACTGGCCGGTTGGCGCTGTAGGCCGCTCGCCGAAGTGCTCAGGTTTGATGTTTGGGCCACACGCCGCTCCGCGCGGGTTTTGCCGTTTCGCCATAATGGACAATCGACGCAGGCTCCATAGAATCCGTGCGTCATGAGTCGCTCTGGACGATCCGTCCCGAAAAATCTGACGGAACTGAGAGCGCTGCTGGCTGAAGCACCCGGGTTTTCGGGCGTCATCAAAGCCCTGCATTCCGGAGACAGTGCCGCAGTCGACGGTGCCTGGGGGTCAGTCTGCGCGCTGTCGATCGCTGCGATCGTCGCGGCCGATGAAAAACGGGCCCATCTGGTGCTGCTTCCTTCGATCCGCGATGCGGAAGAATTCGCAGAAGAGTTCGAAGGGCTGACGAACAATCCCGTGCACCTGTTTCCCGCCTGGGAAAGTCTTCCTGATGCCAATGACCCGGGCGACACCGTCGCTGCGACTCGACTGGCGCTGGTCCGACGACTTCTGGATCACCATCGCGCGGCTCCGGTCATGGTGACATCACTTCCGGCGATCCTGCAGCCGGTGCCGTCCCGCGAGTCGAGTCAGAAGGCCACACGAACTCTGAAATCCGGCGACGAACTTTCGCTGGATGAGTTTTC
>JAEUII010000233.1 GCA_016795145.1 Planctomycetaceae bacterium
TCAGTCCAACGGGTTGTGTCGGCCTTTCAGGCCTTGGCAGATTCGAGGTCCGCAGACCGGGGCCTTCGACCCCGGCAGGGGATCTGTCGGCCCTGCCGGGCCTGAATCGCAGATGTGCTTTTCTTTCTCTCCTCAGCTTCAATTGTCCTCAAATGACCAACAGGACATTCCCCTGGCGCCCGACAATCAAAGAATGCGCCCCATGAATCGGTCAGCGGCGCAACTGAGTCGCCGCTCGACGTGGGCGAAAAATCAACGCCAGCACGGACAGAACACCGATCAGGGGAAAGAAGTACTTCAGTCGATTGGCCAGAATCGCCAGCACGGCGAGCCCAATCAGACGGCCGGGCGACATGGTCTTCCAGACTCTCGGTCGGTTTCTCACAGGCAGGCACAGCCAGAGTGATCCAAACACGATTCCAATTCGCAGACAGGCAGCAGGCCAGGCCGAATCTGCGGGCGCTAGTAAGAAGCCGGCCCCTGCGGCAATCCCAAACGCCGTTGCCACCCAACCGACACGGCGTCGGCGTCCGAGTAGCTCGGCCGTCGCGTTCGCATCATTCGTCTGTTGCTCGATAACCGTCGTCATTTCGGGGCACGCAGCTTTTTGATCACGGGAATCATCTTCTTAGCCACTTCTTCGGGCGATGCCCCAAACGCTTCTTTGAAGATCGTCAGTCGCATCTCCGGGGAGACTTTCTGGATCGGCTTCAGACGGCTCAGACTGTTCATGTAGACTCCGAAGCCTTCCTTGTTCTCCTTCTGCAGATAGTACACCAGTGCCCATGATTCAGCATACGCTGTCGCTACTGTTGTCGAATCCAGAAACGTGTCTTCGCTGGAAAGCAGCGTCTCCAGAGGAATGCTGAGCGAAGCGTTCGCCGTGCGAACAAACTCAGCGTGGTGGCGAGCATTCACAAGGCCGGGCTTTGTCCAAAGTTGAGGTGACTTTACGGCGACTTGTTCGAAGTACGTTGCAAGGCCTTCCGAAAACCACACGGGATTGTCAGCCATTCGAACCTGAAGTCCGGTATTGAATGCCAGCTGATGCACCGCTTCATGCACTATCGTCGCCAGTTGCAGTGGTTGCTCGGAAAGCTTCTTTCGTATCGCCGGAGCTTTCAGACTTCGATCACGAGTCAGGTCCTGAAGCAGCACCTGATTTTCCCGGATTGAATAGTACCCTGGCGTGTCTTCAAAACTTGTTTCGGGGTGCTGCTGCTTTGCAAACTCCTGAAACTCATTCACGGAGCCAAGAATGATGACCGGAAATTTCTCCGTCGGTGCTTTGAACGGCGCACCAAGTTCCGTAACGAACTTGCTGTATTCCCCGTACACGCGATCCAGCAATCGACCAACGTACTCGGCGTACGCTTCGCTCGTGTTTGCACAGATGATGTAGTGGTCGGTCTGTGAGATATGGAATTCCGGCCCCGTCAGCGACGTGAGGTACGTGCCCATCTCCTCATCGTTCATCCGTTGAAACTCAAACTCTGTTTCAGAACGTTCCGAGATTGCGGCACCCTTGATCATCTCCAGCCGTCCGTTGCGATGCTCCAGCAGAACGCCGCCGTCAGGCATTGGGGCAACCACGTACCCATCGACGCGCATGCCTGCCGGCTCAGCCAGGACAATCGATGTGATTTTTCGAACTGCAGCGTCCTGGGCCTGCACCGGGGCGAGGGGCAGCAGCCCGACACACAGTGCGATGGTCATCCCCGCAATCAAACGGAGAACGACATCCGAATGGCGGCAGGAAGGCTGAGCATCTTCGAATTCAGCAGGTTCCAGAGCCATCCCTGGTCACTCCGTCCGCAAATGGGCTTGTGAGAAAAAGGGCAATCAGGGGAGAAATTCCACCAGTGCCTGCAGCATTCAGAACACTGAAAAGTGACTGAGGAGAGAAATTGTTGCCAATCTGGCCGCTTCGTGCAGTTGTCTGAGACAGAATTTCAGTGATAAATTGCATTGCCGCGCCAAACTTCGATCGATAATTCACTTTGAAGTCGTCTTCAATGGGGGCAACTGGCAAATGATCAGACGAACTTTGCCGGTTTGCAGCGTTTCACGAAGGTCTGCGCGACGGAAAAGGAAAACGGCGTTGTGAGTGTTCCAACCCAGGGATCTTCGGCGATACCTCCACTGACGGGCTCAGAATCCGTGCAGGTGCCCAGGATTCGCCCTCAGACGGGTGAGGAACATGAAGATTCCGAAACACAGGGTGTGTTGCTGAAGGCGTCCGTTATCGCGTCATCACCAACAGCCGTCAGTATCTATTCGTCAATGACGTTTCACCTGGCGATCTGGGCAGCGCTGCTAATCCTGCTGCCTCTGTTTGGGGTGAACTGGGGAGAGCTTGTAGAATTCGATGAGCCTCCGATTCAGGCGTCGCTCGGCGACGAGGAGATTCTGGACGACAGCGCTAAACTGGACTTCGCTGGCGAAATCGAGATGACTCAGGACAGTCCTTCCAGGCAATTGGAGAAGCTGAAGACTCAATTAGCCGTTTCGGATGCCGGCTGGCTCAATAGTTCTCTCGACGATGTTTGGCAAAATGTTCCCGGCGGCGATTCCGAGGATCCGGACGGTAATGGGGCGGGATTGCTGCTCAAGGTTCCAAAGTCTGGTCTTGCGGTCACAAAAGGCAGCTTCACCGCATTCACGATTCCTGCGAATCCGAAGCCCGGACAAGTCTATCAGATCGTGATTGAGGTTCGACTTCCAGACGACGTGCAGAAGTACAAAGTCAGTGACCTCAGCGGTCGCGTGACTGGATCTGATAACTTCGAAATGACGCTGCCTCGCGACACACTGAACAAAAACTTGTATTCCCGAGGCGTTCCTCCGCCGGGTTACCCGGTGGAAGGTGGGAAGCTGAAGGAGATTAAGAGTTCCAGCACGATCAATGTCACGAACAACCGTGTTCAGATCGTCGTGTCGGTCCCCGGTGGCGCGCGCATGGTGAAGGATATCATCAAGATTCGCTCCCGCCGACTGAAGGAAGAGCAGGAGCTGGAACTGGTCTTCGGAAAAGCACCGACGACGGACGACGATGATTCTGAGATGAAAGAATGAGTTCCACTTCGTCGCTCAAAGGTCGCCTCCGAAAGTGGCTCACCGATTACAGCATGATCATCGTGCTGCTGTTGCTGGTGATGGCCTTTAGCTTTCTGACCATTCAAAACCAAAGTCCCTCCGGAGCGGAAGCGGGACGGTCGGTTTCGAGTGATGCTGTTGCCAAGCTGGCACCGGAGTCGAAAGTTCTGATCGTCGCCCCGGCGGGGAAAGACGATGTGGCATTTGTCGAAGCGGCTCAGGGGGCTCTGACGGAGAAGGGCGTTACTTCCATCACCACAGTGTCAGGAAGTCCTCGAGACGTTCGTGACCTGCTTGATTCCTACCCGGATCGAACGCAAATCGCCGCGGTCCTGGTGACCGAAGCGTCGGCTCAGTGGACCGTGTTCGAACGTTATCCGGAATTGAAGCGTGAGAACTTCTTTGCACCCTCGGCATCGCGCTGGCCTGTATTCCTGAAGACTGCCAACCTGATCGGAGTCGCGAATCAAACGGCCATGTATGCGATCATCGCGATCGGCATGACGATGGTCATCATCACCGGCGGCATCGATCTTAGCATAGGCTCGATCGTCGCACTGTCATCTGTGATTTGTACCCTGTTGCTGCGACGATTCGGAGGAGACTCTGAGCCGTCCGCTCTTTCCGTTGCGATTGCAATCATCGCTGCTCTCGCGGTCGCTGCGGCTGCCGGCGGGTTTAGCGGCGCGATGGTGACGCTTGGAAAACTTCCCTCGTTTATTGTGACTCTTGCCATGATGTTGATGGCACGAGGACTAGCGGAACAACTGTCGAAGCAGCAATCGATCAAAGTGGAATCGACACTCTTTCGCGAGATCGGAGGAGGCACGATGCTGGGACTTCCGAATCCCGTCTGGCTGATGCTGGTGCTGTATGCGATCGCTCAGTTCACGATGAGTCAAACGGTGTTTGGGCGGCGTCTCTATGCGATCGGAGGCAACGCCGTGGCAGCTCGCCTGTGTGGCATTCCCGTCGAGACAACTCGATTGCTGGTGTTCACGATCACCGGTGCACTGGCGGGACTTGGTGGTGTTCTGCTGAGTTCTCGACTGAATGCCGGCGACTTCAAGTACGGCGACATGTGGGAACTGGAAGTCATCGCCGCCGTCGTCGTCGGAGGCTGCTCACTGATGGGCGGCGAAGGGCGCATGTTCGGCACTCTCATCGGAGCGTTTATCATCGCTGTCATTCGGAACGGAATGAACCTGATGGGCGTTGAATCCTCCAGCCAGAAGATGGTTCTTGGGGCCGTGCTGCTGTGTTCCGTTCTGATCGACCAGATCAAGCGCCGATGGCAACGCCGCAGTGCGTGATGCATTCACCCACGTGAACCATCCACAAAGCGTGCACTTCTTCCCCACCTGGACGAAGTCCAGGAGGGGTCGAGCGAGCGACATCAAGCTCGGGGGCGGGCACCGCATCTGCCTTTGCGACATTCTGAACCGCGAGCCCCCCATTCCCCTGCTCTTATCTCCGACCATCCGCGCGATCTGCGGTTCCAACTTGCGATTCCGCACCGTCCCCGAAGCGTTCTGAAGCAAAACTCCTCAGCCATTCTTCAGTGGAAGCAAGCCGGACTTTAGGACCCGCGTACAGTTCGAAACGCTGAAGATGGTCCTGATGACTCATTTCGCCGGATCGTGTGTAGTAATCCTGCACCCAGCTCAGCAGTGCCGGGAGCATTGAATTCTGCTCTTCGGCCGTTCGATACTTGTGAGGTTCGAAAGGGCGACTTCTGCAATGGGAAAGACACTGCTCAACGCCGGGATCCAGAAAGATCAGCAGTGGCAGATGCAGCAAAGTGTGCTGAACCAGGTTACCGTAACATCCTTCAACCACCCAGGCATTTAGCTTCGACTCAGCAATGAACTGATCGATGTCGCGACAAGCCAGCGCCGGATCTCGCGGCACTGCGATCTTTCCGGGCTCCCACGCCACAGTATCCAGATCGAGTACTCTGGCCTTGCAGAAGTCTGCCAGCGTTCGAGCCAGCGTGGACTTGCCGGACCCGGAATTTCCAAGGATGCTGACCTGCATCAGAGCCTTTCGTGGAGAGGACGGAAACGATGCGAACACCGAACTTCGATTCCGCAATCGATGTGACACAGGGCTGACAATTCTGGTTCACCCAAAAGAACAAGGCAGGGAAGACATCGCTTCCCTGCCCTGTGCGTCTTGCCGCATGCGAGCGATCAAGTTCCACTCACAGCACGAATGCTCTGCCAGCCTAGCCTCGAGGAGGACTCACTCTGACGAGAGCGACACGGCTCGCAATGAACCGAGCAATCTCGCTCCCTGAGATGATTCCTTCCTCGGCATCGAATGACCAGTGTATCCCCAGATAGACTCGACTGTAGGCGTTTTCAAGCACGGCTTCATCAATGTAGTTGTACTTTCGAGTCACAACGGGGCGTCGAGTCCCGTCGCCGTTGACGTTCACGCCATTGAATTCATCGGAGGTGAACGAGAACGGCAGTTTCATCGTATTGTAATATGCTGCAGTGGCATACAGCGCGGCGGCACCGAACGTCGAGTGACCCGACGAGTACGCGGGGAATGGTGGCGTAAAGTTGACTCCGTCACCGGCGCGATTTGTCGCTGGAGCACCCAGAGGAGTCCAGAGCGATCTACGGCTGTCAGAGGATTGCCGTCGATGTCGGCATTGCGAATTCCGATCACTGGTCGCCAGAATTCATAGACGTACTTCGTGTACCAGCACTGGATGCCTGCGTCGGCCATGGACAAGTTGACCAGCAGGAACAGTGTCGCGTTGGCTTCGACCGTGTTTCGTCGACTGATCGCAATCGTTCGAACAATCTGATTGTAAAGTCGTGGAGGTGTCCCAAGTCCCGGGGTTCCGTCATAGGCCCAGAAGATTCCGATTGTTGTCTGTTCAGGAGTTCGCGTTGTTCGAGTCGTGCGACCGTTTCCGCCCAGTGTTTTCACCTGATTCAGGGCGACTGCGTATTCCATGGAATCGATATCCGGCGGCGGAGGTGACAGCCACTGATTGACATCGCCAATGACAAACGTGTCGACGAAGCCCCAGTGTGGAGCATGGTAACCCTGATTGGGATGCAACGGATCCGGCTGATGATAGCCAGGCAGCGGCGTCGGAGCGTATGGCAAACTCACACTGGAGTTGTCATCTCTGCGTGCGTCCAGAATGGCCTGTGCCACCTTCCTGCCAAGTTCGATTCCCTTGGTGCGAGACACGCCGTTTGGAACACTCGCCATGGCCGACGTGTAGGCCGAATCAAATCGTGCGTTCTGCTGAGGATAGAGTGCCTTCAGAGTATCGCGAGCCGCCGTGGAGACTGCCGCTCGATAGTCGGCGTTGCTGTATCCGAACAGCTCCGTCAAATACGGTGTGCGGCGATGATTGATGGAGTTGTAGGCGTCGAAGACTGCCGCAGAAACAATCGCGAAGGCTCGCGAACATCGAGTCGGGCCTGGCTGATCCTGAAGCAACTGCCGCGTGTCCTGAGCGTTCGCGTCCAGCATCACCTGGTTCCAGACCAGGACAATGTCATTCGCTGGATTGTAAGCCTGCGCATTCGCAGACCTGCCAAAACACATGAGCGACACAACGAGTGTCAATGAAGTGACAACAACTCGAAACATACGATGTCAACCTTGTTCAATGCCGCATACAACCGGCGGTGCAAAATCTTCTGTCCGGGTGCAAAACCTGACCATCGGCAATCGTTTGTAGTGGTGCCAGGTCAACGCAACGTTTTTCTCGGCAAATGTGGAAGCGTCCAATCTTCGCAATACGAAGGGCTCTAGAGTAGGTGCCGCTTGCCGAGCGGCACTTTGCGGCCCCGCCGCAACCAGCGACCCAACGACTCACCATTTGATCGATCGTCGACGTGGAAAAAGCGTACGAATGTTGCATCGCAACGTTGTTTCCGCTGATGAGTGACATCAGGTTG
>JAEUII010000259.1 GCA_016795145.1 Planctomycetaceae bacterium
TGGCTGATGGCGCGTGGATTTGAACGCGTCACGGCGGTCGAGATGCCAGGTGAGTTTTCGATTCGCGGCGGTATCATCGATATCTTTCCGGCATCCGAGTCGGACCCGATTCGTATCGAATTGTTCGGTGATGAGATCGAATCGATTCGTTCGTTCGACGCAGAGACTCAGCGACGTCTCGAAGATCTTCCTTCTTTGTCTCTGACAGTCACGGCCGAATCAAAGGCTGCCACCGCTTCGAATCAGAAATCGGCCGCGACTAAGAATCCATTTGGCGACGACACAGAAAGCCTGCTGGATTCTCTTCCTGCCAGCTCGATTGTTGTCCTGTCAGACCTTCAGCAGGTGATTAGCGAAGGACGCATGTACCTTCAGCGTCTGGCAAGTCCGGTTGGGCTGTTTGGCGTTGATGCCACCATGGCGCGGCTCGTTGAGTTTCCATCGATCACTGTGGATGCGCTCGGGGCAGACAGCTACGAAACCGCGTGTCATCTCAGTGTCGAACAGTTGGAGCGATTTTCCGGCAGTCGTCGCGATGCGATGACAGAACTGGCTGAACTGCTCAGCCCCCAGGAGCATGTGCTGCTTTGTTGCCACAACGAAGGTGAGAATGAGCGCCTTCTGGAACTGATTCGTGAAACAGATGCGACACACGGAACAGAATTGGGAACTCGAATCACACTGACGACCGGTCGATTGCGTCGAGGCTTTCGACTGATCGAGCACAGTCTTGTCGTCATCAGTGACAATGAACTGTTCTCGCGCACGGCGGCACGAACGACCGTCCGGCGGCGCAGGACGGATACTCGGGCAATCGACAGTTTTCTGGATCTTCGCGATGGAGATCTGGTCGTTCACGTCGCCCACGGCATTGCTCGTTATCGCGGCATGTCGATGGTTGGCGCCGATGGAACTCAGGAAGAGCATCTGCTGCTGGAGTTTCGCGACGCTGTTGTTGTCTATGTTCCGGTTTCTCTGATCCATCTGGTTCAGAAATACATCGGGCCTGCGAAGACGACTCCGGAACTGACAAAATACGGTGGCACGTCGTGGCTGAAAAAGAAGGACCAGGTTGCCGACGCCATTTCCGACATGGCAACCGACATGCTGAAACTGCAGGCGGAGCGAGCATCGCGGCCTGGCATTCAGTGTCGCGCGGATTCGCATCTGCAGCAGGAATTCGACAAGGCCTTCCCGTTTACTGAGACTCCGGACCAGCTGGCCGCAATCACTGATCTTAAGGGCGACATGGAAGAGATGAAGCCCATGGATCGCCTGATCTGTGGCGACGTGGGGTTTGGCAAAACAGAAGTGGCGATGCGAGCTGTCTTCAAGGCGGTAGACAACGGACGTCAGGTTGCCGTTCTGGTTCCGACGACGGTGCTTGCCGAGCAGCATTTTCGCACCTTCAGCCAGCGCATGGCGGAGTTTCCGGTCACCGTGGAAATGCTGTCACGATTTCGATCCGATGCGGAACAAACTCAGATCATTAAGAAACTGTCCGAAGGCAAGATCGACGTTCTTATCGGGACTCATCGACTTGTTTCGAAGGATGTGAAGTTTCGAGACCTGGGGCTGCTGGTGATCGACGAAGAACAGAAGTTCGGCGTCAAAGTGAAAGAGCGTCTGAAGCAGATTCGCGCCGAAGTCGATGTCCTGACTCTGACAGCCACGCCGATTCCTCGAACACTGCACATGTCGCTGCTGGGCATTCGTGACATCAGCAGCCTGACAACGCCTCCGCGAGACCGCATGCCCATCGAAACTCGCGTCGGTCGGTTTGATGAATCACTCGTTCGCAGTGCCATCATCAGAGAACTGAACCGAGGCGGGCAGGTTTATTTCGTCCACAATCGAGTTCACGACATTGAACTTGTGGCCGAGCGTCTGAAACGAATTGCCCCGGAGGCGTCGCTGACGATTGCTCATGGTCAGATGGATGAAGATGAGCTTGAAAAAGCGATGCTGGAATTCGTGACGGGCAAGGCAGATATCCTCCTTGCCACCACGATCATTGAAAGTGGCCTGGACATTCCGAACGCGAACACGATGTTCATTCATCAGGCTGATATCTACGGGCTGGCGGATCTGCATCAGCTTCGAGGTCGTGTCGGGCGAGACCGCCATCGCGCGTACTGTTATCTGCTGCTTGAAGACAGCAAGGTCGTCACTACGAAGGCGACCCGGCGACTGAAAGCCATCGAAGAATACAGCGAACTTGGAGCTGGCTTCCGCATCGCGATGCGCGACCTGGAGATTCGAGGCGCGGGAAATATTCTTGGAACGGAACAAAGCGGCAACATCGCTGCCGTCGGCTACGAGCTGTACTGTCAGCTTCTGGAGAACGCCGTTCGTTCTCTGAAGAAGCAGCCCCTGCGTTATCAGCGACACTGCAAGATTGATCTGCCGGTCTCAAACTTCATCCCGGACAAGTACATTTCCGACCAGAAGCTGAAGATCGAAGTTTATCGACGTCTGTCACAGGCCAATACGCTCGATCAGCTTCAGGAACTGGAGAATGAAATTCGCGACCGTTTCGGTCCAATTCCAACGGCCGCGCGGCGCATGCTTCAGCTAAGAGAACTGAATCTGCGAGCCATTGCCTGGAAGGTGGAGAACATTCGGCTTGAGACAGGTTATGCCGTTCTTCGTTACAAGCATGCCAAGCTGATTCGTATGCTGGCCTATCTGCACAAAGGGCATCTGCGAGTCGTGGATCAGCACGATGCTTACTGGCCACTGGAAGCAGAAGAATCCGATGGAGCGGCCGTGCTGGATGAACTTCTTGCAGCTCTCGCTATTGCCACACCGCCAGGCGACGGCGAACAGGATTGACCGCACACTTCAGTGAGGCATCAGCGTAATCGGCTGATCGACAAGCCATGGCTGATTGTGAGGAAAACTGCCGCGCGGTGTCACAAGTCGGGCGTAAACACCCGGATCAATCTCATCAGAGATAGACACAACGGAACCACTGGCTGTCACAAAGTGGACGACTCTCTGGTGCATCGACCCTGGGATCGGAATGCCTTCTGTCGCAATCCCTGTCGAGTTGGGTGTTCCGCGAAACTCAGGAGGTGGTGGTGGAAACGGGAAGTTCACGCCGATCGCCGTTGGATAGGCCACCGGATAGACGAAACCGCAGTCTCCCACTGAAGGCGATGACCACATTCCGGTCTGGCCCGCATTGAAACTCTCCGCGATCAGCAGAGTGTTCTCGAGACCGTCGTAAACTTCCTTGAAGGGCAGACTGTATTCATCGCCATCAAGACTGGCCCACGCAATCCCTGTATCCCGAGTCACCAGAGTATCTTCTCCGTCATCCCAGCACGGGCACGGCTTTTCGCAGGGGTTTGGAAAGCCTGGTCGACGGGAATTGCCGTTCCAGTCAAATTCAATCATTGTTGGAATGTGGATGTCTTCCACCAGCGGAATGATCCCCTGAGACACCTTCTGCTGATAGGTCTTCAGCAGCTTCATCTCTCCGTACCCACAGTTGATGACATAGGAGATCTTTGACCTTTCGGCCGTTTCATCGTCCGGACAGATCATCGCCGGAATGATCTTTGTGGCCATCTGCACGTTGGATGTGTTTGCCATGTCCATGGTGAAGTCCCAGCGCTCATAAATTGCTACGGCATCCAGGTCCGGAAGAATATTCACGACCCAGTTCGTACCGGCAATACCACCTTCGTTCAGAACGATTCGCTCATTCGGCTCTTCCATGACCTTGCCACACGTGAGATGACTTTCCGTACTGCGAAATCGCCCATACGCAGGAAAGCGATCTTTGTTTCGAGCAGCCGCGGCAAGAGTTGCCATGCCGACTTGCCGAATACGATTCTTGCAGTCAATCCGACGCGCTGAATTGCGAGCCGACTGGACCGCGGGAAGGATCAGTGCCATCAGCACAGAGATGATGGAGATGACCACCAGCAATTCGAGTAACGTGAAGCCGGATCGAGCTTGCTTCATGGGAAGACCTTTCAAAGCGCGGTGAGAGGATCTGAATCGGCCAGAGCGAGGCCGGCAGGAACATCCCGTTCCTGGTCTGGGGCATTCGGCAGGAGTGCGCTGAGAGCGTTCTCTTTAGACCCCTGAAGGGCGTCCCACAAAAACGCACTGCGTGGTAAACGCGAATCCGGAACGCTCTTCGGCAGAGAACTTTCGAAATTCTCCGCTCGATCACTTCAACCGTGCATGAGCCGTCCGAGCACCGGCATCGACTGCCTGCAGTGATGCGAGCAACTGCTGAGACGACGGGCGTCTTTCGTTCAGCGCCACATCGTCCAGATTGTTGAACCGACAAAATTGCTTCAGTTTCTCCAGGCCGTCGCTTGATGACGGGGGATCGATTGCCTATTCTTGGGCCATCAGTGGGTTTTGTGCCCAAAATGATCTTTGAAAATTCGTTGAAAGTGGGATTTCAGCCCGTTACGGTGTAGGCTGTTGGCGAGGTCTGTTTGACCGGCTCCAGCGTGTCTCGCCAAAAACGTTGCTCAATGTGACTCCGAGGTCGCCATGTTTATCACAGGAGAGTTTCGACGAACGATCGATGATCGCTTTCGTCTGATGCTGCCTCCTGAGCTGGCACAGGCCGTCGCGGATGACAGTGGCTCTGTGATTCTTGCGAAAGAACGCAGTGGCTGCCTGAGTCTCTGGAAGCCGGAAGACTGGCAACATCGCCTCGACAGTGGCATCTCTCTGCTTCGGCAGAAGATTGATGCAGGCCGAATGGAACAACGCTGGGGAGATGTGCAGAAACTGGGTCGGCTCCTGTCGACTCGCCATCAGACGCTGCAGCTGGCCAACCGTTCTCGCCTGTTGATTCCGGAAGGATTCCGACCATTCCTTGGTTGTGACGCAGGCAAAGAAGTCATCATCGTTGGCGCCGTGATCTGTGTAGAGATCTGGCAGCCGGATGCGTGGAACAACGTGCTGAAAGAAGAGATGCCGGAGTTCGGTGAACTGTTCAAACAACTGACACAGTGATCGAGCCACGGATCCAGAGCCCACTTTCGACCTGGACGCAGAACGGATCGAAGAAGGGAAGAGCGACGCTCACTCAACTCAACCTCCCGGACAGTCGCACGCTCACTCAACACGGACTGGCGGCTCGCCAAAAGGCTCTATTCACGGATGGCATTTTGGCAGGGATGCCGCTCTTCTCTCTTCGATCCGATTTTTTATGCGCTGAGCAAAGCGCCATTCGCAACATTCGCAACTGCGCGGGAATGACAACGTGGCCCCGCTCGTCTTGTTTTCTGTCCCTCATTTTTTGTCAGAACATTGAACTCATTGCGACTGCAAGGTCTGCGGATGTGCTACCCGATGGTGAGCAGATACGCTGGACAAATCGCGCTCACGGGGTCTCAGGCAACGGGACGAAGCTGGATCTGAAACCAGCAGCCTTTTTCGGAATTCATCAGAATCAGATCGCCTCCATGCTCCCGGGCCAGTTCGCGAGCAATCGTCAGGCCGATTCCTGTACCTGACGCGGAGCGAACGTCATTGTCGAGTCTGGCGAATGGACGGAAGACTTCTTCACGATACTGAGCAGGAATCCCGGGGCCAGCGTCCTTCACATCGATCAGAACTCTGTCTGCATCTGATGAAACATGGATCAGCAGCGTTCGTCCTTCCGCGGCGTACTTCTCCACATTACTAATCAGGTTGCCGAGGATCTGCTCCAGGAAATCGGTATCAATTCTATGAGTCCCCTCGACCGTTCCCGTTACCGCTGCAGCGATCTGGTGTTCCGCGAGTGACGGTGCAAACCGATCAATAATGTTCTTCACAACCTCGACAATTTGCACAGGCTGTGCCTGAACCTGCAGTGTCTTTCTTTGCTGGCGGGCAAAGGTCAGAACATTGCCAATGAGTCGACTGAGGCGCTGGGCTTCCGATGTAATCACTTCCAGACGCCGACGAGGATCAGCGGACCCATTCTGTACACCGCCCGACAACTCCTCCGGAACCAGGTTGTCGATATCGTTTTCAAGCAACTCCGCATACATGCGAATGTTGGTCAGCGGCGTCTTCAGCTCATGCGACACCTGGTTCACGAAGCTGACCTGCTGCGACGCTTCTCGAAGATCACGAGAATAATCTCGGTACAGCACCCAGCCCATCGCGGACAGCGTCAGAGTCACTGCAGTCAGGCCTGTAATCAGATTGAACAGCAGCGTTCCGCCGGAACTGGGAATCAGCGTTGCCGGTACAAAGCACTGAAGTCGCCATGAGGCCAGTGGACTGGCAAGCGGTAGTTCGCAAAACGCGTTCGCATTTCGCGGCCACTCCGGCCCCCACGTGTAGATCGTCTCCGAGGCTGACCCGACAACCCGAAACGAAACGGCTTCTGTATTGCTGCGAGACAAATCTGTTTCAGGAAGCGCACACATCAGGTCGGAGATCCAGCGAGAACGTTCCAGCGCGGCTCCAACGATGTTGCCCGATGGGCGACGCTGCCAGTAAATCAAATTCATCCCTCGATCCCAGTACCACACAAACCAGCCAGACGATTGCGGCCAGTTCGTCCGCGACTGGATCATTTCGCCACCCATTTGGGGAGCGTAACGATTGTCGGCGGTGTTGTCTGAACGAGAGTTTTGAGCTGGATTCGGTGCAATCGGAAATTGTGGTCCGGCTGCAAGTCCTGACATACCACCTCGTGCACCGGGGACAGAATCCTGTGAAACCGGTGGAAGCCCTCGCCTAAGTCCATTACCAAAGCCTTCCTGCGGAACGACCAGGCCATTTGGCGGTGTAGTGCGCGATCTCCCATTGGATGCCGGAGCCTGCGGAACATCTGCCGCTGACGACTGCCGCTGCTGCTGCCGCTGCTGCTGCTGTGCGTCTCCACTTTGGTCAGGTGACTCAAGGGGAGCTGCCTGCAGCTGCGGCGCAGCCACGATCGGGGATGCCGCAGCCACTTGTGGCGGTCCTTCATCCGGGACAGTTGCCTGCGACGGTTGCGAAGGGGGAACATCAGCCGCTGCTGTCAGCGACTGCACCTGCTGCTGGTCAGTTCCAAACGGGTCAAAACCGGGAAGAGCAGGCGGCTGACGTGTGCCTGGAATCTGAGGAAGCGTGTTCGTCACCGAATCGACAGGATTCTGTGCCAGCAAAGCTGGTGCTGACTCGGGATTTTCGGAGAGTGGCGGACCACTGCGAAGCATTCCCAGGTTCATTGTCGGACCATTCTGGCTTCGTGACTGTTCCGCTTCACGAAGCGCCACTGCGTTCTGCAGATCCTTCCCGGTAAACATCTTTGACGCTTGCTGAAGGAAGTTGCGCTCAGACACATTCAGCGAAGCATCCGGCTGCGGATAGAGCAGTTCGCCGTTGGGATGCAGCACGAAGACCTGAGACACCTGAGGTTTGGTTCGCACCAGTTCCCGAATCGAATCAACCTCGACCGTGTCGAACGCCGTCAACCGCTGAAGCGACCGTTCTGTCTCTTCAAACTGAGCAGCCACCTGGCGATTCACGTCAGACAACCGCTCCTGCATCAACTGCTGAAATCGCTGCTGCGTGACAACCTTCTCACTGGACGCAAAGCGAACTCCAAACCAGGTCAGCAAACCAACCGGCAATAACACAATCAGAATAATGAGCCACAGAAAACGCTGTCTCATGTCAACGGCTTCGACTGTTGCCGGGCACGCCTGTATGGTCCGAAAGAACTGTATGGTCCGAAAGAACTTTCTCTTCACCTGATCGCAAACACTTCTGTGCGCAGTGCACAGAACATACGAACAGAGGCATCAGGAGCAACTCGGCTGCACCAGTATGGCATTTGGACTCGGGATCCAAAGGCGCAGTTTCCCCACTGGCAATCAGTTTACGAAAATCTGACAAACCGATGCCGGGGGAATGACTCGCGTGCTTACCGGCCGCCAACCAGGTCTGTCGCGGGATTATCTCAGTGCGACACCAGTCATCAGCAAAATTACGACGATGACGATGACGATGGCTACGACGATGAGAAACTGAAACAGCCAGACGAGCGCAGCGCGTCCCAAAGTTGTCGGCAACATATTTTGGTAAACGAAAATGGATACACCGATGCCGAGCAGCTGTGAGAGAATTCTTGCTTCGCCCCCTCCCATGACCAGCCCGAGGACCACGCCCACTGCAAAGTTCGCGAGTCCATTCACAAAAACGATCAGACAGGCTCGACCAAAGTCCGGTGTCGGGACACCTGTTCCCAGTGACACATCTGCCGCGATCGTCTGCACTTGAGGAACGGCAAACGGATTCGATTCATCCAGCATCCCACGGCTTGTCCCATACGATTCGCTCTGATACCCAAACTGGGTATTCGATGACGAGGGCTTGTTTCCGACGACCTGGTTTGTAATTTGCACTGCAATGCGAAGCAGCACGGCGCCAATGACGAGGATAATGATCAGAACAAACGGCAATACGCAAACAAAAGCACCCATGCCAATAATCCCTCCCAGAAGTATTCTTGAAGACTCCTAAGGATAAGCAAGAACGCTACTCAGTGCGACCATGAACCGATGAATCGCACGGAAGCCCTGGCCACAAGGCGGTCGCTCCCTGAAATCAATGCTCGCCTCGCGTGCTGCAATTCTTCGGAAGACTCAGAACGTCCCGGTCAGCAGTGGCGAAGAGGCCGTCAACACGTTATTTGTTAGCCCAGAAGTTGTTCGGCTTCGATCAGGTTTTGGAACGCTTTTCTGCGCGCTCCGGTGATCGACCGTTCGTCCTGCCTCCGTTGCCCCACTGCGAAATGGTGACTCTGTGAGACGTTCTCTGCTGTTCTTTGCGGTCTGTGTGACCGTACTCGCTCCCGCCTCGTCAGCCGTCATGGCTCAGCCTTCCCGCGAACTGGCTCAAAAGCTCCTTGCGACTCCTGCAAGACCGAAGCGACCAGACCTGCCTCCCAGCACGCTGCCGCTGAAGTTTCTGAAGGGCGAACGAGTGGCGTTCCTGGGGAACTCCATGGCCGAACGAATGAACCTGTTCGGACATTTCGAAACCCTGCTTCATACTCGATTCCCCGAGCAGGAACTGATCGTTCGAAACTTCGCCCGCCCGGCAGAAGAAGTTGGTGTTCAGCAGCGTTCAGCGGACTACACCGCTCTGGATGACCCACAGCTCGCGTTCGGTGCGGATACGTATCTGTGCTTCTTTGGATTCAATGAATCGTATGCCGGTCCGGACGGCATTGAGAAATTCAAACAGCAGTACAACAGCTACCTCGACATGATCGCGAAGAAGTACCCTCGCGATGAAACCGGTGCGGCACCTCGCTTCGTGCTGATCTCACCATGTGCATTCGAAAACACAGGTGATCCACTGCTGCCCGACAGCACGAAGATCAACGAGAACCTGAAGCTGTATTCTGCAGCTGTTGCTGAGGTTGCAAAACAGCGAGGACTCGCGTTTGTTGATACGTTCGCGGCATCAGAAAACCTGTTCGCTCAGAAGTCCGGGCTGCAGTTCACAATCAACGGTTGCCACCTGAACGACGAAGGTGACCGCGAAGTGGCTCGACTGATTGATGAAGCCTTGTTCGGTTCTGCTAGCCCAGCCAGTTTTGGAAGCCCAGGCTACGAAAAGCTGCGAGCTGCCATCAACGACAAGTCATGGGTTCATCTCCAGGACTACCGAATGCTGAATGGCTGGTACGTTTACGGCGGACGTCGAACATGGGATACGGAGACGTTTCCTCGCGAATACGCAAAGATTCGAGGAATGGCGGAAGTTCGAGACCGCTACGTGTGGGACATCGCTCAGGGAAAGAAGGTGGCTGATGCTCCGGATGATTCCAAAACAGGCGACCTGTTCACACCAACAACGCGATTCGGAGAACCACGTCAGAAGTACTCCGAGGCTCCGGAACTTCGCTACCTGACACCACAGCAGCTGATTGAACAGACGAAGGTTCCAAAGGGCTTTGAGATCCGTCTGTTCGCAGATGAAACGATGTTCCCGGAACTCGCTAAGCCTGTGCAGCTGAACTTCGACAACAAAGGACGGCTGTGGGTTTCGTGCATGCCCACGTATCCTCAGTGGAAACCAGGCGACCACAAGCCAGATGACCGCCTGATCATTCTGGAAGACACCAATCAGGACGGCAAAGCCGACGCGTGCAAGGTCTTCTACGACAAGCTTCACTGTCCAACTGGATTCGAATTCTGGAATGGCGGAGTGATCGTGGTCGACCAGCCTCGACTGCTCTTCCTGAAAGACACGGACGGTGATGACAAGGCTGACCTGGTTGTTCATCTGCTGGACGGCTGGGCGTCTGATGATACTCACCACACCTGCGGTGCGTTTGAATGGAACCACGGCGGCAAGCTGCACATGCTGGAAGGCATTGCCACAAGCACGACGCTGGAAACCCCATGGGGCCCCCATCGAAGCTACGGCGCGGGTGGTGCTTACGTGATGGATCCTCGCACAATGAAGATCCGTCAGTTTTCTCTGCCGGGTCAGTACAACATGTGGTGCTATGTGTTCAATGGCTGGGGGCAGGGCATCGTCGGTGACGGCACAACTGCAAATCAGGCATGGGACACGCCATTGTCAGGTGCTCAGTTCGGAGGACGCACGGGCCTGAACTTCGTGTTCAATAACGAAGGCATGCGACCAGCTCTCGGAAGTGAATTCCTGATGAGCCGACATTTCCCGGATGACGTGCAGGGACAGTTCACCTATGCCTGCGTGATCAACATGAACGGACTGCCGCGGTTCAGCCTCGGCGACAATGGCGGCGGTTTCTCCGGTGCTCGACTGAAGAACGCCGATGGCTCACCGGACGACCTGATCCGTTCGGACGATAAGCACTTCCGTCCCGCCGATCCTCAGATTGGTCCTGATGGTGCGCTGTGGTTCGGTGACTGGGCGAATGCTCTGATCGGACACATGCAGTACAGCCAGCGAGACCCGAACCGCGATCATACTCGCGGACGCATCTATCGTCTCGTGTACCCGGATCGCCCAACGGTGAAGCCTGTCACTCAGTTCGGCAAGCCGGTCGCGGAGATTCTGGAACAGCTGCGAGAATACGAATGGCGAACTCGCTACCGTGCTCGTCGCGAACTGCATGGACGTCCAACCGAAGAAGTGATCCCGGCATTGACTGCATGGGTTGCTGGTCTGAAGAAGGACGATCCGGAATACGATCGCCTTCGAACCGAAGCACTCTGGATTCAGCAGTCCCATCACCGAATTGATCCAGGCCTCCTGGCCGATGTGCTGGCATGTTCCACTCCGGAAGCTCGCGCGGCGGCCGTTCATATCGTCGCTGACGAACGAGAGTCGATCGGTGACGCTGCGAAGATGATGATGGTCGCGGCAAAGGACCAGCATCCTCGAGTTCGCACCGAGGCGGCTCGCGGGCTGAGCTTCTTCCCAACGCTCGAAGCCTCAGAGACTCTGCTGCGAATGGCGGACTTCCCTGAAGACTACTGGGTGGATTACACCGTTCAGCATGCTCTGGGCGCCAACGAATCTGTCTGGCGCGGTGCCTTCCTCGGCGAACGATTTGCTGGCCTGAATCCTCGTGCAGGAACGATCGTACAGAAGCTCTTCGCTGCCTCGGCTTCAGGTGCCGCCGCGTTGCCACACCTTCAGACTCTGCTGGCTCAGCAGCCAAAGCCTGAGGAAGAACGTAACAAGGCGATGACAGCACTTGCCGATCTGAAGGGCGACGTGAACCGAGGTCGTGAAGTGTTTGTTCGCAACTGCACCGCCTGTCACAAGGTCGGAAATGGCGATGGTCGCGAGTTCGGACCGAACCTGGCGGGTGTCGCAAAGCGAATGAACAAGGTCAAGATCGTTCAGTCCGTCATCGATCCGAATGCGGAAGTGGCGGAAAAGTATCGATCGACCCTGATCGTGACTGTCGACGGCATGCCAACGGCCGGACTGGTCGTTGCGGAGAATGATCAGGAAGTGGAGCTCTTCGATGGCAAGGCCATCCGAAAGATCGCCAAAGCCGACATCGAAGAACGTGTTATCCAGAAGCAGAGCAGCATGCCGGAAGGCGTTGCGGGAACCGTTGCTCCGTCAGAGTTTGTCGACCTGATGGAATACCTCGGTGCTCAGAACCAGGATGTTCCTGCTCAGAAGTAGTCAGTCGCAACAATGCCTCCCACGCCGTTCGACGTGGGAGGCATTTTTTGTTGCAACTCTATCCCGCCTTCTTTCGCTTTCGTCGCGGTTTCGCCAGCTGATACAGCAGTGAGTTTCCCTGCTTGCCGCTGAGTGTCAGGAACTCCATTCGGCGAAAACACCAGGCGGCTTTCTGCGCCAGCCATCGAGGCATCTTACTAACCTTCGCCAGGTCTGCTGTGGAGAATTGTGCCGGCAGCTCGGACGTCTCCAGCAGGTTCCAAAGATCCGCTGCCGTCGTCAGTGAAATGCGGCTCTGCACTTCGACCAGCTTGCGATCCAGTACGCTGTATTTCTTTTTCCACGAGCTTCGTTCGGTGGGAGGAAGTCGAATCTCTTCCTGTTCCGTCAGCACCAGATCCAGCTGAAGTCCCGGACTGGGAAACACGCCAAAGTGGACCAGTTCCTTGAAGATGTGAATGAGCTTCTGGCGAGTCGGGCTGTACCGCGAACTGAGCACCTCGCCATCCGGCTCTGACATCGTCACGATTCGTTTGCGGGCGGCCAGCGGTTTCACCACGATCACCTGGTGCTTGCGCACCAGCTTGCGAATCTTGTCGCGAATTGCCGCGAGTGACGCACACTGAATTTCGATCAGTCGCCCTTCTTCATCCACAGCATCAATACGGTAGCCATCCACCGACACCTCGTGACAGGATTCATCCTTCACATACTGACTTTTGAGTTGCTGATGAATTGCTGTCGCCATGGATGATCGCAATATCCTGAATCGGCATGCGTAACCTGACTCACCATTCGTTCCCGTCGAACTTCGAGTGACCAATCCTGTTACTGCGGTGCACGAAACTCGAACGCGGCGGCTTTGTTGAGTGATCCGTATTTCTGTTTCATCCGAACAATGAAGTCCGAAGCTACGCAGGCGGCTTCTTCCGTTTCACTCTTCTTTGCCGCGGCTTTCTGACAGGCTTCGGCATACTGCAGAACAATCTTCTGCCCGGCAGGATCATTCGCGTACTCTGTTTCGAAAATCGTCATGAGTTGTGGCAGGACAGTCCAGTCTTCCCAGCGAGCCAGGTTGATGATCGCGATATCCCTCATCGAAGGAATCGCCAGCATGTCACGCATGGATTGGCAGATGGACTCACTGGACAACAAATCCGGCTCGTAACTCTTGAAGAACTGCAGCGACTGAATAAACGCATGCCGCAGAGAATCAGTGGCATCGGCACTCAGCACTTCTTCACGGCAAAGCTGCAGACCGTCTTCGCGAGTCAGCAGCAGGTAGCCGGCCATCAGCCCCTCACCGCCAAACCGAAACTCCCCGGTCTTTGCATCGCGCTGATGAGCACGGAGAAAGTCCGCATCGGACGCTTCACCGCACAGGCCAAGCATTAGCCCGTAAAGACCGAGCCGTTCCGGGCTCATCAATGGATCGGCGATCCAGGCTCGCAGCTTATCTCTCTGAAACAAATGCCGCACCGCCTTCACATCCCCGTACGCCGCGCCGCCGAATTCCGCCCAGGAATCTTCAGCGATGTTTGGATCAGGAGATTCCAGAAACGCATTGAAGAATGCCAGTCGCTCCTGCGCAGGAAGATCTCGCGATGGCAGACGCCGGACATAGTCAACACCCGCCGGAGACAGCGCGTCGAAGTCAGCCCAGACCACGGCTCCTGGGATTTCCCACGACACCTTCTGAAACAGACTCGCCTTCTTCACCGCAGGACCTGACACCGTCTTGCTGATCGAAGCCGTCAGCACCGGAATCTTCTTCGACGAGTTTTCCTCGGTTGTCACTGCGTCGCCTGATGAGTTACTGGCGGCAACCTCTGGAAGATCATCCGACAGATTGGGCAGGTCACCAAACATCAGGAAGAAGTCACCAGGCTTACCTGTCGCTTCAGCCGGAAGAACCGTGATTCTGCCTGAGCTGATTCCGAACCTTGCCGCAAGCTGTTCGTCGCCTCGAAGAATATGCCGAATGCGCAGTGTGGACTTCGGAACCTGGCCGTTGTTCAGAACTTCAAACTTCACGAGCTCTGCGATCACGACCACATCTGACAACAACATCCGTTCGGAAAACGTTTGAGGCGGTGCCAGACAAAAGGGACAAGCCACAAGCCACACACTGCACAGTAATGCGATCGCTGCAGAGGCAATTCGCGCAAGTAGTTTTGTCGGCACGGGAAGGGATTTCCGCATGGTCGTACGATCCGGTCGAGAACTCATGGAGTCTTTTGAACGGAGTAAGACGCGGGGCAGGAAATCTGTCAACGACGATCATGCACGCGCCAAAATCGTCTTATGTCAGCCGCCAGAGAACAAAAGCACGAAGTCGCAGATCCTGCCGATGGCCTGAAATTCAGCGGCAGAAGATTCCCGTTTGCTGGTCGTCGTGGTCAGTTTCTGGAGCCAGAAGCGTCACGAGGAGTGCCTGAAATCGCCTACGGAGAATCCCCCGGAGTGCAATCCCCGAATGGTGATGTCCGCTCAAAAACAGGACAGCCTCTGTTCCGGACATGACCTACGGTTCATCGTCATGTCTGCAGTGGTCCTCGCTGCGTTATTCCTGACAGACCGTCCTGATGTGGAACATCAAGACAGTCGCAGCCGCATCGCCCGAGACACCGAATCGGCGATCACGAGGGCCAGCATGTCCGCCACAACATCGAATTCGCACGCTTCCCGTCGTCCATCATTTGCCGTGTTCGTCGAAACCAGCGCGGGCTGGGTTCCGATTGCTGATCGACGCTCCCGCCGCGAAGCTCAGCTGCTCGCTCGCGCTGCCAGTGAAAAATCGCAACTGTACGCCGTCGTGCGACAGGGCGACCGAGTCCTTGATGAATACGCCCCAGCTGACCTTGTGTGTCTGTCTCTTGAAACAGTTCTGCAGGAAGTTTGATCTGTCCTCGTCAGGGTTCGATGCAGACCTGACAACGGACGGCAAATACTATTCACGAATGAATCGGTATCCGATTCCTCGGACCGTCTCAATCAGGTTTCCAGCCCCCAGGAGCTTGTTTCGCAGGGACCTGATGTGCACGTCGATCGTTCGTTCCAGTGCAGCAGCATCCTGTCCGCGTGACACCTCGATCAGCTCAAGTCGTGAGAATGGACGCCCCGGTTGCGACATAAGAGTCCACAGCATCCGAAATTCCGTCGGTGTCAAATCCAGCGGCTGTCCATTATAGGTTACCGTATGGTTGACTCGATCGACCTCAAGCCCAAACGATGTGAGCACTCGATTTGTCGGGTTCGCTGCATCTGTCTTTCGGAGCAAAGCCTGGATGCGCAACAGTAACGGCTGAATCCGGAACGGTTTCCTCACATAGTCATCCGCTCCCATACTGAAGCCAACAACTTCATCCGTCTCAGAATCGCGTGCTGTCAGGATCATGATCGGGATACTGGCCGTGCGCGAATCCGATTTCAGCCGACGACAAACCTGAAGCCCGTCAAGCCCCGGGAGTATCAAGTCAAGAATGACGAGGTCCGGAAGCGCCAAACGAGCAAACTCCAGCCCTTCCGGTCCATCCGGTTCCCAGAAAACCAGATAGTTCATCCTCTGAAGCTGGTACATGAGCGTTTCTGCGAGATCCCTCTCATCCTCGATCAGCAGTATTCGGGATTGCATGCTTTGGGAGTTCTTACAGGATTGAAAATCGAGGGGTGCCGGCTGAAACGACATCAACTTCGGAGACCTTTCGGTCGTCGCGGGAAATGCGGTTTGCATCGGCGATCGCTCCCGGAAGGAGGTCTTCAGCGAAATCCGTGACACTGGCCAGACAATGAATCATTCGATGAAGCGGCAGCAAAGCGTCGGTGGAAACGGAACGCTCACGCAGTTCACCGTAAAGCTCACGAAGCAGATCATTCAGCCGTTCACGAATCGACTCTGCATCGGCACTGAGTTCCCGGTTGAAGCAGGTTCGTCCGTTCCAGGAAACAGAGAAAGATGACCTTAGAAGCTGAGTTGCTTCAAGCGTCAGTGGGAACAGGGCTGCTGGCACAACGGCCTCTGAAATGAAGCTCAGCTGTCGCCCACATTCTTCGACCTGATCCGTGACTTCGGCAATGCTCAGAAGTGTTGTCGCCGACGAGAGGATCGCTGAAATTCGTTTCAAATGCTCCATGCCGGGCTGAAACTGGTTTAGGAGTCGAAAACACTCCTGCTGAATCTGATCGCGCCACGGCCTGGCTTCATTTCGACACGATGTCCAGTGAAACCTCAATGGAGGTGTCTGCGACGACATTGCCGACACAGCATTTCGCAACCGTGTCTCAAGATAGTGGCACAGCCGAATCTGGCTGCGGGCCAGATCCACGAGCTCCTGCTCCAAAACAGATTTCATACTCACGTTCTCCTTCTGAGAAATGAAAGGAACGTGAACAGAATGGAAGCAATCTCTTAAGGTACGATGAAGGAATTGCGAACGTCCCGCGAAAACGAGGTCGCGGGACGATCTCTTTCCGGCCCTCTCTGGATTCCAGTGCTGCCCCTCTTCCACGAAAAGTGGTTTTCACACTTTGACGGGGCCAGTTTGCGAAGACAGCCTGTCGCAGGCATGATGGACCATGACAGCTCATTAGTTCGAGAATCTTGAGTGTTTTGAATCACGTGTAATTCTCCGCCGGTGCGACAACATGAGATGATTCAGAGATTCTGGAATTCGTCCATTGAGTCCATTCCGGAATGACATCACTTTGTCAGCCAAAGGCCGCCGCTATGTCACGTACCGATCAGCGATTGCGTCAATTCCAGCAGTCCCGCCGTCAGATGATTCTTGCCGGCGCTTCCATGGCCGCCGTGTGCGTGCTGGGTCGGCATGTTCAGGGAATTCCTCTGCGACGAAGCGCGTTCGCCAGCGATCCGTTCTCACTGGGAGTGGCTTCCGGGGATCCGGACAGTTCCAGCGTTGCCCTCTGGACGCGACTGGCTCCGTCGCCCATGGACGGCGGCGGAATGACTCCGGAGATCTTTGAAGTTCAGTGGGAAGTCGCTGACGATGACGGCTTCCGAACGATCGTTCAGAGCGGCAAGGCGCTCGCAACTCCTCAGCTGGGTCATTCTGTTCATGTTGAAGTCGGTGGACTGAAGCCAGACCGCTGGTACTGGTACCGTTTCCACTGTGGCGATGCGACCAGTCGAATCGGGAGGACTCGCACGATGCCGCCTGCAACGACACTTCCCGCTCAGCTGCGATTCGCCTTCGCATCCTGCCAGCATTACGAAACAGGTCTGTTCACAGCGTATGAACACATGGCCAAAGAACCGCTTGATCTGGTTCTGCATCTGGGCGATTACATCTACGAATATGAAGGAAAGGATGAGCGAGTTCGAAAACATGCCGGCAGGGAAATCGTCGCGCTCGACGATTATCGAACACGCTACGCCCAGTATCGCCTCGATACTCATCTGCAGAACATGCATGCGATTTGCCCGTGGGCCGTTGTGTGGGATGACCATGAGTTTGACAACAACTG
>JAEUII010000065.1 GCA_016795145.1 Planctomycetaceae bacterium
CCTGCGAGGGGAAGTTCCACCACAAAAAGTGCCCCGCTCCCAGGAAGATTCTCAGCTCGAATGGTACCACCGTGCTGCTGAATGATTCGCCTGGAGATTGCAAGGCCGAGCCCTGTGCCTCGTGCCTTTGTTGTGGCAAACGGCTCAAACAGCCGATGCTGAATGGATTCTGAAATTCCATTGCCGTTGTCCGCGACAGCAATACGAACGGAGTTTAGCAGACTGTCGGGGCGAATCTCCAGCCTAAGGATGCCACCGTCCGGCATCGCCTCGATCGCGTTTTGAAGAAGGTTCACAAAAACCTGATTTAACTGCTCAGCATCGCCCGAAATCATGATCGGGACACCGGGGGTGTCGTAGTCGATCTGAATACGTGACTCTATCCTTCGGCCTTCAATCAGATTCAAACTGCGCTGAATCGTCTCGACAAGATTATGCCGCAACCGCTGAAGTTCCGGCTTTCGAGCAAAGTCCAGCAGTCCCTCGATCGTGCTTTCCATCCGACGCACTTCATTCAGGATCAGCTGCAGCTCGGTCGTATCAATCCGCGAATCTCCGTTGCCACGTGTTGCGTACTGCAAAAGCAACTTGACTGAGGTCAGTGGATTGCGGAGCTCGTGAGCCACACCGGCCGCCAGTTCACCAATCGCGGCCAGGCGTTCAGCCTGCACCACTTCTCGTCGAGCCAGTCGTAGTTCCTCGCCGGCAACTCGCAGTCGTTCAGAGACTCCTTCAGCAAGCCGATGCAGTTCGTCAAACGAATCAGAAACAACCACCTTCGTCTCGGGAAACGACTTGACGACAGGCCCTTGCCCTCCCAGTGCCGCGGCAATGCGAGTTACAGAGGACTGTAGACGCCCCGCAAGTCGCCAACCAAGATAGAGCCCAAGCAGAGGCCCGACTGTCAGTAATGTCATGCGCAGAAACAACACCCACGACTGAGTTCGCGCAAGGTAGGACAGAGACAGATCGATGTAGGCTCTGTTGAGCAACCTGATATTGCCTGATTCCGCGACCAGCCGCATTGCCGCATTTCGTCTAACAGAAGTACTTCTGGCAGGATCACCAAGATCGGTGAGCAACTCCGGAAGCTGCTTTTTCAGATGCTGAATCGCACTACGTTCAGGGTCCGTTTGAGCCTGCCGTTCAAGTCGGTCCACTAGCGACTGTAACTCAGCCATTTCTGACGTTAGTTCCGACTGTTCAATCGCCGAACTGCCCGACTCTGCTCCAGGCATGCTTGCCATTTTCCAGGCGACGGCATCCAGTCGGTGGATATCACCGATGACCCCGACGTCAATCGCGATCAGTCGGTTGTAGGACTCTTCGGCCCACCTGAGATAGGCGGTTGTGCCAAGACTCATCACGGCCCAGAGAGCAACGACGAAAATTGTTGGTGCCAGCACACGAATGCGCCACCATGGCAACGCCGGTCGGTTGTTCAGCGAATTTGACGGCAAAACTCGTCCCCCTGGCAGACTGAATTGATGACGTGCAGTAACCGAAACGTCATTGTGGGATCAGGAAGATGCAAGGGACCCCACCATCATCCCTTGCTCACGCAACGGGTCGGGATCAATCGACAGCCTGCCAAATCCTCGTTCGCTAATACCAACCCCTGAGCTGCACACTCACGTCGCGCAATCCGTTCGCTGGCTTCGGTGCCGGATCATTGCCTGGTGGAACCGGCAAAGGTACATCAAATCGCTGATAGCGCTGATTCCCAGAAGTGACTTTCAGCGTCACCGTGTCGCCGACTCGAAACTGTCGAAGAAGCCGCACAAGCTCTTCAAAGTCACTCAGCTCTTCACCATTCAGCGCAACAATCAGGTCACCACCCTTCAGTCCAGCCAGTGCCGCGGATGATCCTGCCTCGACTTTCGAAATGAGAACCCCTTTGCTTTCTTCGAAAAGGGGTTCCTGGACAACACCCAGACAAACCCTTCCGCGATCCTGCACTCGCGTATCACCAAACAGACCTTTCAGTAGAGCCGTCTGCTCCAGTGTCAGGGGGTTGCCGTCGATCCGGTAAATCACCACGCGAGCAGACTGTGAAAGAAATGCATCGCTTCGAAGTGGTTCAAGCCGCTTCAAAAGCTCAAATGCTCGAGGATTCTGCGGCCAGTGTTCGTCGACGTAGATCTTCAACACATGGTTCTCAGTCGGATCCGCCTGGAAACGACCAACTCGTGCCCCACCACCTTCCCACAGCATTGTCGGGTTCGTAGGCTGCAGCGGCACTTTCATGCGGTGCAGTTCTGCCACCGCCACGTCAACTCGACGCATCCACTGGCGGTTGAGCACATCCTTTGACGCTTCAGCAACGTACCACGTGTCTGACGCGGCTGACTCTTCCAGCAGGTCAGCGAGCGCTACGGCATCCGGCGAGTCAAAAGGCAGGTTTCGAAACTGCTGCTCAAGCACTTCAAGTATCCGTCGGACAACTTCCGGATTCGAATGCGTCCGAACGATCTTCGCAAACGACGGAATCGTCTCCGCCGACTGGGCAAGTTCTGCGAGATCCCGAATTGCGTCCTGACGCGTTTCGAACCGGGGAGATGCAAGGTCCTGAACCAGAGCTTCCAGCTTTGTTCCATCATCGCTCGCTGACAGGCTGGAGCTGAGGAAAGTCAGGAGGCCCAGTACGATCAGGACGGAACGCACCAATAGCCGCTTCGTGCGACATGGCAAAGAAGTGAGGAGGTTTCTCAACATCATGGCTGAATGGCCTCGGGATTCCACGACAAGTCCGTTTGCCTGACTTCACCAGGTCACAAGACACTGGCCGTGAAAGGCATCTTACGCTTGCGGTTCCGTTGAGAAAACCCAGAACATTCCCAGAGGCACATCTGCCGGGACATTAGGCGGCCCGGCGGATCTGTGTTTTCTGTTCCTGGCGGTGCACAAAGGCCGCGTAGTCTTCTGGTGTATCAATTCCGGCCGCCGAGTGATTGACGACTGCCACTCCGATTGATGCGCCGCACTGGAGTGCTCGAAGCTGCTCCAGTTTCTCAATCTGTTCAAGCGGTGATGGCGGAAGCGACGTCAGGCGAAGAAGAAAATCCCGCCGATATGCGTAAAGCCCGATGTGCAGCAGCCACGGTGATGGTTCGCCATCGCGAAAATAGTCTTCGACCGGGACGTCCCGACTAAACGGAATCGGAGATCTGCTGAAGTACAGCGCCTTGCCATGGACGTCTGTCACCACCTTGACACAATTGGGATTCTTCACGACCTCTGCGGACAGAATCGGTGCTGCCACGGTCGCCATCTCAGCACCTGAAGACTTCAGTTCCCTCACCAGTGCAGATACAACCTTCGGGTCGAGTTCGGGTTCGTCTCCCTGAAGATTGACGATGGCATCGGCGTCCGGAAACACGCGTCGAGTCACCTCGGCGATTCTGTCCGTCCCGCTGTTGTGCTGCCCCGTCAATTCGGCTCGCCCGCCAAAGCTGTGCACAACGTCCACTATCTCCTGACTATCCGTAGCAACGACGACGTCATGGAATTCGGGACACTCGCAGGCGGTTTCCCAGACGTACTGAAGCAACGGCTTTCCAGTGACGTTCAACAGCAGCTTACGAGGCAGTCGAGTCGAATGGAGACGCGCTGGGATCATCCCGACAATTTTCATCACAACATCCTTGTTGATTTGTTCCTGGAGTAGAACTGACCATCGATTCATCCCAACCCGTGCCGTTAGCGAGGGATTTTCGTGGAACGCCTTTCGGCCTTCTATCCCTCACTGACGTTTCGGGTTACGAAGGGTCAGTCATTCAACAGTCTCCGTACACTCCAGTCGACGAAGCAACGACTTCACACTCTGAGTGTCTCTGCACTCTTTTACCCTGCTTCGTCGTGCACGAAGTCTAGACCAAACGGCAGAATCCTGTCAAAATGAAGTTCTGAATGCCAGTCGTTTTGCGGGACGGAATCTGCCATGCGAATCTTCTTCTCTGCTGGGGAACCCAGCGGTGATCAGCACACAGCAAGACTTATCGAAGAACTGCGAAAGTCGTCGCCCGATTTTCAGGCCGAAGGATTTGGCGGGCCGGCCATGCGAGGTGTTGGCTGTGATCTGCTGTTTGAATTGACCGACCTGGCGGTGATGGGCTTCCTGCGAGTACTCCCGCTGATCGCGAAGTTTAACGCCGTCGCGAAGCAGGCAGAACAGCACTTCGACCAGAATCCTCCGGATGCTGTTGTCCTCGTGGATTTCCCCGGTTTCAACTGGTGGATCGCGAGGGCGGCAAAAAAACGAGGCATTCCGGTCTACTACTACCTCCCTCCTCAACTGTGGGCCTGGGCTCCGTGGCGAATTCGCAAAGTTCGCAAGTTTGTGGATCACGTTCTTTGTGCACTGCCGTTCGAATATGAGTGGTACAAAAGCCGAGGCGTGCAGTGCACCTGGGTTGGCCATCCGTTCTTCGACCAGGTCGCTCAAAAAACGCTGGATCGTCAACTGGTCGAGAAATTCCACGGAAGTGGCCGCAACCCAGTTGTCGCGGTGCTTCCCGGTTCTCGCGGTCATGAGATCGAGAAAAACTGGCCTGTGATGATGCAAGTGATCAAAAATGTCGCACAGGAACTTCCGGACGTAAGGTGGATCGTTGGAAGTTATCGCGAAAAGCAGAAGCTGCGTTGCCAGGAACTGGAACAGCAATCAAGCCTGCCAGTGCCGCTTCATTACTTTGTGGGCTCAACTTCAGAAGTGATTGAGGCTGCTGACTGCTGTTTCATGGTGAGCGGATCTATCAGCCTGGAACTGCTGGCCCGGCACAAACCCGGAGTTGTTCTGTATCGGGTTCCAACGATCGGACGCTTCTTCTCACGCTTTCTGATGATGTGTCGTTTCATCAGCCTTCCCAATCTTATGGCTGACGATGAGATCATGCCGGAGTTCATTTCGAATGGCTCACCGGACAAAGATATCACCAGGATGACTCAGCAATTGCTTGACTGGCTCAAGACGCCTGGCGAACTGGCGAAGGCCACTACAAGAATGCAACAGCTTGCCCAAACCACGGCAAATCCCGGTGCGACAAAGAACGTTGCTGAGTTTCTCCGGGCCCAGATGCTCCCCAATTCGAAACACTCCGACTTCGCGGCCGTCGCAAAAACGCACAAGCGAGCTGCCTAGTGCTCCCTCAGAACAACGAAGAACAATGACGTGGGGTTCGTCATTCCCGCGCAGGCGGGAACCCAGCTTTCAACGTTCTGAGTTCCCGCCTGCCTGGGAATGACAGCGAAACCCAAATTGTTGATGTGACAATCCACTGGCAGTTTGTTCGCGTTCCCTTTGATCTACACCTTCTTCCACTTGTCCGCGAACAGGTGAAGACCAGGTTCACCGTCGTGACGCGGACCCGGTTTGAAAAGCCCGCTGAAGGCCAAATCCTGGATCGAATTGGTGAAGCCATCCGACCCGAAGGACTTGCCCCAGGGGCGTCGCTTGTAACTAATGAGCTTTGCCATGATCAGCTCTCTTAAAGCAGACACGGCGATATCTACCTCTGTCGGATGCTGCTGGGCCAACTCCGAAACTACGGCAAGAATCACGATAGGATTGAATGCCAGGCTCTTTGGCTGCCCGCCACGAAGTGACTCGTTGGCAATCGAAAGGAAGACATCTGGCGCTAAGTCATCGCGCTCGCACTCTGTCCACGAAGGCGCCCAGACTTCCGAGCTCAGAAAACGCCATGACCTGGAGGTGTCTTTGTTCGCTGGCGACCCATGACACCACTTCTGGTGATCCGCCTCCTTCCAGCCAAGTCGCCCGAACTTCACGTCACCTGCCAGTTTAGCACGGTATTGCGTCGAGCGAACGGCTGGCTTTCCACGTGCGGCATTGATCAGCGAGTCGATCGCAGGCAGGAACCGTTGCCAGACATTCCACTTCCAGATCGGTGCAGCCTTCGGATCACCGAGGGCGACGTAGACACTATAGTTTGCGGTGTGAAACCCCATTTGCCCTTCCCCCGTGCTCCCCCGTGCTCGTGCTCAGCCCAGCGGTACTCGTAATCGTAATCGATGTCAGCATCAATCACTACGATCGTCTCGGCGACACCGTCGAATCTGAGCGCCGTCCAAGTCAGCACAGCAACGACCCGGTGCAGCATCGCGAGCATCGAACCGCGAATCAACCCTCCCCTCCCAGACGAAGTCAGGGAGGGGTCGAACGAGCGCCAGCAAGTTCGGGGGCCCCGCCGCATCCCACGTTGCGCCACGAACGAGGCAACGCGAAGAATGAACTCATCGAACAAAGGATGAGTGACAAAAACAAGGCGAGCGTGGCGACGTCATTCCCCTGATTGCGACTCTTCTTTTGTTGTGATTCCCTGACCTTGTGCTTGACCTCATACGCGTGCTCAGCGCAGCGGTGCTCGTTGTCGTAATCGATGTCAGCATCCTGCGCTGCGACTGGCTCGGCGACACCATCGAATTTCATCGCCATCCGGGTCACGTTTCCCCCGGGAAAAAGGCAACGCGAAGTCAAAGCCTTATTGGTTTACTGCGTCCCGCAGCAACAAGACTGGCAAATAGCTCCTCCGTCTGCGCGCTGAGGCGATAGCAATGATCTAGAAAAGCGAGAGGCCTTTGCAATTTGCCATCGACGACAAAGCACGGCGGACGTTCTTCTCCTTTACTGTTCACAAGCCTGATTGCATCGAGCATTTCTGGGGGAACGATGCAATCAAACGAAATCGGAGTGCCTTGCCCGATAACCGCTTCGTCAACACAATGATGTGGGCTGCGGTGTCCGAGTTTGGGATGGGTTTTCGAAAGCAGTTCAGTCAAATCGAAAAGATCTAACTCACAAAGCTCTTTGGGAAGCTTGAGCACATCCGCCGAATACTGTTGGATTGGGAGAATCTCGGTGACCTGAAGTCTAGCGATCACATGAAGAGTCTTCTTGATGACGGTAACTGGATAGATCACATCTCCCGTCGAAACGCCGTAACGGCTGGGCGCAGGATACGACACGTGCGTGCCGCCAAACACGACCTCAAGCGGCGAGCCCGTGTCGCCGGCCTTCTTGACAAATGCCGTGTATTCTGACGGCCAATAGGTGGTGAATGAAACGCACATTCAATCTTCGTGCCTGTTTCACATAACGAATTGCGGTCTATGCATCGGGCGATTAGCCGACGCATAGATCGTGCGTTGAACTTTGCCGCTATGTAAGCGGTGGGCTCTTGCGGGATTCATCACGGTGGCGAATCCTCTGACGGTGCAATTTACCCATGACGGAAGGCGTTGTCACCCTTTGTTTGCGTGGCGGATGCTTCGAGCATCGTCCGTTGTTTGACCAAATGTGCCCCGTGGCTCCGCCGCGGGAAACTCAACACCGCCGCCAAAGAACCACTGACGTGAACGGAGCATTGAAACCGCAGATGAACGCAGATCCACGCGGATATAACAACGCACTCGCATCTCCTCGCTTCCGTCGGTCCCGCACCGGCGGAGCGTCAGCTTACAGCACCAGGCGAGCGGGGCGACGTCAGTCCCCTGATTGCAACTCTTCTTTTGTTGTGATTCCCTGACCTCGTGCTCGACCTCGTGCTCGTGCTCAGCGCAGCGGTGCTCGTTATCGTAATCGATGTCAGCATCCTACGCCGCGACCCACTCGCGTCGAGCATCAAACAAGGGCATCCTCGAGATGGAGCTGGGAGAATATCTGCAGTTGCT
>JAEUII010000277.1 GCA_016795145.1 Planctomycetaceae bacterium
GGAGTTTCGGACGACGTTGGCCTGAGCCACATCGATGCGATTTACCTGAAGTTCATAGCGAACGGCCCCGAGAACATTCGTCCATGAGAACGTTGGCAGAGTTCCAGTCGGAGTATTCGTGAAGGTCGGTCGACCTCCGACGTAGATCTCCACAGGAGCTGACCAGTTACCTGCGAGTCCTCCGATGCCGTACGCAACGACCTGCCAGCGGTAGCTTCCGTCTGCCATGTCAGAGCCTGGCGTCCAACTGGTCGTTGTGAGTCCCGTGATGTTATAGAGCACAGCTCCGGTATTCACATTTCTGACCGTCAATGAATACGTCAGTGCTCCGGCGACCGCGTTCCATTCAAAGGTCGGAGTTCGGTCGAAGGTTGGAGCAAGTGGCCCAGTCACCACCGGTGCTGCAGCGACGCGGAATGTCGCCATCGTGCTCCACTGGCCCCAGCGACCGCTGGCGTCAATGCCTCGCACCCAGACTCGGTAATTACCGATTGGAAGATCTACGCCTGGCGTCCATGATGTCGCTGTCACATTCATATCACGAAGGAATGTTGTCTGTCCGGTTGATGTGTTGGCGAGCCACACATCGTACTTGGCTGCTCCCGCGAGTGATGCCCATCGAACTTCCGGACGACTTGTTGCCTGAACAGCGTCAAGAGTCTGGATCGTCACCGGAGTTTCGATCTGGAATCGGCATGGCATCGACCATGCCCAACACTTGCCATCCGGCATGACAGCTCGCACCCACACGTCGTACAGTCCGATTCCGAACGACATACCGGGCGTGTAGCTTGTGCCGTTGACCGTCATTCGGAAGTAGTCATTCTGTTTCGTCGAGACATTCGTTACGGAAATCTCATAACCCGTTGCCCCGGCCACCGGTGTCCACGAGAACGTTGGGCTCAGCGCTGTGGTTCTCATAGCTGGCGAGGTGACTACGACGGTCGACGTTTCGTTATCGCGATTTGTCACGGCGATCGTTCGAGCGGCCACGGTGTTCCACGTCGCATCGGACTTTGCAGCCGAGACAGACAGAGTCACGTTGACCAGTTTGTCACCATCGGCGATCGCGTCATCCACGCCGGTCAGGATGATCTCCTGAGGAATCGCCCAGTTCAGCGGCGTGAAGGTCAGCGTCGACAAATTGACGCCCACCTCATTCGTGTTGGCAGATGAGACCGTCACAACAACGTTGCTCTTCGGCGGCGAACTCAGTGACACTCGAACCGACTGACTTGTGCCGTTTTCGGAAACCTGCACCGGCCCCGCGTTCGACACAACAATCGACTTGCCCGGCAGTGTTTCGTACCCGCCGAGTGTATCGATGCCGGTTAGAATGTTCTGAGGCAGCGGATCACGATCGAGTCCAATCCAGACGTTGGCAAGATACAGGTTCGTGTCATCTTCGATCGTGAAGAGTCCCAGTTCCGTATCGAGCAAGTTTGAAACAGGATCAATATCGCCATCGATGCCCGCGGACAACGCGAGTCCTCGAATCAGTTCAATGATCTGAGCCGATGGGTCACGAAGAATCGTCGGAGCAGCCAGAATCGCGGCTGGCAGCGACATCTTGATCGGTACGACATACGTATTGAATCGCTTCACCCAGTCGAACAATCGATCTGCACCGGTGTTACCAATCAGAACGTCGTAACCGGCACCGCCGTATACGAAGTCGGCATCGGCGTAGAGCGGATTGTCCGTCATGTTGTTCAGACCGCCGTTGGTATCAAGGTTGTCGTCCGCGTTCAGCAGGTCGTCACCCATGCCACCAAACAGTCGGTCATTGCGAGTTCCGCCGACAATCCAGTCATTGCCTTCGTTGCCGAAGATGTTGTCGACGCCGTCATCAATCTTGTTACCGTTCGCGTCGGTTGCGTCAAAGTTCAACACGAAGTTGTTGATCCTCGCAAGCGAATCACCCGGACGATAATCCGCGAACATACGAGTGGTCGGGTTGTAGGCCAGAATCGAATCTGCACCAATCGCGGTCGTGATGAACCAGAGCGAAGTGGCTTCCGCACCGGAGATGGCATCATCACCGAATCCGCCATGAATGAAGTCGTCTCCCAGACCACCGTAGATCGTGTCGTGGCCACCGACGTAGTAGGTCGCCAGGTCAACGCTCTTCTTGAGTCGTCCGCTCTGATTGAGCTGAGCACCAATCAGCGTGCTTGGAAGATTGATCTCACCCTGAGCCACTGGCGTGGTGATACCATGAAGCAGTTCCGTCAGACCATTGCGAGACGTGAAGATGCGGCCGTCGTCGCCGAGGATTCCGTCTTCTCCGGCCCCGCCGAAGATTCGATCATTACCCTGACCACCGATCAGATCATCGTCCTGACCGTCGCCAAAGATCACGTCGTTGCCCGACATGCCATGAATGATGTCGTCGCCCGCTTCGCCGTGAATCTGGTCATTGAAGGCCGTGTTGCTGGCGTCCCCAAACGCGTAGTCGAGGTACTGAATCGTTCGAGGCACGACGTGCTGGTTGCCATAGGTATCCCACGAGAACTGCAGATAGTCACCACTGGCGATTCCGTTCACTCCGACGATGCGGAAGATGTTTCCGTTGTCGCCGAGAATGACGTCTGCATCCCGAGCATGCCCGTTGACCGATTCATCACCCAGATCATTCCGACCCGCGCGAGTTCCCGAGCCGCCGTAGATGATGTCCTGACCATCCGGGCGAAGACTTGCGGTCGTTGCGCCGAACAAGTTCGAACTTCCACCGATCAGATCGTCCTGTCCACGGTTGCCGAAGATCGTGTCATTGCCGCCACCGCCTTCTACGTAGTCATCACCGTCGCGACCGGATCCAGCGTAGTCATCGGCTGACAGCAGAGTGCTCGCGATGTCATAGATCATTGCTCCGGAGAGATTCAGCAGAGCACCGTCGCCCTGGATGGCGTCGTTCCCCAACTGACCAAAGATCATGTCATTTTCCGCACCACCGGCGATGGCATCATTTCCGTATCGAGTCGCAGGCGTTGACGCGAGATTATCAAACTGGGTCACAGTTCGCTTCTTCGTACCTGCCGGGTCCACTTGCGGCGTGGAAGTGACAGAGCCATTTCCATCCACTTCCAGCAACTGAGTTCCAGAGAGTGTTCTCCATCGAGTATCCGTGGCACGGGGTTCGCGGTGGATCCAGGCGTTATCACCTGCGACGACATCCGCACCAGTTCCGCCGTCGATCCAGTCACCACCGTCTTCACCTTCAGCGACCGAGTGACCACCGATGATGTCGTCATCACCTTCTTCGCCCAGAATTCGGTCGAAGCCCTGACCACCGATGACGATGTCGTCCCCGGCACCGGCAAGGATCAGCTCATCTCCGCCCAGATCGCTGTTCTGAGTCGCGATTGAAGTGAAAGTGAAGTCAGGTGAGAATGAATCGAGAGGCAACTGAGTCAGACGAATACTGCCGGTGACTCGGCCATGATCCCCGAAGATCAGGTCGTTACCACCTCGAGCATTGATCGTGTCGCTCAGAGTACCGCCCATGATCAGGTCATTGTCACGACCCGTTGCGATAATATCTGCACCGCCGATCGTCGGATCCGTGATCTCAACGCGTTCCAAAGTTCCATCCGCAGCGAATGACGCCTGACCGTTGTCTCCCAGAACGATATTGTTGCCATCGCCTGCCGTGACGATATCCGCAGCCGTTCCGCCGAAGACCAGATCGTGATCATTGCCGCTGGTGATTGTGTCGTTGCCACCAAGAGACGGACTGGTCGTCATGATCGTGCGAAGCTGACCACTGGCATCGAATGTCGCCTGACCGTTGTCGCCGAGAAGAACGTTGTTTCCAAGATCCGCGGCGATTTGATCATTGCCGAAACCGCCGAAGACCACATCATCGCCTGCATCCGTGAGAATGACATCATCACCGCCCACATCCGGACTTGTGCTGTTCGCTGTCAGAACCTGACCGGCCGAATTGAACGTGATGTTTCCGCTGTCGCCAAGGACAAGGTCGTCGCCGATTCCGGAGGCGATGGAATCCCCCGCCGTCCCGCCAAGAATCGTGTCCTTGCCTTCTCCCGTTGTGATCGAATCAACAGCACCTGTTGAGGTTGCCGTGCTCTCAACGCTGAGCCACTGTCCCTGTCCATCAAAGGTGGATTGACCGTTGTCGCCGAGCACCAGATTTCGTCCGTCTCCCGCGATAACGGTATCAGCACCGGAACCCGCGAAGATCGCGTCATTTCCGGAACCGGATGTGATCGAATCGTTACCGCCATCAGTAACGTTTGTCGTCGCCAGAAACAGCACGGCACCGGTCGCATCGAAGTCCATCACGCCGTTGTCGCCAACGACGATGTTTCGACCATCACTCACAGTCACAGTGTCGTTCCCGACGCCTGCAACCACGATATCATTTCCACCCAGCGAACTGATCGTGTCGTTCCCGCCAACAGCCGAATCGGTGCTCTCCATGCGGATCACAGCACCAGCCGCATTGAGCGTCACTGCTCCGTTATCGCCCATGACAAAGTTATCGCCACCGTTCACCGTGATTGTGTCCCCGGCCGTTCCACCGAGCACAACGTCGTTCCCGGAGCCCGTCGTGATTGCATCGATTCCGCCGTTCGCCGCGTTGGTCGTTGCCAGTGTCAGGATCTGACCTGCCGCATTGAATGTGGCACGAGCGTTATCGCCGGCGACGACGTTGCGTCCATCAGTTGCGTTGATCGTGTCAGCGCCGAAGCCACCGAAGACAACATCATTGTCGATGCCGGTGTTGATCGTGTCGTTATCGCCGTTTGCTGGATTTGTGGATTCGACCGTCAGCCACTGTCCAAGACCGTTCAGAGTGATCGAGCCGTGATCACCAAGGATCAGATTTGTTCCGTTGCCAGCCGCGATTGTGTCTCGAGCTGCTCCGCCGAGAACGATGTCGCGACCGCCAGTCGTGGTGATGAAGTCCCCCGCACCGATCGTCGGATCCATCGTGGCAAGTGTCAGCATGCCACCGGTGGAGTTAAACGTCATCACGCCGTGATCACCGAGCACCGTATTGTCACCAGCTCCGGCATCAATCGTGTCGATGCCGAAACCACCGACGACGATATCGTTGCCCGAAGTGGACGTGATGCGATCGTTGCCACCGGTCGTGGTGTCCAGGGACTCGAGTCGAGTTAGGAATCCCGCCGCGTTGAATGTGGCTGCTCCGTTGTCGCCAACAATGACATTGTTCCCGCCGGTGGTTTCAATCGTGTCGCCGAATGACCCGCCAAACAGGATGTCATTTCCGGTTCCGGAGTTGATCGTGTCGACACCGCCGTTGGCCACACTGTTCGTTGTGACCGTCAGCACTTGCCCTGCGGAATTCGAAGTCAGCCGACCGTTATCGCCAAGCACGACATTGTTGCCGTTGTCTGCGGTGATGCTGTCAGAAGCCGCACCACCGAGTATCGCGTCGTTGCCTGTTCCGGTCGTAATCGTGTCCACATCACCCACAGACGGATCGGAAGTTTCCATCGTCAGCCACTGACCAGCGCCATCGAACGTTGCGAGACCGTTGTCGCCAAGGACAACATTCGTGCCATCACCAGCCTGAACTGTGTCTCGGGCTGAACCACCGAAGACCACATCGTTCCCGGTTCCGGTGCGAACGATGTCCGCTCCGCCCTGAGCCACATCGGACGTACTGAGCGTCAGCAGGAAGCCACCGGCGTTGAATTCCGCGTTGCCGTTGTC
>JAEUII010000285.1 GCA_016795145.1 Planctomycetaceae bacterium
TCAATACTCAATTTGCAATCATCCTTGCTCTGTGATGCTCCGCGCCCGCGCATGGTTCGCCTGACGGCGAAATTCCTTTCCGGCAGAAAGGACCTACTGTAGGTGCCGCTTGCCGAGCGGCACTTTGCGGCCTTGCCGCAACCAGCGACCGAGTGTGATGCAAATGTCCTTACGGTTGAACGTGGATGAGCGGCATCAAGCTGGCGTGTTTACGCGATGGAACGGCTTTGGCATCATGTTGATGCAAGAACATGGTTCGCCTGACGGCGAAAGTCCTTTCCGGCAGAAAGGACCTACCGGTGCTGACGTTGAGGATTGGCTGAGGTGGAATTCAGGGAGGAGAAATGAGAAGAAATACGGAGTTTCACTTATCCGGACCTCATTCGGTGCTGACAAGGTCCGTGGTGGACGATTAACATTAAAGCTGGTGGCCGGTCGCTGCTCGCAGTGCCCAGTTCATCCAGATTCAGGCAAGCTGAATTCCTGCCCCAATTTCCTCCGACCTTGTGGTT
The DNA here is from genome assembly GCA_016795145.1 of Planctomycetaceae bacterium. Taxonomy (GTDB): domain Bacteria; phylum Planctomycetota; class Planctomycetia; order Planctomycetales; family Planctomycetaceae; genus SXXK01. The sequence continues at coordinate 513 of JAEUII010000285.1, forward strand.
TTGGACGCACATCCCCGGTGCGACTCCAGGCCGCTTCACTCACAGAGCATCGTCATGTTTCGCCTCTACGGAACACCGCATCGGTACTGCGACGGCAAGAGTCGCCGTTCGTTTCTTCAAGTCGGCGGCCTGGCGGTGGGAGGATTGTCGCTGGGTGATCTACTGGCCTCGGATTCGTCATCATCAAGTCGTCACAAATCAGTGATCATGGTGTACCTCTCCGGGGGAATGCCGCATCAGGACACGTTCGATCTGAAGCCGGATGCCCCTGCGGAAGTGAGGGGCGAGTTTCGGCCGATTCAGACGACGGTTCCAGGCACTCAGTTTTGTGAACTCCTGCCAAAGCTGTCGATGGTTGCCGACCAGTGTTCGATCGTGCGATCGATTGTGGGGCAGCGAGATGAACATTCCAGCTTCCAGAATCTGACCGGGTTCACGATGGGGGAAGTTCAGCGAGACGGCATCCCAAACTTTGGATCGGTCGTTTCGCAGCTTCATGGTCCAGTCAACGAAGTGACTCCGCCGTTTGTCGACCTCTTCCCGACGATGCAGCATCGTCCGTACAACAGCACCGGAGCCGGTTACCTCGGCAGCGCGTTCAACCAGGTTCGCGCTGACGGTGAAGACCTGGCAAGTATGCGATTGAGGTTCATCGAGGACAGCCAGTTTTCGAAACGTCAAAGCCTGCTCACCCAGCTCGATTCCTTCCGTCGCACAGTTGACGCTCGCAGTCTCGACAACATGGACGAAAGCTATCGACGTGCATTCGACGTGCTGACGTCATCGCGACTGGTTGAAGCGATGAACATCGAGAAGGAAGATCCTGCGCT
>JAEUII010000370.1 GCA_016795145.1 Planctomycetaceae bacterium
TCTGTCGCCTCAACAAACGGAAACCTATTTTGAAATCGCTGGCCAGGCGCTCGATCTGGCGATGGTAGATGAAACTCAGACGCCGGTGATTCAGAAGTTTCGGATGGACTTCGGTCGTCAGATCAATCCCACACCATGTCCGGATACGCTCATTCTGGGAGCGAACAACGAGCTTCTACGGAACGAAGACTTCGTCGTGACGGAGATTGCAGCTTCGCACGCATTTCCGTTCCAGCCTTACCAGATGCAGCGGAAGTTCGAATTCATCGAAGGCTACGTGGGCAACGACACGATCCGTCAGTGGAAGAAATTTGACAGCATCTATCATGCGGTCTTCGCGTGTATGCGAGGAACTCCGGGGTACCCGAAAGGAGATGCCTGGGAGATGATCCCCGACGGCATGCTGCTTCGGCCCGCGATTCCAAGTTCGGAGATCTTTGGAGTTTCGAACACGTACGGTCCGCGAGCCAATTTTAAGATCTCTCTGCGAGAACTTCCGGACAAGGGAAAGTTCCGTGTGACCGTCCGAGCCGCAAAGGCGAACGACGTGATGCTGCTCGATCCCAAGACAGCATATCGAGTGCAGCCGGACTCACTGGAAATTGCGGCCACTGATTCTTCGTCACAGATTACCGAGACAACGACGGCCAGTGAGAGTGGTGTCTATCAGATTGATGCCGTCTTCAAATCGTCCGACGAAAAAGGTGCGATTCAAGTCACGATCGGTGACCGTACATTTCGACAAGCCATCTCGCTGCCAGACTCAGCGCGTTTGGTACCGGACGATCCGAGCAGTGACCGCGTTGTGCCGTTGTGCCTGATGAAGCTAGATCAGGGTGACATCGCGATTCAGGCCACGGTCGAGGGCAAGCCAGCGATTCAGAGAATCGTGTTGACTCGGCTGCCGGATGATTCACCAGCCGCTGCTGACTATCGCTCGTTCGAGAAGCGAACACCGTACGTCGGAGTTCACGTCGGTCTGCGTCGCGACTGCGGCAGCACGCTGACTCAGGTTCAGGAACCGATCGCCGTACGTGAACACGAGCTGCGTGACTATGTGTTCGAAGGTGCGATCAACGATTTTCCAAGTCCGGATGTGGAAAAGAACAACGTCAACTATCTCGCCGGAATTCGTGAAATCGGAGTACGGCACGAATACACAGATGGGCGTGATATTCCGAGGTTGCTCATTCGGTCCATTGAATTTGAAGGCCCGATCTACGACACATGGCCGCCGACTTCACACCGTCGCGTCTTCGTTGATAGCCCCAATCGACTGGGAGCAAACGAACTTGCGGCTCTCGAAAAGCAGAACGCTCCAGCCCAGCAGCTCCAGGCCTACGCTTCCGACATCATCGCAAGCTTTGCGACTCGAGCCTTTCGGCGTCCCGTTCGAGACAACGAGAGGGAACGGTTACTGCGTGTCTGGAGCGAGTCCTGGAACACGACTCATCGGTTTCAGCAGAGTATTCGTGATGTTCTTCAGGTCGTTCTCACGTCACCACAGTTTCTGTTTCTGATCGAAGAGAGTACAAGCCCGGATGCTGAACCCTTGAATGAGCATGAGCTGGCATCGCGACTGTCATACCTCTTCTGGAACGCTCCGCCGGACGACGTGCTTGCGACACTTGCTGCAAAGGGGCAGCTCAGTCATCAACTGGATGAGCAACTGGATCGGCTGCTCAATGATGCTCGGGCTGATCGATTTGTGAATCAGTTTGCTGCAGAATGGCTGGCGCTGGATCGATTTGACGTCGTCGCCACGGACGGTGATCGGTTTCCAAAGCTGACACGCGACACGAAGACTCAATTGCGTCGTGAGCCGGCTGAATACCTAAGGCACTTGATTCGCAGCAATTCGCCCGTCAGAAACCTGGTGACATCGGACTTCGTCGTTGCGAATGATGTGGTGGCTCAGTACTACGGGGTCACATCAGAGAACGGTCTGGACTTTCAACCAGTTGCGATCTCCGATCCACAGCTTGGTGGACTGATGACGCAGGCGGCGATTCTGGCAGGATTATCGAATGGGCGAGAACCCAATCCGATCAAGCGAGGAGCCTGGCTGGCTCGCCGAATTATCGCGGAACCTCCCGACGACCCACCGCCGAACGTGCCGAAGCTTCCTGAGAATGATGGGTCAACTTTGACACTGCGCCAAAAGCTTGAGCAGCATCGAAATCAGGAAGGTTGCGCGAAGTGCCATTCCGGCATCGATCCCTGGGGCCTTCCATTCGAAGAGTACGATGCTGCAGGGCGCTATCAGCAGAAGCCCGCAGACTCCGTCGCGTCAGCGTTGCCGGATGGTTCGAATGTCGCTGGAGTGCAGCAGCTGAAGCGATATTTGGCAGAAGATCGAATTGATCAGGTGGCCTTCTCGTTCCTGAAGCACTTCGTCGTTTACGTGAATGGACGACCGCTGTCGTATTCGGACCACTATCGACTCAAAGCGATGACTGCGCAGTTGCGTCAAAGTGGCTATCCAATCCGTGACGTAATGAAGCATGTGATGAAGAGCGAATTGTGTTTGAGAAAATGAGTATAGAACGGCTGTCCTCAGCCGTTTTGTGATTCGTTTTCGTCTTGTGTTTGCGTGGAAGCGATTGAGGACAATCGCTCTACACTGCCCGGGTAGCACAGGCGAAGCCTGTGTCGCGGAGCGGCCGGAAGCCTGTGTGAATGCGTGGCGGTTTCAGTGCAGGCCGCCTCGACAATACGACATGCAGGCATCGGCTTCCGGCGCCTTCGGCGCACGCACTTCGTACGTGCTACCCAGTGTAGAACGGCTGTCCTCAGCCGTTTGTGATTTGTTTTCGCCTTGTATTTGCGTGGAAGCGATTGAGGACAATCGCTCTACACTGCCCGGGTAGCACAGGCGAAGCCTGTGACGCGCAGCGGCCGGAAGCCTGTGTGAATGCGTGGCGGTTTCAGTGGACCCAGGCTTGGCAATCTCACATGCAGGCATCGGCTTCCGGCGCCTGCGGCTCACGCACTGCGTACGTGCTACCCAAAGTTTTCGTCAACGAAACGCGTCGGTCAGGATCCGTTCGATCACCGTATCGAACGTGAGTCCGGCCTGGGCGACGGCGGCGGCGAAACCGGCGTCCGGGGACAGGCAGGGATTCGCATTCAGTTCCAGGATCCACGGTTGCCCGTCGGCGTCAACGCGAAAGTCAACTCGAGCGTAACCTCGCAGTCCAAATTCCTCCCAGCATCGGCGAGCCAGCGCTTTGAGTTCGTCCAGCAGCGGCTGTTCGGCGTGAGGAAAATCGAATCGACGCGGGGTGTTGTGGTACTCATCAGAGTCTTCACCCCACTTCGCCGCTGCACCAACAATTCGAGGTTTCGAATCTGGATAGTTCAGGAACTCAATTTCAGCCGGCGGCAGGACCTCGGGGCCATCATCGCTCGCCAGCACGCTCAGGTTGAATTCTCGCCCCTCAACGTATTCTTCCGCGAAGTGGGGAGTACCAAGTCGCTGATTCAACTGCTGAATGAGTTCATTGATGTCGTCTTCGGTGAGATCCTCCAGCGCGATGACACTGTCGTCGGTCATTCCAAGAGACGCGTGTTCTGCAATGGCCTTGATGATGGCACGATCCGGCCGGACTATGGAGGCTCGCAATCCCTGCCAGGTGGCTGATTCCGGAGTGAACCATGCGGGAGTTGGAAGCTGCAGCTGAGACAGTCTCCGTTTTGCCGCCACTTTCTGAGTCGTCAGCTGCATCGCAAGGCTTGACGCACCAGTGAATGGAATGTCGAGTGACTCCAGCAACACCGCGGCAAGCGGCATCAGGCGATCCGTGCCTCCGAGTGATTCAACAAGATTAAAGACCGCATTCGCGCTGGAACTCACCAGCCGGTCACGAGCTTCCTGCAGATTCATTGAGCACGCGATGCGTTCTGTCGTATGGCCAAGATTCCTGAGCGAGTCTTCAATGGCCGAACATTGACGAAGTACATCCAGCACATCGGCATTGTCAGTTCGCGAGACACGGTTCAGTAACAGAGCGACGTGCATGTGACACTTTGTTGAAGAAGATGATGCAGGTCCATCAACGACGATCAGCGAGAGGCTCGCTTCAGCGCGGATGACACAATATGACCGATCAATTCGTTGTAGCTCATACCAACCATTGTCGCGATCATCGGCAAATCGGAATGCAGAGGATGCAGGCCGGCAAGCGGATTCGCTTCAATGAATCCCGGTTGGCCGGAACCGTCAGACCGCAGATCAATTCGTCCGGCGTCGCGGCCTTTCAGCTCTTTCCATGCTGCCAGGGCGACTCGTTCGGCTTCAGCCACTTCAGAATCACTGGCTCCGGACACATGTAGATACTTCACGAGTTCTTCGCACTTCTCTTTGTTCACATAGGAGTATGCGCCGGGCTCGGCATTCGACAGCAGAACAATCTCCATTGTGCCAAGGACCCGTGCATCGTCTCCTGTTCCCAAAATGGCCACAGTGAACTCGCGGCCGGAGAGGTACGTCTCAACAAGAACCGGCTGGCGGAATCGGGTCAGAAGGTCAGAGCAGACATGTTTTAGTTCCTCCGGGTTCCTGATGCACGACGCCGGCGAAACCCCCTTGCCAGTTCCTTCAGCGACTGGTTTCGCAAAGAGCGGATAGGGCAGATTGACCTGGTCAATGTCCTGTTCCGTTTCCACCACAAACGAACGTGGAGTTGGCAATCCCGCGTTGTGAATGATGGCCTTCGTCAGTCCCTTATGCAGGCAGACGGCCATCATGAAGGAATCGGAGAACGTGCACGGAATCTCATAGGCTTCCAGCAGAGCCGGTACCTGAGCCTCGCGGGCAATCCCGTGCATCCCTTCGCAGATGTTGAAAACAAGATCCCAGCGTTCTCCTGAAGCAAGGCGAGACACCAGCTGGCGAATGTGACCAATACGATCTGTCTGGAAACCCAGTGATTGAATGGCCTGTTCAATGGACGTGATTGTGTCGTCGCGGTCAAACTCCGCCGTCGCTTCCTCGCTGTAGCCCATGGCCAGGTATTCCGACCGGAGATCGTAGGTCAGCCCGATTCTCATACGCCGTGATCACTTTCCTCATGTCCAGGCCGCACGCACCAGCCCGTTCGGCAAAGCGCGAAAAGATGCGGCGGATGGGAGGGTAATGGAACCGCAGCAAACCACAACCTTGCTGAGACGTTTCGGGCTTCGTGTTCGGTTTTCGGATACGAAGAGTCGCCTCGGCGGACTGTATGGCGAGACCGTCGGAAGCACACTGATTCAGGGGAACCGATTCGCGATCCTGCGCCCGGATCCGTCACAGTATTGAGAGAATGGGGAAACATTGCGGGCTTCCAAAACCGGCAGGAACTGCAAGGTCGTCCCACAGATTGCTGTCGAAAGGCAGAGCTCAGATTGGTCGAAAACGCAGTGTTTTATCGAGCTTTCAGCGAAGTTTGACCGTCGGGGAATACAGGCCAAAGTCAGGGACCGGCATGATCCGAAAACTAAGTACATCCGGAACAATCGTTACAGTTTCTCAAATTACCTGACCGATACTTCCGACAAGACCGTCCCGATGCGCAGAGTCTGTTGGCGTTGGCCTGCAGAAACTGCCGGATGACGGGAAAACCAGTGAAGGCAGTTTCGACTGCGGCTTCTCCAAGGATGGATCAATGCGGATTCGGCACTCACTCAAGGCGTTCGTGCCCTTCATCATGATGCTTGCAGCGGGGCGCGTTGCGTCGGCTCAATATGGCCCGCCCGTTCCGCCACAGGGATCAGTTCCGGCGGGCTACCAGCCTTACGCTCCGCAGTCACCGTATCAGAGTCTCTTCGAGCAGACGTATGTGTCTGACGGGATCTGGTACAACAACTCGAACAACGGGTTTGGTGCCTGGTCGAACCCAAGAAAGCTGTTCTTCAATCTCGATTACACACGATCCACAAACCGCCAGATGCGCGGGACGTTTGGGCACGAGGGCGTCCAGTCGTATCGACAGCAGAACGACCCGGATAACGACGAAATCGTAGCTGGCGGAGCATTCTACAATTACTTCAACGCTGCGACCGCGAACCTGATTCCGGAGTTGATGAATAACGGTATGCGAGGCAGTGCCGGATTCTGGAATCCGGACGGAACCGGCTTGATTGCAGACTTCAGCTGGCAGGCTCAGGCAGACGCCACGTTTGATGCACGTAAAAACGCACTCGCCGGTCGGCTTGATACTGCAACTGCTTTGGCCCTTCAGGCAAGCGGTGGCCAGACGATTGCTGCCCCGTTCAATCTGAATGGACAGTCGGACCTGAGTATCACCATGGACCAGATTCTGGCTCCAGGAGTCACGTTTGACAGCACGGACACCCAGGACTTCGGTGTCTTCGGTACAACTTTTGAAGTTCTGGACCGAACGCTGCTGAACCTCTACGGTGTGCCGATCGATGACGGTTCGCTCCTGGGAGTCACGATTCCCTATGACATTCAGTTCCTGATGCAGCACAGTGTGTCTTCGATCGGATCATCCATCGACTTTGCCTTCGCTCCGATCTACGACCGCAACGGCATCCGAGTCAACCCGGTGATCGGTGGTCGCTATTACAAACTCAACGAGCAGTTCAGATTCCGAGGGATTGACAGCGGACTGTCCTATTCAACCAACGGTGACGACGACACGCCTGACGAGGCGAAGGTGTTCCCGGTTGGGAACGGTGTCGATGATGACAACGACTTTATTACTGATAACATCGCGGAAGAAGGCACACTGGCCTTCTCCCAGGTCAATCCGTCCGATCCGATTCTTGTTCGAGCGTATCATGACTCGGAAGTCATCAGCAACATGAGCGGTCCGGAGTTCGGATTCAATTATCAGCTCGGTGAAGGCGACGGCATTACGATCAACGGCTTTACCAAGATCGCCGCCATGTTCAACAACGAGCGAATCAAGATCCGCGGGGACAACCTCTTCAATCACATGAACGTGAGCACTACGGTTGACCCGGTCACCGGACTCGCCCCGCTGCTTGACGGCTACGATACCAACAATCTGAATGGGCCGACTTCGAACGCTTATTCGGATTCAGGCAGCTCGACTCACCTCTCACCCTTGTTTGAACAGTCGCTCACTGCCGAAATTCCTCTGTTCAACCGAGTTCCAGTGCTGAGGGATGTTCGAATGCTGGAAGATGCAAAACTTCGCCTTGGCTGGTCATGGCTGTTCATCGGCGAAGTTGCTGACCCGGTGCAGTCAGTGATCTACCAGTCGAACCCGCAGGCTAATCTGTTTCCAACAATTCAGGCTGACCGGGGAAGCTTCAGCCAGAACACATTCAGCATCGGTGTGAACTGGAACTACTAAGCCCAACGGACAATTTGATCTTCGAAGGGACTGGCACATTGCCAGTCCCTTTTTTGTTAGTGCTCAGTCAGGACAATCAGAAGGCGTTCGTCATTCCCGCGCAGGCGGGAATGCAGTTTTCAATGTTCTGGGTTCCCGCCTGCGCGGGAATGACGGCTAGTAAACCCAAATTGTTGATGTGACAAACCACGAGTCCGTTCGGTGTCTGTTGGGATGTGAATTATGGGTCCGCCAACTTTTTCGCTCGAGAGATGACTGCCATCGGTATCTCGCCACCTGCTATCTTTCGGCAGAACCAACGAAACATGACGCGAAGGAAACCAGCATGACACTTGATGAACTCCAGCAGCTGATCGACCGGATGTACTCACGCAAGGACCAGGCACGCGGGGTCGAAGGCACCTTCATGTGGCTCATGGAGGAGGTCGGAGAACTCGCGGCCGCTCTGCGCGAATCGTCAAAGGAAGAGATCGCCAAAGAGTTCGCTGATGTGCTTGCCTGGCTCGCCACCATTGCCAACGTTGCTGGTATCAACCTGACGGAAGCCATCCGCATGAAATATGGACATGGCTGTCCCGGCTGCGGCCAAATGGTTTGTGCGTGCGCCGATTCAGAAAAACCCTGATGCCAGAAATCCGCTCCCTCCCGCCTCCCGCTTCCTAATCTTAATCCTAATCTTAATCCTAATCCCAAGTGCTTCCGATGAGGATGCCGACCCAAACACTGGCCGGTTCAGTTCACGCGTTCCGGCCCGAAGACTTCCAGGAACGAGACGCTTGTTTCCGGGGCAACCTGCAAAGACTTGCTGCAGGCCGGGATCAAGATCGTGGTCCCCTTTTCAAACGCTCGAATTCCAGTGGAGGTTTCCAGACGTCCTTTCCCTGACAGAATCATCAGGATGCGGAATTCATCGCGGTCCGCAAGGGACACTTCCGTTGTCGCCGTGTGCCGGCGAATTGCGAAGTAGGGACATCTGACGAGTTCTTCCGAGTTCACACGACCTTCAGCGAGCGTACGGGGAACGATAGCCTGAACAGGGCCGCGTTCAAAATCTGTGCATGCCATGGATTCTTCAAGATGTAGCGGGCGAGGATTTCCGTTCGCATCGACTCGGCCCCAGTCGTGAAGTCGAAACGTCAGATTGCTTTGCTGCTGAACTTCCGCGAGGACAATTCCAGGTCCCAAAGCATGAACAGTTCCTGCAGGCACAAAGATGCAGTCACCAGCCTTGACGTTGTAGATGTTGAGCAGATCTTCAGTCTGACCCGCTACAGCCGCTGACCGCAGCTGTTCGGGAGTGACTCCAGGCCGTAACCCTGCACAGATTTGACTGGATGGCTCCGCGTGAAGAATCACCCAGGCCTCTGTCTTGCCATTCTCCGTGGGATTGTATCGCTTTGCCCTGGCATCATCAGGATGGACCTGCAGCGACAGCCAGTCGTTTGCGTCCAGGAACTTGATGAGCAGTGGAAACTGGGTGAGGGCGGCGTGCTTTCCAAGCAGACTCACGGGAGCGGTCTTGATAAGTTCCGCCAGAGTCATGCCGGCGAGGGGCCCATCGGCAACGAGACTCATACCGTCGGCATGATCGGCAATTTCCCAGCTCTCGGCATAATCGGACTCTTCGCCGATCGCCTTGCCGAGCAAGGATCCCAGCTTCCGGCCTCCCCAGCGAATTCGCTTCAGAACAGGGCGAAAAACCAGTGGTGGCAGCTCGTTCAGGCTCATCCGCGCGACTCGTCAGGGTTCGTCGTTTTTACGTGACGACAACCGCGTCGTCCGCAGGCAGGAAACCACTAGCGTGCCTTTGAATTGAGATGATTCAAGCAGTTTTTCGATGAACGGCACATTTCAATCGTTGGGGGCTGGCAACAAGCCTACCAGCCGTATCACTGCATCTGAGTATCTGTCGGTTCCTGAGCGACGCGAAACGGCGGGGCGTCGTCGAGGTCGCTGGTGACACGGAGGACTTCCGGTGCAGGAATCTTACCTGGGTCGCGTACGATGCCGAGCGAAACCAGAGTCGCATACGTCAGGAAAATCAACAGGCCCATCGCGATACCATTCGGCAGTGCGGCCGGTCCAAAGAACTTCAAGGCGCTACCGGCAGATTTCGCCAGTCGGACGCGAGCCCCGTCCCATTGCACACTGTAAACCTCATCAAGGATCAAATGGGACAGAAACCCAATTCCGACGCCGACGGCGACCAGGATCCGGACGCGGGTTTCATCGCTGTGGTACGCAAGGAATGTCAGTTCAGCGGCAATCAGCAACGCCGGAATACTGTGAAACATGCCTCGGTGAACTGTAAGCTTCGACAACAGGAACGCGCCGCCGTATCGAACCACACCGTACGAAACGATCGCAAAGAACATGGCTCTGTCGCCTTCGACGCCCAGAGCATGGATATGCTGAAGCAGCAGCAAGGGGGCCAGTGCGGCCGTAACTCCAAACAGTTCCTTGATGGGCCGGCCACTGTCCGAATCAAGATCCGGCAGCATCCCTGAGATCCCGGTCAGCACAGCTGCGATGGCCCCCTGGACGAGACTGAAGCCCATGAGAAAGACCGCGGCGCAGCCGTATGCGACTCCAAGGAGTCCGCTGACGGTGACATGTTCGCGATATCCAGCCATGGTTCATCAGTATCTAAACGGTTGAGCCAACAACGTCATCATGGACGACCATCGATCATTCGCAGGGCACAACAGCCAGTGAAGCATGCGCGGACGTTGTGCGCGATGGAAAACGCAGGTCCTGAATGTCGTATCGGCAGAACTGCCAGAATCGATTCATCTTTCCTGAACTGCGTGACTGATTCGACAACTTCTGATCTGACAGTGCAGGAAGAGAAAGTCTCAAGCCGGCCTCTGCAGCAGTTTCTGCTGGCTGCCGGATGCTCTGATTTCGGGAGTGCTTTTAAGTTACTGGTGGTCAGAAGTGATGTTCTTACAATGCGGATGTCCCCTGACTTCTGGCCTTGTCATGGAAAGAAGAGTTCAGGATCTGCCATTGAACGCTGCTCGGATTCCAGGCCGATGATTCGTCGCTTCCTCAAAAACTACCTGCCCAGACACCGTAACCGGACGAATCAGTTGCTCCACCTGATCGGAGTTCCACTGACATTCATTGGGACGCCGGTTGCGATCGTTCAGGGAGTTGAATGGTATTGGCCAGTTCTCTGTTTTCTTGGCGGATACGCGTTTCAGTTTGCGGGTCATGCCGTTGAGGGAAACGATGCCGGAGAAATCGTTTTTCTGAAGAAGAAGCTGGGAATGCCTTATACCGAGTATGGGCCTCAGTCTGAATGTTCAAGGGATTTGGAACAGCGCGACGATAGGACATCTGGCTGAGAATCTGTTTGCAGTGGTTACGCTGCGAACAAGGGTTGTCCCAGGAACACGACATGGATGTTGTGTCCGGGCTTGGTCAGTTCCAGCGTTCCGAATTTGCAGAGTGGTCGGCGCTCTGAATTCGGTTTGCGTTCAAGGTGACAGGGAAGTCCCATGCTTGGGCTTGCGCGATTCATTAGCAACGTTCGTTCAATGCTGTCTTCAGCGATGCGACCTCACAGACACTGTCTGCGCGGGGTGGGGCATCGAAGTTTGACACATCGACTGCTGGCTGCAGGGCTCTCTGGATCTCTGCTGCTTTCGGGATGTGCGGCGTCCGGCAAGAAGACCGTGAGTGATCTGCAGTACCTTGATGGCGAAAAGCCTATCTCCTATTTCAAAGGACACAACACCGCTATCGAACATCCAGCGCTCGATAACGAGACGGCTGAGAATGTTCAGGTGACGGAAGAGCCTCGCAATCTTGATCGCCGAGTGGACGACGAGGTTCGAGAGTTTTCTCTGGACGAAGCGATTCTGACTGCGTTGCAGCGAAACAAAGTCGCGGAAACAAGCGCTCTGGCTGCCGCTGGTGCGACTCGGGTTCTGCAGACTCCAGATGCAGTCAGCACCGTTTATGACTCCGCGATTCAGGAGACGGGAGTACTGTTTGGTCGCCGCGGTCTCGAAGCTGCCTTGTCTGACTTCGATACGCGATGGACGACCACGATGAACTGGGGTCGTGATAAGCGAATTCTGCACGCCTCAGCT
>JAEUII010000387.1 GCA_016795145.1 Planctomycetaceae bacterium
CCGGGATGGAACAAATCGAGTCTGTTCTGTTGCTGGATCAGCGTCCGATTCGTCGTTCTGTTCGAAGTATTCCGGCGACATGGATTGGTGTCTTCGATGAGATTCGAATCCTGATGGCGGAGACTCATGAGGCTCGCCGTCGCAACTATTCTCGCATGATGTTCAGCTTCAATGCGTCAAAGGGAGGGCGATGTCCCGTTTGCGAAGGCCGAGGAATCATCACGGTTCCGATGCAGTTTTTGGCAGACGTTGAGACGACTTGTGAAGAATGTCGGGGCCAGCGATTCCGGCCTGACGTCATTGAAGTGCGATATCGAGATCGCAGCATCTTCGACATCTTGAACATGACGGCCGACGAAGCCTTTCGCTTCTTCAATGGACATCATCGCATCCAGACCCGCATCAATGCGATGCGGCAGTCCGGACTTGGCTACCTGAGACTCGGACAGTCGCTGGCAACTCTGTCTGGTGGAGAATCGCAGCGGCTGCGACTTACTGCGATGCTGGCCGGAATCCCTCTGACAGAGGGTGAAACGGCGGCCTCGAATCGAAAATCGTCAGGATTGGTCCGCAGCGGGCGCACACTGTTCCTGCTGGATGAACCGTCGTGCGGACTGCATCCACACGATATCGACGCTCTTGTGGCAAGCCTCGACTTCCTTGTGCAAACAGGACACTCCGTCGTTGTCATTGAGCACGACAGGCAGCTGTTGCAGCACGCTGACTGGATCATCCAGCTTGGACCTGGTCCCGGCCGACTTGGCGGTCAGGTTGTACATTCTGGTCCGGAGCTACTTGACTAAGGGCACCAGCAGTCGCGACGCATGAGTCTGATTGTGGTAGACCGTGTTGGTCGCTGAAGCTGCGTCTGCCGGGAAGTCAATTGTCAACGGCTTGCCTGTTTGCGGATTCGGTTCGTACAAGGGGGCGCCGGTGCTGGCAACGGTGACTCGAATTCGGTGACCCTTATTGAAGACCTGACTGATCCAGCCTACATCAAATTTCACCGGCACGACTTCGCCGGGCGTCAGCAGCACTTCATGATCGAATCCTTCGCGATAGCGGACTCGATGAGGATAATCGACGATCAAAATGGACCTTCCATCCGGATAGACATCGCTGACTCGCACAATCACATCGGTATCAGGTGCCGTCGACGAAAATGCCAGCTCTGCGGTGATGCGGCCGGTCCACTCGACGGGAGCTTCAAGGATATCCGTTGTGAAAGTACGCACGTCTTTCTGCTGCTCAAACGCACGAGCATCCGCGGCGCCGGGGAATGAAGTGCCAGGGATTTCATTCGGATGCAGCGGATCGCTCAGGAACGATGTCGATGATTCAGGTTCAGTCGGGACGTCCCTCGAAAGTCGGCCACCTTCATGGAAGTACATCTCGGATCGGTAGTCGCTGAACAGGAAGTTGTCCGTTTCTCTCCAGACATTGCCGGGTGCTCCTTTTTCGCCCACGGCTCCCATCACGTAATAACGAACGGCCGGCTCCTTTTCGACGCCGTTGTCGACGCCCTTGAGCCAGTGGTCAAACCAGCGAACCATGTGCTGCTCCTCTGGCCATGTCGCATCGGCTGGATATTCCAGCTGACCAACCTTAGATCCTTTGTTCAGACGACCATGAAGCCATGGCCCGATCACGAGTTGCTGCTTCCCTCGCGAGTTTTCTCCGCCTTCGAACTGCCGTCCTTGATAGCTGGCGATGGACCCCTGATTCATGAAGTCATACCAGCTTCCGATGGTGAAGCATGGAACATTCATCTCGGCAAAATGCAGCGAACAGTCTTCGTCTTTCCAGTAGTCGTCGTAATGAGGATGCGCAAACCATTCTTCGAGCAGACGGTCATTGTCCACAGGATTTCGACAGACTTGCGACAGCGATTTGAAACGATTGGGACGCGTTGTCCCGCCGATTCGATACCCTTCCTGAAACAGACTAAGGCCTGTGTCCACCATGTACTGCGCTGCAAGGTGAGGCGGTTGAGTCACCGCGAGGAAGTTCTGTGCGTAGCCGGCCTGTGAACTTCCAAACGTTCCGACTTTGCCGGTGCTCCAGGACTGAGTCCCCAGCCACTCGCAAACATCATGGCCATCTTTGCGCTCGCCCCAGCCCAATGCTCGGTAGCCAACCCATGTGCCTTCGGACAGATACGTGCCTCGATAATTTACCATGGCGACAACGTATCCAGCGGACGCAAGTCGAGCCGCCGCGCGACGAGTATGCTCACCACGAATATCCGCGTAGCGCTGTTCGAACAGAACTGGCCAGGGACCGTCACCTTTAGGAAAGTACATGTACGACGAGAGATGAATGCCGTCTCGCATCGGAATCATCTGATGCGTTTCACGAATGTCGCCCAGGTCCAGCTTTGGAAGCTCCTGAGCGTCCGCAATGCTGAGCAGTGGCAGCAGTTGAACAACCATGAAGAGAAAGACGCAGAACCGGCTGAAGCAGCCACGACTCCAACTGTGAGACGATGGCACATTGGTGAGCTCAGACATACGACAACTCCGCAAACAACAGACGATTCCAGGATGGGGAAGAATCTCGTCGCCACTGTTAGCACCGGTTGTACCCGCCGGCTGTGAGTTCTGCGACCGAAGACGAACCAGACGAATGGTTTCAGGGCCGATGGAACAAAACGCGACGCCTCGAACTCCTTCTGCTCTTTGTCATTCCCTTGGAGGGGAGAATGGCATCAGTGCGGACACTGGAATGTGGAATTCCATGTCGGTCATAATCCCGCGGGCGGCATTTCGCCGATGTGTCTTTCGCTCATCTGTCTATCGCCGCAATGTGAAAAGCTCGTTTCAGGAACCAGGGAATCACTCATGCACTCTGCTCTGTCTCGCGATCTTTCGCTGTGTCATGGTCCTGTCAGCCAGTTGTTCTGCTGTGATGCGACTGACGAAGAGCGACAGAGCTGGAAACTTACGCCGCAGAAGCTGGCGTTCTTTGAAGAAAATGGCTTCGTGACCGGACCTCGCATTCTGAATCAGGTGCAGATCGACCATCTTCGCGCTGAGCTGGCGTTGATGACTCATCCGGGGCATCCAGGAGAAGAGTTCTGGTACGAGTACCATTCCAATGAGTCGAAGGATCCCGGCACCGTCCTGTTTCATGCTTTAGGTGCCTGGAGAATTGGAATGGGAATGCACGACATTCTCTGGAGCGCGCCGTTCACAACTCCGGCTTCACAACTGTTGGGCGGTCCCGTTCGGTTTTGGCACGATCAGCTCTTCTGCAAACCCGCCAAACATGGAGGCATCGTTGCGTGGCATCAGGATTATTCTTACTGGACCCGAACCCAGCCGATGGCTCATCTGACGTGCTGGATCGGGCTGGATGATGCGACGGTCGACAATGGGTGTGTCTACTATGTTCCCGGAAGTCATCGGTGGAACCTGCTTCCGATCACCGGGCTTGCTGGCGACATGAATGCAATCCAGAAAGTCCTGACGCCGGAACAGTGGGAGGCATTTCAGAAGCCCGTTCCTGTGCAGCTCAAGGCCGGAGAATGCGTGTTTCATCATCCCCTGACGGTGCATGGCTCCTTCGAGAATCGCACCGACAATCCTCGCCGGGCCGTCGTGCTGAACGTCGTTCGTGATGGCGTTTGCAGCGTGTCGGATCAGCCACTGCTGGATGGCGTTCCGGTGATTCCGCCAGGAACGCCTCTGGGTGGTCAGTTCTTCCCGTTGCTGTACTCGCCGAATTCGATCGGCTAGTGCGCTGTCAGACCAACGAAAAGGGGTTCGTCATTCCCCGCAGGCGGGAACCCAGTTTTCAGCGTTCTGGGTTCCCGCCGTTCCCGCCTGCGCGGGAATGACGGCTAAAGCACAATTGTTGATGTGACAAACCACTCGTACTTTGGAGCCAAAACGCGCCTCAAATGCGACCCATATCTCCCAGATTCACATTCCAATTCTCTCGCGTCTGAAATTCTATGGAAATCGTCTGTTTGCGGTAATTGTGGGGACTGTTCTGAAAACGTAATCTGGACAGATTAAGTTGCCCTGAGACTTCAGGGCGATGTGTCTGATTTTTCAGGATGTGCTCGATGCTCTGCAAATGAGCGACCGGACCAGCTGGAACGACGATATTCGTTGTGCAGTGCGTGCCTGTCGTTCAGCGCAGGGCGGATGGAACAAGGAGAAGGTTGTGGTCCACGTATCAATTTGGCGCCGCCGATCATTCCGTCGCGCGGTTGGAACCTTGTCGCTGACAGCGGCCCTTTTTGGCGCCACGGTATCCTCAGGAAATGTGCTGCAGGCGGTCCAGGAAGCAGTTGCTGCTCCCGTTGCTGAACTCGCAAGACCAGCAGATCTGTCTGATGAATCCATCGAAGGAGTCGATGCGGAGCTGGCAAAGAAGCTGAGCCCGCTGCTGGAGACTTTGTTCAACGCAGGCGCTCCGGCTGATCAGCGTAAGGCTGCTGCGGCAGAAGTGAAGACGATTGCCGCGGCAGTGTCTGGAAGCGAAGCAAAAGATGGACTTGCTCGCCGCCTCCTGCGTCGCGCGTCACTGATTGAAGCGACAGTTGTCGCTGGCTCTGTGGAGAATCTTCAGGCGTCGGCGACGACTCTGGCTGCGTTGAAGGAATCTGCTGGCACTGTCAGCACGAAGCTTGCCGCAATGAAGAATGGCGAGCTGTGGACACCATACCTTCACCTTGAAGCTTTGAAGGGTGAAACCGTCGCCGCTGATGTGCTCGAACAGCTCATCAAGAATCTGACAGTGACGGAAGCGATGAACGCCGACCAGTCACGATTCATCGGCCGCAAGGAATTTCAGGAACTGAAGGCCGCTGCAGAATCTCACCTGGCCGCAACCGGCACCACAGGTGACGACGCTGCAGTTCGCGGCGAACTGACCAAACAGGTCAATACTCTTCTGACATCTCTGTTGGCATGGGAGAAGGACGCGGAAGCAACGCACGCTGAATCAGCACGTGCGGCATGGCGAGCGATCCGTGCACGATTCCCGGCGGCAGCAGACGTCCTGCGTCCAGTCATCAACGAACACTACTTCAACCACAACGTTCACTTCACAGTTTCGGAGACACTGCTGTCTCGACTGATCGCTGACTACCGCACAGAAAGCGGCACGATCGCCGACTGTATCATGGGCGCGTGGGTGACCGGATCACAGACAACTGACATCTCCGTGGCAGCTGATGTTCGACCATCGGCGAATACCGCAGCGTTTGACCTGAAGGTGAACGGCAATACTCGCTCGAACACTCGCGCTCAGAAAGATCCCGCGACGGTTTGGACAAGCGGCAATCACTATTTCTGGATTACGAAGTCCGTCAACTTCGACGGTCATCATGTAACCAGCGGATCCAGCAGCGTCTCTGTCGACACGAACAGTCAGACCGTTGGACTTGCGACCAAGTATGATGGCATTCCGATCATCCGTGGTATCGTTCGCAACATTGCGTCTCAGCAGATTGCAGAAAGCAAGCCGGAAGCCGACGCGATTACTCGCGAACGCCTGGGCAGCGAAGCCGTCAGCAAGTTCGATTCAGAAACAGGAAAGCAGTTCGGTGATCTGAATGACGGCTTGAACAAGACTCTGACATCGCTTGAACAGCGAAACGTTGCTCCAGACAGCATCAGTGCTCGATCCAGCAATACTCATATAGCGGTCAGTGCACGAACGATCGGCGTCTCTCGACTTGGCGGATCGCTTCAGCCACCTTCAGCACTCGTTGCTGAAGGGGCGGCCGTTCAGATGCACGAAAGCGGCCTGAATAATGCGATCGACGCACTGGGATTCCAGGGCCGTTCAGTCAATGAAAAGGACTTCCTGAAGGAACTGGAAGCCGCTTTGACTGACCTCTTCCAGCGCGATATCAAGCTGAGCGACGGTGAGCCCGAACCAGCTCCAGCTGGTGAAGAGCCAGAACCTCCAACTGTGTTCGTCTTCAGCAAGACGGATCCTATCCGAGTTCGTTTCGACAACGGCCAGATCGTGCTGACACTTCGAACCGGAGTTCAGCAGGAAGGTCGCGAAGAGATTCCCGAGCAGATCATCACGATTCCAATTGCGATGAGCCTTGCCGAAGGGAAGCTGGTTCTGGAACCAGGGGCAATCAAAGTTGCCAGCAAGGCCGAAACGGACCGTGCAAAGCAATTGACCCGAGCCAACCAGATCCGCCGAATCATGTCTCGCCGCATTGTCCGCAAGGAGATGAACGCGACGATCGACCTGCAGGCTGCTGGCGATAAGAAGCTGCCAGTGACAATCACGAAGATTCAGCTGAACGACGGCTGGGTTACTGCAGAGATGAAGTAATCTGGACACTGAAAACGGCATAAAAAAAGGGCCCGGCTGGAAACAGCCGGGCCCTTTTCTGTTCGTGATGGCTTGGCCCGCACAGGGGAGCTGACGATCCTGCGGTTACTTCGGAGCCTTCTGAAGTTCAAGGGCTTTCGTCAGCTGAAGGTCGGCCGCAAGCATCTCGGCTGGCGGAGTCTGGCCTGTGAAGCCTTCGACGCCGTCTCGAGTCTTAGACCAGGCAATCCACTGCTCCTTGTCCAGTTCAACAAGGCCGCCGTCGTCTGGCAGGACACCCCATTTATCTTCCTTCTTCGAGTCCGGAAACCGGTGAATGTTGACACCGTTTGGTCGCAGGTAGCTGGCGGTTGTCAGCTTCATTGCCGACTTACCGTCTTCCATCTGAATCACCGTTTGAACGCTGCCTTTGCCCCAGCTTCGTTCACCGACGATGCGGGCTCGCTGATTGTCCTGAAGAGCAGCACTCAGAACCTCGCTCGCTGACGCAGACTGTCGGTTGATCAGGATGGTGAGTGGAACAGTGGATGGAATCTCCGTGCCAGGCTTTGCGGTCCAGCTTCGTTCCGGAACCTTGCGTCCATCCATTGAAACAATACGACCGCTTTCAAGGAACATGTCTGCAATGGCGATGGCGGAATCCAGCAGGCCGCCAGGATTGGATCGGACATCCAGAATCAGACCGGAAGGATTCAGCTCGCGAACAGCCGCCAATGCCGCCTGCATTTCTGATGCGGTGTTGCGACTAAAGTGAGTAATCCGGAGGTAGGCAATTTTGTTGTCCGCATCCAGCAGATAGGTCCAGCCGGCTTCCGGTGTTCGAGTCACTCCGGTGACCGTTGGCACCTGAACTGTTTCACGCACGATTTCGAACTTCTCGGTGACTTCGCTTCCGACATGGCGAACACCTAACGTGACAGCTCGGCCGACCGGACCTGCCAGGAGTTTGCCGACTTCACCAGGCGAGAGCCCTGCAACCGCTTTACCATCAACTTCCATCAGAGTATCGCCGGAGCGAACTCCTGCGCGATACGCGGGAGACTGAGGCAGCGGAGCAAGGACTTCCAGACGGCCACCGACGGGGTGAACGTGAATGCCGATCCCGACGAATTCCTGATCAAGAACCTGTTCGAATCGCTGCATGTCCTGAGGCGGGATCCAGGCCGAATAGGGATCAAGCTGAGCGATCATGCCGCGGATGGCTCCATCAACCAGCTGACGACGATCAACTTCGCGGACGTAGTGCGAATCAATCTGCTCATACGCCTCCGCGTAAAGCCTCATCAGTTCAAAATCCTGACGAGCCCTTTGGGCGGGGGTCAGCTGATCGTCAGTGGCGGGCACAGTTCTGGCCGCGATGAAACCAATCCCGCAGGCCACAGTACAGGCCACCAGCGTCAGGAAACGACTCATGAAGAAACTCCGGGCTACTCAAGAGCGGCGGGAAGAGTGGGCAAATTGGAGAGAAAACAGGAGAGGAAGATTCGAAGAATAGTCCCGTAGTCGATTCGGGGAAAGTGCAACGATGGGCGGCGATGGATCGGGGATCCTGGTGCCTGGTTGGGGAGGCGGGAATGGTTAATGGTTAGTGGAGAATGGAGATTGCAAAATGGTTGCTGGTGAGTGGTGATTTGTTCTTGGTTCTTCGCTCGTGGTTGGGGACAAGGCGAGCGGGGCGACGTCAGTCCCCTGATTGCGTTTCTGCCCTTCGCGATTCCTCCACACTGCGCTACTTGGCGCGCGGATGCGTCATCTTTCCGGTACACCACCCCAACCCGTCATTCCCGCGCACGCGGGAACCCAGCAACACAATTTTGAAACCGCGAATGGACGCGAATCCACGCGAATAACGCAAAGCGAATCGCGGGTAGCACGTACGAAGTGCGTGTGCCGCAGGCGCCGGAAGCCCAAGGGGGCACGCTGCAAAACCAGCGCAGCCGAAATGCGATACCGCGTCCGTCCTGATCCATCAAACCGTCGCAAGACTCTTCGCGGCGTTCTCCGGCGATACCGTGACAACGTCCAGGTCCGACAGTAACTCAAGACCTGCAATTCGCCCGGTGCGAGGAATCAATTCCAGCATCCATCGAAATTGGGCGGGCCTGTCGAGTCGGCTGTGGGGCAGAAGCATGTTGAACGATGGGCAGGAGCCGAGCGCATCGGTCCAGCGTTGCACAATCATCTTCGTTAAGGCTGCTAACTCCGAAATGGCCTCATCGGCAACATCAGCATACGTCCATGGAATTCCGTCACGAGGCACGATGCGCACGTGGTACGCGGATCGCGATGCAAATGGACAATGAGCGACGAAATGCTGCGATGTACTCACGATGCGAACATTGTCTCGGACTTCCGCTTCCAGCAATGCACCTGCAAGATCGGCGGGTGGTTTCGCACGGTCGTCGACGGGAACTTGATGTGATGTGGTCGCGCGATAGTCCAGTTGCCGCTGATGCCGAATGCGGTCCAGCGGTGTCAGTTCTCGGTGAGCAACAATCTGAGAATGACAATGTGACAATGATGCTCCGGCACTGAAGCCTTCGTTTCGGAAGACAGACAAAGACTGAAATTGTCCGCCTGCGACGAGCTGCCGAATGCGAGTTCGCCAGGCGGAAAAGACGGCAGTGGCTTCTTCGTGAGACAGCTCAGACCAGTGACTCCGCGAATCTGCGCATTCAATCACCACATCGTGCTCGCCGATCGCGTGTTGAACCGGGAAGAACTGAAAGTCGTTCGTCGATGGTCCATTCGACTTGCTCTGAAACTCCTCTTCCGGCACAACCGCCGGATAACGATTCGGGACGACTCGCAGTGTCCAACCGGGCATGTTCGGCGTCGAGCCTGCGCTGCGAAGTGCGAAGCGTTCTCCGGGCGTTTCGTGTTCGTTCCCTTCGGCAAATGGATCCTGCAAATCACCATTCGCACCAATGCGAATCAGAGGCGGATCGGGTGTGAATGCCGCCGGACGAGACGCTCGGTCTGGCGCGACAATGCATTGACGGCCTGTCAGGATATCCGTTCGAATCTCGGGGGCCTGGTGCGAAGACCGACGCTCCGGGAGTGTGCCTGAAGAGTCGCCTGGCTCACGCTTCATATGGATCAGCGGATGGTGATTCCCCTGAGCATCGAGTTCTGATCGACCAGTCCTGACGAACCCGCACGATTCGTAGAACGCGATCGCCGAGGCGTTCTCTTCATTGACGTCGACAAGCAATACCTCGGAGAGTCGGATCGCATGATTAACAAGCTTCCGCCCAAAGCCCTTCCGAAAGTACTCGGGTGCGACGAACAGCGATTCAAGCTTTCCGGAGTTTAGCCCCATGAATCCCGCTAGCTTCTTCGTGTCGCGCAGGACCCAGAATTCTGTCTGACCGGTCTGCAAGTAGTCGCGAACCGCTGGCGTCAGGGAATCCAGTTCTTTGCTGCTGATGAAGTGCAGGTGTGTTGCATCCACCGAACGACGCCAAAGCATCATCAGAGCATCAACGTCTTCCGGAACAGCTCGTTCGATGAGTAGGATTGGCTCTGCTCGATTCATGGCACCGTCACCAGCCAGCCGGTTTCCTTACAACATCCCAATCCGCAGCCTCAGCGAGGCATTACCGCCGCAATATCCCAACCCGAAGCGTCAGCGAGGGACCACCGTCCCAACATCCCAACCCGAAGCGTCAGCGAGGGATCACATCGGCAGACCATGATCCCTTGCTGACGCCGCGGGTTTGGGTCGATCAACCGGCCATCGTCACGTTGGAACAAGCCGCGATCAAAACGAAAAAGCCCCGGAGGTCATCCGGGGCAAGTTGCGAGAGGGGGGAGTTGAACCCCCACGCCGTTTAAGGCACAGGATCCTAAATCCAGCGCGTCTGCCAATTTCGCCACTCTCGCGTTCGATACTCATTCCGTCAGATTGCTCCGACATCTGAGACGACACGGATCGTGGCAGTCAGGCCCGCGCATTTCAACCTGCTTCGGTCGATTTTCCCAGACTCACTTCTATGATGCCCTCGCGATCCGGAAAATTCACCATTCGTTGCCCAAATGCGACCACGGATCAGTACTTTTGAGTCGTCAGCAAACGCTCCGGCAAAGCTCAACGGTGCAAAAGCTCACGACTCCGACCTCACAGGCCAAACTCATGCATTTTCTCATCACGAACGACGACGGTTTCGACGCTCCCGGCCTCGCGGCACTGTATCAGGCACTGAAACCGCTCGGTCGAATCACTGTCGTGGCGCCGGCGATCTGTCACAGCTCGCGTGGTCATGCTGTCGTCACAAAACAGACGATTCGCGTGGAAAAACGCGCCGTCGAGCCGTTTGGCGACATTCACATCGTTCACTCCAGCCCGGCGGATTGCATTCGAGTCGGCCTGCGCCACGTTCTCAAGTCACCTCCGGATTTCGTCGTCGCGGGGATCAATCCTGGTGCCAATCTGGGTGTCGACTTGTTCTATTCCGGGACTGCGGCTGCGGCACGAGAAGCCGCGATTCTCGGCGTGCCGGCCATTGCCCTGTCCCGTCTGATCCATGCGGATTTCCCCATCGACTGGGATGTCCTTGCGAAGCACTCCACACGAGTCGTCTCCACCATGCTGAAGCCGGAGTTTCAGTTGCCTCCTGGCCATTTCTGGAATGTGAATTTCCCAACGATCGAGGGGGAAAAATACCCCGAAGAAATCACCTTCGTGCCGCACGGTACCGAACCCCATGCCGTTGCTTTCGAGGTCGTTGAAGATTCCGGCGATGCTCAGGTCCTGAGCTACTCCGCTCTGTTCCGCGATCGCCTCCGATCCGGGGAGTGTGATGTACACCACCTCTTTGAGCAGCGGCTCACGGCGACCCCAGTTGGCCCGGCAATGACGTCCGACCCGCTTGACCGGCTCAAGTCGCAGGTTTCTCTCGTCAACGCAACCTGCGCCGATTGACACGGGTACACGAGATTGTCAGCATTCCAGCTCTGCAGTTCCAGCTGATTTTTGCCACCGAATGTTGCTCTCTGGTCATCATTTTTATGCATGAACATCTGACGATCCTGAGTGGCCGTGCGAACCCGGAGCTCTCAAAGGAGATCGCCAGTTATCTGGGGATCAGCCTCGGGCACGTCGACGTCGGAAATTTTCCGGACGGCGAGATCAGCGTCAAACTGAATCAGAACATCCGCGGTTGCGATGTCTTCCTCGTTCAGCCGACATGTCCTCCGGTCAACGAGAACCTGGTTGAGCTTCTGGTGCTGATTGATGCATGCCGACGAGCCAGTGCGTCGCGTATCACGGCGGTGATTCCGTACTTCGGATACGCTCGACAGGATCGCAAAGATTCAGGCCGCGTTCCGATCACCTCGAAGCTTGTCGCGAACCTGATTGTTCAGGCGGGGGCTCATCGAGTTCTGACGATGGACCTGCATGCTGCTCAGATCCAGGGCTTCTTCGATGTTCCTGTGGATCATCTGTACGCCGCACCGATTCTGGACCGACACTTTGCGTCGCTGGCGATTCCTCAGGAAGAACTGGTCATCATCAGTCCTGACGAAGGAAGCATCAAACGTACACTGCAGCATCTGGAACATCTCGGAGGATCACTGGCGATCGTCGACAAACGCCGCGCGAATGCTCTGGAGACCAAGCAGGCGAACCTGATCGGCGGCCCGATCGAAGGCAAGACGGCACTCATCTTTGACGACATGATTACGACCGCAGGATCCATTTGCGGCGCGGTGGAAACCGTTCGAGCACACGGAGCGAAGAAGATCTATCTCGGGGCGACTCACGCGGTGCTCTGCGGACCAGCCATCGAACGCCTGGAACGAGCACGAGTGGACGGCATTGTGGTCACAAACACGTGCCCGGTACCGCAAGCCAGCCGCTTGCCTCACCTCACGCGAGTCTCCGTCGCCGAGCTTCTGGGCGAAGCCATCCGCCGCGTTCATCGCAACGAATCCGTTAGCTACCTGTTCGATTAATGCGTCATTCCCACACCCGCAATTCGCCCCGGAAAGCGGGATGCGTCAGCGTCCCGGTATGCGATTCATACTCAAGCACCGTTTGCGAAACCACTAATGATCACTAATCAACGCTAATCAATCACGGTCACTCCCGTCTTTTTGGGGATCAAACCGTTTCGTTCGGCCACACGCTCTGTCTCGGCGAGCGGGATGCGTCAGCTTCCCGGTATGCGATTCGTTTTTGCGAGTCACAAATCTGAAACCGCGAATGGACGCGAATTCACGCGAATAAAGCAGAGCAAGGTTGATCACGCTTCCGTCGGTCCCGCACCGGCGGAAGCCACAACTTTGAGCTACAGGCGAGCGGGGCGACGTCAGTCCCCTGATTTCGATTTTTCCGTCCCGCCATGATGCACATCGAACGTTCACCCAGCCGAAAAGTACGAAAAAAGCCAACCTACCTTTTGCCCCCTTCTTTCGTTTCTTTCGGTCAGCTTCCCGGTATGCGATTCAGAATCAAGCACCGTTGGCGAAACCACTAATGATCACTAATCAACGCTAATCAAAGATGGTCACTCCCGTCTTTTGGGGGATCAAACCGTCATTCCCACGCAGGCGGGAACCCAGCACCACCCGTTTGAAACCGCAGATGAACGCAGATTCACGCAGATAACGCAAATCGATCTCCGTCAACTGGTCTCGCGTGATTCCGGGCCCAGCGCAAGCGGTCAGAGGAATCATGACCCTCACTCACCGGAGGGCTCGCGCCCTGCCGCTACAAACACTCCTGTGTTGAACGCTCATAATCGACCACTCGAAGGCTTGTCAAAGGCCTGGGAATCTGCACAAATCTCATGGGTCCAGTCGCAGAAACGACGCTGGAATTTCTGACGCGAATGTGAGACAGCTGTGCCTGAAGTGGAACTGAGCGATTTTGAACTCTCGCGCGAACTGTCTTCCAGTTCGGAGCGAAAGCTCTATGACGCGTACGTGCGAGCAGACGGTCGGCGTGTTCTTGTGACGGTGTTTTCTCCGGACGTTTCACAGCTCACTGAGTTTCGACGAGGACTGAAGACTGACAGAGCGATGCTTGTGATGTTGCAGCATCAGGCGGTCAATCGCTTCCAGGGGGCCGGAGAATCTGACGGAACATTGTTTCTGTGGTCGGAGTTCTGTGATTCTCCAACGATCAGCGAGCACCTCAAAGAAGGCAGAGAATTTTCAGCGGACGACATTATTGAGATCGGATGGCAGATCTGCTCCGCGCTGCAGCAGGCTCATAATCTTGGTCTTTCTCACGGCGGTCTTTCACCCGACACGGTACGGCTTTCGGACAATCTTCAGGTGACGGTCAGCGACTTTGGTGTCGCTCGCTGGCTGGACGCGGCCAGAACCGCTGATCCTCGAAATTCCAGCGGCCCGGCACTCATTACCGTGAGAGCACTGGCATCGCGCGAGCAGGTTGAAAAGGATCTTCGGGATCTTGCATCGCTGCTGAAGGCTCTTGTAGATCGTTTACAGGAAGAACCGCAGGAGAACCGCACAGTCTCGCGAACGCTGCTGGAACGCATGCTGAGCCGCTTCCTGAGCGACGCGGGTTCTCAGTTGCCGGTCACTGCCCGTGAGTTTCAGGGGCGTCTTGGAGAAATCCTGATTGGTAATGATGACACGATGCCACTGGTCGACGAGCGCAAGTCGGTCGGCACATCGAAACGATCCATCGTTGTCGAGCTGTTTGAGCCACGGGAGACTCTGGATGGTGAAGAGCTCCTGACCGCTTCGGCGGATTCTGCTGCTCGCGTGCGGTTTTTGCCGATTGCCGCAGGGGTGGCTGCAGTTGTGGTTATCACCTTGCTTGCCGTTTTGTTGTGGTGAGCGGCGAAAGTGGCCGAATCACAAAATGCTGCTTTGGCAAAAGTGGCGTCGGGTTGAAACTTGAGTCAATTTCCAATTTTCTCGATTCGCCTTGAGCCCTAATTTCCTTGGACTCTCATCGAGTTGCGTCTCAGACATCATTCGCATGTCCGGCAACTCGGCTCTCTCCTCTCTGTTCCGAAGTCCAAGGAATTCCGTATGAGAATCCGCATCAGAATCGTGCTTCTGACGGTTGCTCTGGTCGCTGGCCTGAACTCGTCTGCACAGGCCGGTGCTGACTGTCTGCTTAACCCATTCCACTGGCTGTTCGGCTGCGGGTACGGCTGCGACGGTGGATGTGGTTACGGTTACGATAGTCGACTGGCAACCTACCGGATCATCGACGACTGGCTGGGCTATGGTTACCTGCGAAACCAGGAAGGCACGCTGGGGCATTACCCCGGACGACCGTTCGGCGGATACCGTCCATCCTTCCATGGACTGTTCCACCCTTGTCCTCAGCCGGCCCCGGCGATCGCTATGCCTGCTCCGATGCCGGCGCCAATGCCAGCCCCAATGGCACCGATCTACAATCCGTGCTGGGATCCATGCCAGAGCTCCTGCGGTGATCCCTGCGGAGATCCTTGTGCAATGGCTCCAATGCCATCGATGCCGGTGCCGGTCACGACATGGCGTCCGATGACCGTTATGGTGCCTCAGACTCAGTGGGTGAACGTTCCTCAAATGCCGATGAGTTATCCAACGTCCGATTGCGGCGGATGTGATAGCTGCGGCGGTGGAGCGATGATGCCATCACCCGGCATTGTTCCGGGGCAGATGATTCAGGGAACGATGTTGCCAGGCATGAACCAGGTTACTGCTGACAGTGGTTGTGGATGCGGTGGCGGAGGAATGGCGACTCAATCTTCGTCCATCATTCCACAGACAACCTACTATACACCATCAGGCTTCAGCGGCTACGGCATGAACTCCTATGGCCAGTATCCGGGTTACAACACCGCGATGATGCCAAACCCAACGGCATGGCATCCGCAGATGGCCTGGAATCCAGCGACTCAGTGGAACGGAGCACAATGGACCGCTCAGATGTCCCGCCGAGATACTCGTCGCTATGCGGCAATGGCTCGACGAAATGGCTGGAATCAGACTACGGCAATGGCCTACCAGCCAGCACCAGCGTATGGCGTTCAGACGGCAATGGGTTCATGGACTCCAATGAACACCGCATGGAATCCAGCGATGGCGCAGCGTCAGTACTACGGAAACACCATGATGCCTCAGACTGCAATGATGCCATCACCCATGATGATGCAACGTCAGGGGATGTATGGTCCGATGCCGATGCCTCACGGATCAAACACCTTTGTGATGCAGCCAGCAATGACGACTCAGATGATGCCGCAGACCACTGCGATGAACCCGATGATTGCAGGAGACATCATGGGAGATCATGAAGTGGCCGGACCATCAACGGCGTCCGTCCCTGTCATTCAGAATTCATGGCGAGGCGGCGTGCCGATCACTCGAGCCTCGATCTCTCGCCCGGTTCAGATGTCGACGTCACGCAGTTATCCAAACGTTGTGCGCTAGCATCCCCTGGCTAATCCCAACCCGTTGCGTCAGCGAGGGATTGTTGTGAGAGTGTTCGCTGTAGTGATCCCTCACTGACGTTTCGGGTTACGATGGAAGATCAACTACAGCCAATCAGGACCTCAGAACTCAAGGGAGTCGAGGTCGGCAATCAGCTGGTCCATTTCATCGCGGACCTTCTGTCGAATGCCAACCGACATGCCGACGGCCTCACGGCCATCCAGGATGAGTTCCCGGTCGCGTTCTTTGACGGCCATCTCGATCGCTGACTCGCCTTCATCGCCTCCGAACAGTTTGGTGAGGTCGATGCGAAGGCCGCCAACTTCGCCGTCGGCACCCGCGATGGCGGCCGTCTTGTGGTGAGGAAAGATGATGGCGTTGGCCGGGCAGACTCGACTACACGCCGGGCAGCCTTTTTTGCAGTTATCCTGCTGTTCGACAAGAATTCGATCCAGAGCATCCACGCCATAAACGCCGAACAGGCAGAAGTCGATACACTCCATGCAGTTTGTGCAGCGGCTATAGTCAATCACCGGATACCAGCGCCGTCCGGTGTCCTCCGGCAGCAGTGCTTTATCTTCGAGCGTCGCCTGACCTGAGTCAAACGCGCGGCGAGCTTCCAGGAGACGCTCTGGCTGAAGATACCTCTGCAGTTGTTCCGATGAAGGAGCGCCAGTGATCCAGCTCATCAGGTCATCTGATGCTGACGGAAGTTCGTCGCGAATCCGACGCAGCTCTTCAATAAACTCCGCAGCAGAGTTTCGAACTCGCAGGTCGATGCAGTAAATGCGGCGATCAGGAACATTCAGGCTTCCGATGCCGCCTTCAGACTTGCTGTCCCGGTCCGATGAATCTTCATCGTCGTCTTCGTCCTCATCGGCCGCCTTGAGGAGTGACTCACCGACCTGCCCGCGAACTCCAGCACGATCGAGCGTCCATCGCATGGCTCGTTCATAGAGCCAGCCGAGCAACACAAGATGCCCTGGCACCGCCTTCAACAACTGCATCCCGGAGTGATCATGGGACATGTCATACAGATGCGGGATCAGTGTGACCTGAATGCCCGTTTCCGCAATCAGAGCCGCAGCGATCTCTTCTTCCAGCTGACGCTTGACGGGATTTCGACCCTGAGCCTGCGAAAGGACGACGGTCAGTTGTGCTGTTGCCAGTTGAGCTGTTGTCATGGACTATCCAACGCCACCGAGAAGACTCAATCAATGTGTGTCCATCAGGCGAGTGATCAATCGAGAAGCCGAAGCGATTGCTTATGCGTCTTCGTTGATCTGGCCTTTGATGGTTCGCTGAGCATCTTCCCAGGCAGACTTCAAAAACTCAACATATCCGTGGGCGGAAAGCAATTCTGAGTTCGTTTCGAACTCGTAGAGCCATCCATTCCCATAGTTGTCGACATTGATGCCTGAAGGATCGTTCAGCAGTTGAGGATTGAAAGCGAGCACTTTACCAGCGCAGGGAGTGAACATCGAAGAGACAGCCTTCGCGCTTTCGATCTCCCCAATTTCCTGCCGATCTCGGACTTCTGTGTCCGCATCTATCGACCATTCAAGGAAGTAGATGTCCTGAAGGAGTCGGACGGAATACGCTGTGAAGCCAACTCGGTACCGTCCCGGCGCGACGGGCTGCAGCCACAAATGGCGTTTGGAATAGAGTCGGTCTTCGGGAATCTCTGCCCGATACTGACCCATCATGAAATGGAGGTTTTCTGCCATAGGACCAATCAGCTTCACTCAGTTGATGATCGAATGTCAGCAGTGACGCCCACATCGCGACCGGCGTTTTCGATTTCCTGCAGCAGAAGTTCTGGAGGGCAATTCGGAGGCAGGGCGAGCTTCAGCACCATCTCGAATGCCTCGCCTTCTTCTGTCTTCACCGCGTGCATCCCCGTAATGTCAATGCCTCGCATGGACATGATGAGGCTGAGCTTTCGCAGCACACCCGGCTGATTGCGGCCACCAATGCGAAGGCGATGCTGTCGAGTACTTGCGGCGGCGGCAGTGTGGACCGGGATCTGTGACGTCGGATCGCGAAGTGTCAGTTCAATTCCGAAGGGTCGGCAGGCGTCGGCGAGATGATCGCGAATGACGTTCTGGTCCATCGACTCCGGAAAGTCTGCCGAAAAGATCATCGTAAAGAAACCGCGGACGACCGTCTGACTGGCCTCACGCAAATCGCCGCCCAGCTCCGCCATGGCCTTTGTCACCGCAGCCAGAATACCGGCTCGGTTGGCTGCAGCCATAATAATGATCCATTCCTTCATCGCCTGAACCTCTGACGGCTCCACTCTGACCACCCGAATTCGCCGAAGCGCCATCAGGGAAAGCCGTTCCCCTGATCCTGAGCCTCGAACAGACTGAGAACTCGGATTCTCGCCCGATCTCGGCCGTGAGGATAGCGGTTCTCCCCGAGCCAGAAAACCGAACCACTTCGAATGTCCAATTCGAGCACAAGAATCAGCTCGTCATGCCCGCAGAACCGCCCATCATCCCGGTTCGCTCCGCCGCACCTAGAGCGACTCACTTTCACGACGGCAACGTCCGCATCCGATTGGCCAGATCATGAATCGCATACCGGAGCGTTGACACACTCCGCTCGCAGGTTGGAGATTTCGGTCCGCAATTCTTCAATTGGCGTTCACAGAAACGAAAAAGAGCCGCAGGAACTTTGGTGTAAGTCCCTGCGGCTCTGAGTGCACTCGAATGGGCTCGAACCATTAACCTTTGGTTCCGTAGTTCGTACGGGTATCCTTTTGCGTTTCTGATGCTCACTGAAACCCCGGAAAAACCGGGGTTTCTTCATTTACCTGGCTTTGACTTTGCCTGGATCCGATGCAGATTTTGCGCATTTGTGGGGGGATTAGTGGGGGGACTTTTTTTGGCTGGTTAATGCAAGAAACGGCGACCTGAATTGAAGAGGCAGAGTGCCGCCTTCAGTTCGATATGCGGTTGGATCCCCTCTCTCCCTGAACGAAACGTCGCTTGACGCAAACTGTATCTAGAATCGCGCTGGTCAATCATCCCGATAGCCACGTCTGCCACGTTCGTCGCCCACGAGTCCCCTTGTCGGGGTCTCGTCTCTCAGTAGAGCAGTCTTCGCCTTTAGCGTTTCGTTGGACCGCCATTTGCCGAACCGCCCGGCAGAAAAAGAGCTTCAGACCTGCAAATCATGACGCGATTCCGTGACCGGCGTTGTTGGTGGAATCTCGGTTCTGCGGGCGAATTGCAACTTATTTGCTTGGAACAGGGGATTCAGATTCTCAAGATATTCGTCAACAACAACAACAACAACACGTGAACGGCTGATAGGGTAACTCACGCGTAGCTTAGACGCCGTCAAGAGCCGTCGACAACGTTTTTGCAGAATCTGGAATCAAGAGAACTTGGAAGGCGAAGGCTAAAATTCGATCTCCAGCGGGGTTGAGAATCTCGGTGAAACTGTCGCCCACCCACCATCTCAATCAGGTCCGACTGCCACACGTTCACCCGAAAGATCTCTCCGCCCGGTTCGAATACAGCCATCCCTCGTCCGCTCCTCCATGCCTCGTTCGAAGGAACTATAAGTTCACTCCGCTGACTCGAAGGTTCGATGGGCGACGGCGCAAGCGATTTTTGTAGACATCCAGATTGAGCTCGGGCACCCGCTCTCGGGGCTTCGCAGAAAAAAGTTGGCTCCACCTTCGGCGTAGAGGGCTCGATGTCTTGCAACGAGATTCTCGCAGAACTAAACGCTACACTGGGCTGCTGGAATGCTCCGGTGTTTTGTCGCAATGTCAGTGCGGAAATTGAAGTGATCCGCTTTTTGTTGGAATCCGGGCAGTCGAAAAAGAACGGTCTCAATGGACAAGCAAATTCTGAGTTCCCCGCCGAAAGTCCCGCTCGTCTTTCGCATCGGAATCGTAGGGCACCGTCCCAATCGGTTGAAACACGCAGATCATGACCTGTTGTGCAAACGGCTCTCCGAACTCATTACAACCGTTCGGCAACAGGTCTCTTCAGACTATATTGAGCACCGGATACTTTTTTCCGATGAGCCTCCCGCAATCCGAGCGATATCGCCGTTGGCGGAAGGCGTCGACCGGATGTTTGCACGAGAGGCGATTTCGACGGGTTGTGAACTGGCCGTTGTGCTTCCTTTCCCGCAGGCGGAACTTGAAAACGATTTTCAGCCCGAAACTGCTCTGGAGGAGAATTCTCTCGATCAGTTTCGGGGACTCATCGGGAAAGCGTCAACGGTTTTTGAACTGGATGGTTGCCGAGAAGATGGTGCTCGAGCCTATCACCATGCTGGCACAGTCGTTCTGAACCAATCAGACCTGCTGATCGTGGTTTGGGATGGTGAGCGACAGAATCAGCGAGGCGGCACAGAAGAGACTTTTGACGATGCTGTCGAGCGAGGAGTGCCGGTCATCTGGATCGATGCGCACGCGCCGCACCATTGGAGCCTTGTGACGCAGCCGATCCGAAAACTAGAGGGAATTGCCTACGGACAACGTGCCGCATTGAAGAAGTCTCATGCACTGGACGAGCTTCAAATGCTTGTCAGGAAGAGACTGGAACTGCCTTCTGACTGCGACGCTGGCGAATCGCACCAAGCTCACTCGGGATACCGCACTGAATCGCCACTGGATGCAATCCTCACGTTTTATTCAGAAACACAAGCTGGGTACAGTGTCGCATTCTGGTGGATGTTGTTTCGTGATCTTGTCGGCGATTTCAAGGTGAAGTTTCCTAAGTGGAGATTGCAGCCCTGTGAAACTTCACTCCCGGCCGACTGGCAACAGGGAACCCATCCAGTTGTCACTCCGATGATCGCCAGGCTTCGACCCTATTTTGCGTGGTCGGATCAATTGGCCGACCGCTGCGCCAATGCCTACCGCAGTGCATTTGTGATGGCCTTTCTTGCGGCCGCGTTTGCGGTGGCCATGGCCCTGACACCGTTTGCATTGTCCTTGCCGGAACACAGCGGCGGTGAAATTGCATGCACTGTGGGAGAGTTTCTGTCGATTCTCCTCATTCTGTTTCTTGTTTTTCGAGGCCGCCGAGGGCGGTGGCATCAGCGGTGGCTCGATTATCGTCTGCTGGCCGAGATCATTCGTCATCAACGTCTGATCGCGCATCTTGGCGGCGAACGAGCATCGCCCAGGATCCCGGAACACCTGAGCAGCTATGGTGATGTGGGCGCCTCCTGGATGGCATGGTACGCACGCGGTATCGAGCGTTCACTGAGCCTAAATCGCGTTGTTGTCGATCGAACGTATCTTCAGGCGAGTTTGCAGGATCTTGAAGCACAACTGGGAGGCCCGGATGGTCAGATTGTGTTTCACCAAAGAACTGCATCTCGTGCATCGCGAATCGAGCATCGCCTTCACCTGCTGGAAGTGACTCTGCTGATTCTGACGTTGACCTGTTGTTGTCAGCACCTGCTCCAGGGCTTCTGGCCGGACTGGTTCCACGTTTCCGGTCGTCTGCTGACGTTCTGTTGTGCCTTCTTTCCCGCTGTCGGCGCCGCTCTCGCAGGGATCAGCAACCAAGGAGAGTTTCGTCGTATTGCGCAAAGGTCGTCATCCATGACAGAGCGTCTGACCCATCAGCTTGAAAAAATCCGACGACTCAGAGAATTGCTGGAGACGCCAAAGCTGGTCCCAAAGCAGCTCTCCCCCGAGATTGCTGCCATAGCCGGTGAAACAGCCAGAACCATGGTCAACGAAGTTCTCGACTGGCGTATCATTTTTCAA
Source organism: Planctomycetaceae bacterium (assembly GCA_016795145.1). Lineage (GTDB taxonomy): Bacteria > Planctomycetota > Planctomycetia > Planctomycetales > Planctomycetaceae > SXXK01. The sequence continues at coordinate 21,464 of JAEUII010000387.1, forward strand.
GACCGCCCCCTAAAAACGACCTGAAGCCTTCGCATCTCTGGACCAGGAATTGTCGGGAATTCAA
>JAEUII010000423.1 GCA_016795145.1 Planctomycetaceae bacterium
GCTCAGAAATGTCGGGAAGATGTCTCTCAAAAACTCAGCAGGAACTTCAGCACAATGGAAGCCAGCAGTCGGCCCACTGTCCGAAGTTTTCTTCCACACTGACTCGAAGCCGAGTCAGTCCGTGGCGATCTTTCAAATTCAATCGGGAGATTAGCGTGTTGCCGATCCACCGAGAAATCAATTCCGCCGTCGTATTCTGAACGGGAAGGATGCAGCAGTCTTCTAACGGAAACACCCAGCGTCGCTGCTCAAACCTTGCTGTGACTTCCTGCCCTTCTGTTGCCACTCGAATCATCGGGTGACTGTCAGGCAGCAGAACGCGATGGTCCAGTTCGTGCACGATCGCCTGTAGTCCGTCACGCAGAGCGATGAAGTCAAACACGTAGGAATTCTCATCCAGCGGTCCTTCAACCGCCGCTTCCACTCGCCAGTTGTGACCATGCAGCCGCTCGCACACGTTGCCATTGAAGGTAATGAAGTGAGCCGCGCTGAAGACCAGCGTGTCTTTGATCACCCGAACGCCGAACGTTGCACTCTGGTCGCTCATAGGAAAAACACTCCGTGAGAAGTCTCTCACCGGAAGGCTCGCGCCCTTCCGTTCACTGTGACCTATTCCTGAGCGAGGCCAAACTCAGCCCGCAGCAGCCTGAGTGCCTTATCACACTCATTTTCGTTAATCACGATACTCAGTTTGATCTCGCTCGTGTTGATCATTTCCACATTGATGCGATTCTCAGCCAGCGTTCGGAAAACGCGACGACCAACGTCCGTGTGGCTCCGAAGCCCGATGCCCGCGATGGACAGTTTTCCGATGTGGCGATCGGTCGTCAGCTGAGATCCCGTGTAGCGTTCAAGGACTTCTCGCAGCAACAGGATCGACCGATCAAGATCTCCAGATGGTACCGTCAATGAAATCGTCGCCCGACCGTCTCGTGCGGCATTTTGAATGATCATGTCGACAAGAACGCCACCTTCAGCAATCGCCGTGAAGACGGCTTCAGCAACGCCAGGATCATCCGGCAGCGCGGAAATTGTGACGCGAGACTGATCCTTATCGGCAGACACGTCACTGACGAGGATGCTTTCCATTCCATCAAGGCGTGAGACGATGTCGGCAACAACTTCAGCACCTGAACTCTGACCTGCATGTCGATCGGCAGCGACGTAACCGACGTCTGGCAGCGGTCGAGTTGGCTGATCCAGACCAAAACCCTTGTGAACTGTTTCGACAGCGCGGCTGCATTGATCACGGTCGATCAGGACGGAAATCTTGATTTCGCTGGTGGTCACGACTCGAATGTTGATGCCCGCTTCCGCCAGCACATGAAACATTCGTGCGGCGACACCGGTATGTGTCTGCATTCCATGGCCTACAACGGACACTTTCGACAGGCCCGTTGTTTGCTCGATGTTCTGAGCATTCAACTGCTTTGCTGTTTCGTTGATTACCTTCATCGCGGCAGGAAGTTCATCTTCCGCCACGGTGAATGAAACATTCGCAAAGCCTTCTCTTGCGACGTTCTGAACAACCATGTCGACTGGAATACGTGCCGCCGACAGTGACGTGAAGAGACTGCTCATCACACCCGGCTGATCCGGCAGACCAACAAGCGTCACCAGTGCTTCGTTTCGAACGAACGCCACACCAGTCACCACGGAGTTCGCCGCATCTGATTCTGGTGCGATCAATGTTCCTGGCCCGTCCGAATACGCAGGACGGACTCGAAGCTGAACCTGGTACTTCTTCGCAAACTCAATTGATCGAGAATGCATGACACCAGCACCAAGGCTGGCCATCTCCAGCATCTCATCGTAGGAAATGCGTTCGACTTTCCTTGCAGAAGGAACCACGCGTGGATCGGTCGTGAAGACACCTTCCACATCGGTGTAGATTTCGCAAAGTTCTGCATTCAATACGGCGGCAAGTGCGGTCGCCGTTGTGTCACTGCCACCACGCCCCAGGGTCGTGATGTTCATGCTGGAATCGACACCCTGGAATCCGGCAGCAATCACAATGTTCCCGGCCTTCAGCAACTCCTGCATACGCTGAGTCGAGATGCTGACGATGCGAGCTTTGGTGTGAGTCGTGTCGGTCAGCACACCGATCTGTGCCCCGGTCAGGCTGATAGCGTCTTCGCCAAGCTCATGGACCGCCATGGCCATCAGTGCGACGGATTCCTGTTCTCCGGTGGACAGAAGCATGTCCATTTCGCGAGGCCGTGGATTTTTGGTGATTCCATGCGCCAGGTCGATCAGTTCGTCCGTTTTGTGCCCGCGAGCACTCACAACGACGACCACATCGAAACCTCGGCGTTTCGCATCAACTGCCCGTTGAGCAGCCGCACGAATCTTCTCAGCGTTTGCAACGCTGGTACCACCAAACTTCTGAACAATAACGGCCACGATGAGTATCCACTCACAGAATGAGGCGATGGGAGAGGCCAGACAGACAAACTGGTCCGTCAGCCCGGATTTTTGCAGGCGGAAACTTGATCGGGCATGGGGTTAGCTGCAAGCGATCCCTGGAAAAATCCCGAAAAACGTTCCGGTTGCAGCGTTTTCGGCCCTCAGATTACCCTTCCCGCGTCAGCCGGTATGCCGATCTGTCACAGGCCGCTGAATTTTGGCTGACTTTCTCACGGATTGTCTCTCTGCGATGGATGCTGTCATGCCTCGTCCGGCCGCTTTTTCTGTGGTGATCCTCTCGAGTTTTGCTGCCGTAGCAGGATTCATCTGCCTGGCCCAGCCGACAAGCGCTTCGACGTTCACGACCGATGAACAAAAGGCCGAAGTCACAGCGGAACCCATTAGCATCATTCTCCTGCTGAAAGCTCCTCGCGCTCTCAAAGCGGAACAGGTTGCGAAGGCCTGCCAGCTGGCCACCGATCGACCTTTTGCAGTGGCGGCAAAAGGCAATACCAAACCAGATTCAGTGTCTGTCCACGACGCGGGCTTTCTGATTCAGACGAAGGAACTTCAAGCGGCTCTGACGATCTCAAACAAACCATGGGACCATCAGCTTGAGACCGAAGACATCGAATCCGCGGCCATTCGAACCATGCTGAAAGAACAGCGTGCAGTGATTGAGTTGAGCGTCATCTCGGAATCATCAGCCTCTGCTGCAAACGCTTCAACACGCGACGCATCGACGAAACAGCTTTACCGAATTGCGGCTGCCCTGTGTGGCAAAGATGTCGCTGGCCTTGCGATTCCATCTCAGGAGATTCTGGTCGCCGGTGCCGATGAACTGCCATCGCTGCTCAACAGCGCGAATCCAATTCGAGCACTTCAAACGGGTGTCGCAGAAGCAGTCGTTGGTACGAGCGATGGCGACCCTGAACTATCGAAGGCAACAGCAGAAGCAAAGAAGCGATGGTCAGAGTTTGCGAAGGCATTTGAAAGCAGGAACAAAGGTACTGAAGGCTTTGCTGCTCAGTTCGTCTTTGACGCAGCCGAAGGCCAGCGCGAATCGCTATGGATCGAAGTCGTCAAAATTGATGCGGATCGAGTGCTCGGCAAGGTGGCCAATGAGCCACAGCATGTTGCACTCAAGCTGGGTGAGTCGGTAACGGTGCCTCTGAACAAACTGAAAGACTGGTTGTATTACCAGGACGGTGAACGAGTTGGCGGGTTCACGGTTGAGGTCCTGCTGAAGCGGGAATCACAGAAGAGTGAACCAGGTAAGCGATGAGAATTCAATGATCACGACAGACGTTTCGCCTGCCTGCCTCTATCAAGCTCGCACCGTGCGAGCCACAAACAGAGTTAGACTCTAAAGCAAAGTGAGACGTCGATGGAAACTCGCCTTCATTTCGATTTCCTGAAGCAGCCTGACAATACGACGTGCGGTCCCACTTGTCTCCATGCGGTCTACCGTTTCCATGGTGATGATGCGTCGCTCACGGATGTCATTCAGGAAGTCCCATCGTTTGAAGGCGGTGGAACTCTGGCCGTGATGCTGGGCTGCCATGCCCTGCGGCGAGGTTACGACGTCCGTATTTTCACGTTCAATCTGCAGGTGTTTGACCCCACCTGGTTCAACGCCGATGGTCATGTCCATGACGGATTGAATCTGGAATCCAAGCTCGCACAGCAGATGGAGATCAAGCCGAAGGAAAAACTGCGAAGGGCCTGTGAAAGTTACATCGAGTTCCTGAAGCTCGGTGGTCGCCTGAGAATGGAAGATCTGAACGGGAATCTGATTCGTCGCTATCTGAAGCAGTCGATTCCGTTGCTGACCGGACTCAGTTCAACGTATTTGTACCGAGAACGTCGGGAGGTTCCGGCGACATCTCAACCGGACGATGTTGCAGGGCTTCCCGGAGGCCATTTCGTGGTGCTCTGCGGCTACGACGCGGTGGAACGATCGGTTCTGGTGGCAGACCCGTTCCATCCGAATCCGCTGTCCATCAACTACAAGTATGAAGTACCGCTCGACCGAGTTGTGTGTTCGATCCTGCTTGGGATTCTGACTTACGACGCGAATCTGCTGGTCATTCGTCCGAAAGTGTAATGTGCCCCGTCACTCCGTGGCGGGATTACTCTTACAACAGTGCCCCGTCACTCCGTGGCGGGACAGTTCTCGCGTCGGAGACACGAGGCACAGTGGAGAGCGAGTTCTCGCGTCGGAGACACGAGGCACAGTGAGTAGCTACTGCGCTTCCGCGACAGAGTGATCACCCGACTCATCCGAGTTCCCGCGAGACTCGGCGTTCGACCGAGTATCCGGCAGTGTCTCAGCCACCAGCGGCGGAACCGACATCAGCTTTGGCCCTTTGCGATTTTCATCGATGACCTTGTGCATATGCTCGGCGGTCATCGTTTCCATTTCCATCAGATCCGCCGCAAGTCGATCAAGTGTCGTCCGCTGAGACGTCAACGTATCCACGGCGGTCTTGTAACCTTCATCGACAAGACGCTTCACTTCAAGGTCGATCTCACGCAGCGTGGCTTCCGCATGAATCGATTCGGACATCACGCCGCCAGCGCCCGCAAGGAATGGCGATCGTTGTGATTCGCTGTAGTACATTCGCCCAAGTCGTGGGCTCATACCAAACTCGGTCACCATGCGACGCGCGATATCGGAGGCTCGCTGCAGATCATTCTGAGCACCGGTCGATGTCTCGTTGTAGACAATCTGTTCGGCTGCGATTCCGCCCAGCAGGACTGCCAGTCGGCTCTGCAGTTCCGATTGAGTCAGCAGTTCACGATCATCTTCCGGCAGCTGAAGCATATAACCCAGGGCACCCATGCCGCGTGGAATGATTGAGATCTTGTGAACGGGATCCGTGTGAGGAAGGCTGGCGGCGACCAGGGCATGTCCGGATTCGTGACAGGCAACTCGTCGTTTCACGTCTTCCACAATGATACGGGACGTTTTCTCCAGCCCCGCCATCACTCGTTCTATGCCATCCTCGAATGACTTCATGGTCACGCGTTTTTCTTCGCGTCGAGCCGACAGGAGTGCCGCTTCATTCACGAGGTTCGCCAGATCAGCTCCGACGAACCCTGGTGTCAGCTTTGCAATCCGCTTCAGGTCCACATCATCCGACAGCTTCACTCGCTTGGCGTGAACATTCAGGATGAGTTCACGACCTTTGATGTCGGGACGATCCACAAGCACGTGGCGATCGAAGCGACCTGGTCGCATCAGCGCCGGGTCCAGAGTTTCCGGACGGTTTGTGGCTCCCATGACGATGACGCTCTGGTCAGTCCCGAAACCATCCATCTCAACAAGCAGAGCATTCAGCGTCTGCTCACGTTCATCATGGCCACCTGGAGCGCCACTGCCTCGGACCTTGCCCAGCGCATCCAGTTCGTCGATGAAGATAATCGCGGGCGAACGCTGAAGAGCCTGCTGGAACATGTCACGAACACGAGCCGCTCCAACACCCACATACATTTCCACAAAGTCGGATCCCGACAGCCCGAAGAACGGAACGCCGGCTTCTCCGGCCACGGCCTTTGCAAGCATCGTCTTACCGGTTCCCGGAGGACCCACGAGCAGAACACCGCGAGGAATTCGACCACCGAGAGCCTGGTACTTCTGAGGCGTCTTGAGGAACTCGACAATCTCCTTCAGTTCTTCGACGGCTTCATCAATGCCCGCAACGTCGTTGAATGTGACGTTGACATCTTCCTGAGCGTACAAGCGACCTCGACTTCGACCAAACGACATTGCGGAACCAGCGCCTCCAACGCGTCGAATGATGAAGATGAAACCCGCGACGAGGAGCCCGGTCATCAGCAATAACGGAATCAGCTGCTGCCATTCCGGAGGTTGCTCCGCGAAGCCGTACTTGATTCCCTTTTCATCGAGCAGCTTGCGGAGATCATCGCGAGTCTGTTCGCTCGCACTGAGCAACGGTGTGTAGAACCGTTTGTAGGAGCCCGCCTTGCCGGCCAGAATGTCGGACGCCGAATGATCCTGCCACATCAGGTGAGAACTGGTAATCGTCAGTTCCCAGATGCGTTCTTTCGGGAGGTCACCCGTCTGAATCTTCCGCATGAAGTCGCTGAACTCGACCTTCTCGCCCTTGTAACTGCGAGTCAGCACAGAGAAAAACACGGCGGTCAGAATCAGCGCAACAAGCAGCAGCCAAAAGCCGCTCCCCGACTGGTTCTTCTCGCGGCGGCCATTTTTCTGTGGCTTGCCGCCAGAACCGGAATTGCGATCGTTCGGAGCTTCCTGGGATCCTGACATATCTGCTGTCACCCGTGACTGTCTGTTTGAGTATTAACCCATCGAAACTGTAGACCTGCTCCGGGGTTCGGTCAACCGGGGCCTCTGCGAGCCGTTCAGTTCGAGGTCGCTGCAAACGATTTGTCCGGCAGGATCGCTGCGATCAGGCTCCTCTGTGCCCCGTCACTCCGTGGCGGGGATTTCTCGCGTCGGAGACACGAGCCACATTGAAGGCTACTACAAGAAACCTTATCTGACGCCACGGTTTGGTTTGAGTTCCAATCTGAGTAAAATTCTCACCGTTGTGTGCCCCGTCACTTCGTGGCGAATATTCTCGCGTCGGAGACACGAGCCACTTTCAGGCACACATGGTGTGGCTGAAACCGAAGTAAGTTCTTAATGCAAGTCCGTGATCGCCCATGAAAACGCTCATCCGAAATGCCACCGTCGCCCTGCCTGACGAAATTGGCCAGTTCAATGTCCTGATTGAAAATGGCACGATCATCGACGTCTCTGCCTCTGCCAGTGCCACTGCGGATGAGGTGATTGATGCGAAGGGACTGCATTTGATTCCTGGTGTGATCGACGACCAGGTGCACTTCCGCGAACCTGGCCTGACTCACAAGGAAGATCTGCTTACGGCAACTCGCGCGTGTGCAAAAGGCGGAGTCACATCATTTCTGGAAATGCCAAACACAAAGCCCACGACGACCAGTGTCACAGCGCTGCATGACAAGCTGGCGATCGCCGCTGGGAAATGCCTCGTCAACTATGGCTTCTATATCGGAGCAACGCCGACGAACCTGGCAGAACTTCAGAATGCCACTCGAACACCAGGCATCAAGATCTTCATCGGTTCCAGCACCGGTGATCTTCTGGTTGATGAACAGTCGGCCCTCGAGAGAATCTTTGGCGAAACAACTCTGCCCATCTGTGCTCACTGCGAAGACGAATCAACGGTCCGAGCCAACGCGGCCGCGTTGAATGGCGGGAAGGATGTGGCCGACCACAGCCGGATTCGCGACAACCGAGCCGCGCTGATTGCCACGAAGAGAGCCGTTGATCTGGCAGAGCGACACAAACACCAGTTCCATGTGCTTCACGTGTCCACCGCGGAAGAAGTGGAATTCCTTAGAGGAACATCGGATCTGATTTCCGCCGAGGCGTGTCCTCATCATCTGTTCTTCAGCCTCGACGATTATGCGAGACTGGGGACACTGATTCAGATGAACCCGTCGATCAAATCAAAGGCCGATACCGAAGGAGTCTGGAAAGGTCTGCTGGATGGAACGATTGAGGTCATCGCCACGGATCACGCGCCTCATACTCTGGAGGAGAAGCGTCAGCCGTATCCAAAGTCACCATCGGGACTGCCAGCTGTTGAAAACTCCCTGGCACTGATGCTGAACGAGGTCGCACATGGCCGATGCCTGTTGTCTCAGGTGGTCTCGTGGATGTGCGAAGCCCCGGCACGCATCTGGCATATGAAAGGCAAAGGCGCGATTCGAGTTGGCTACGATGCCGACCTGGTGCTCGTCGATCTGAACAAAACCGTCGAAGTACGAAACGAGGACCAGTTGACGAAATGCGGCTGGACTCCGTGGCACGGCACAACGCTGACCGGCTGGCCAGTACGAACTCTTGTGATGGGACGAACCGTGTTTCTGAACGGCCAGCTGGATGAGTCTCAGTGTGGCAGTGAGATTCAGTATTCAAGGTAGCACGCCTTCCACAAGACGGGCTCAAATTGCAGGTAGCGGATCTTGCTAAAGATCCTCTTCTTGTCCGCCCAACTTTTTGCCAGTTCAAGCGGTCGAGCACTGCCAGGAAATTCCAGAACGGTTAGACAAATCTGCGGGGGATGCGGATCCAGCATGTTGTCGAATTAACAACGCCTCTAGTCCCTGACAGAGTTGATGATTATGCCCACAACTTCATCGCGTCTCGTATCCCGCTATTCTCGACATCTGCTGTTCTCCGTCGCTGCCAGTTGCAGTCTTCATGCAATCGCACCGGCACAGGAGAGCTCACCGGCGGAGGCCGCAAGCACGGCACAGGAGCAGGTATCCTTCGCAGAGATCATTGATCGTCAGTTCGGTAAAGGCGTGGCGCCGGAAACGAACGCTCTGGCGAAGATCTATGAAGCCATTGGACCGCGTCCGGAAGGGACTTTTCAGGGAGAGGAGTACTTTCGGCGCCTGGGCATTCCGGTGCCTTCGGACAATGGAAGCTACTACCAGGAGTTTGGTCAGGGGCTTGCCGGCGAAGCAAGTCGTACGGCCCTTGAAGCTTACGGGAAGGCCATGAATGGTCTATGGACCGAGAAGCAATATCCGGATCTGGCCAAATGGCTTCAGGAGAATGAAAAACTACTTCAAATTGTGAACGAGGGGACTCTTAGACAGAACTGGTACTATCCCGTCGTTCAGAAGACTGAGGACGGAAAGCCAACTCCGTTAATCGCGTTGCTGCTTCCGCATGTCCAGAAAATGCGAGGACTTGCTCGAGCCTTTCTGGTTCGCGCAAACCTTCATCTCGCCAACAACGAACCCGAGAAAGCATGGGCTGACCTGCAAACGTGTCATCGGCTGGGAAGACTGACGGCCAAAGGGCCAACACTGATCGACTTTCTTGTAGGGGTCGCCATCAATTCCATAGCAACGCACGGCGAGCTTCGGCTGCTGAGCGAAACGAAACTGACGGAACAACAAATTGACAAGTTTCTTGGCGATCTGGCAAAGCTTCCTCAGATGCCGCAGGTTTCTGTGAACATCAATGTGACAGAGAGAATGATGTTCAACGATTCCATCTCGCTGATGAGAGACGGACACCTCAATGTCTCAGAGCTCACAGGAGATTCACCCTCCGAAAAAAGTCCCTTTGAACAACCGATACTTCGAGCACTGATTGACTGGGACGTTGTGCTCAAACGAGGCAATGAGGCGTACGATGAACTCGTCGCAATACTTGAGATGAAAGACGTGGCGAAACGGCGCGACAAGCTTGCCGAATTCGATCAGAAATGGACTGCGATTCGTTCCGACTTTACGACCACGTCCCTGATGAAGGAATATCTCCGGACCGGATCAGCATCCTCCGTCGTCACAGAGCGAATGGCGGATGCGATGATTGCCCTGCTGACGCCAGCATTGCGTGGGGTCGAAAATGCACAGCTCCGATGTCTGCAGACGAACGAAAACCTGATGCTGGCCATGCAACTGGCGAAGTTCAAAGTACGAACGGGCAGTTATCCGGACACACTCGCCGATCTGGAAAAGGAACTCTCCATCAAAGTCTCCCCGGATCTCTGCAGTGGAGCCCCGATGCACTACACCAAGACCGAGACCGGATACGTGCTGTATTCCGTTGGCACGAACGGCATTGATGAAGGAGGAAAGTCATGGAACGATCCACCTCTCAACTCATCAGGCGTCACTGGTGATGACAACGTCGTACGGATGCCGCTGCCGAAAGAAAACTGAGGACAGCCGCCGGTTAGTGAATCCAGGCAGAAAGCGGCTGAGGACAGCCGCTCTACCAAAGTCGCGGTTCGCTCCGCCGAACCAGGCGCCGTGTGTGCTCGCCCCCCTTCAGACGCCTTCTTCGCTGCGAAGAATCTTCTCCATGGCTCGACCCTTCGCGAGTTCATCGACAAGCTTATCGAGATACCGCACCTTCTGTGTCAGCGGGTTCTGAATCTCTTCGACGCGATATCCGCAAATGACTCCTTTGATCAGGTGAGCATTAGGATTCAGCTTTGCCTTGCTGAAGAACTGCTCGAACGTGGATTTGTCGGCGATGTGCCTCTGAATCGCCTTCTCGGTGAACCCCGTCAGCCACTTCAGAACCTCGTGGAGATCCTCCTTCGTTCGCCCCTTCTTCTCCACCTTGGTGACATAGTGCGGGTAGACAGAAGAAAATGTCATTTGAGCAATTCGCTCATCATGTCCGGCGGAGTTACCCATAACAGATCCCTTGTGTTCTGAATTGATGTCTTCAGAGCTCGGTTGGCGGAAGAAGTCACGGGCTTCATGAACCCGCGGTATCTCAATCGTATGCTGAGAACCGCCGACCCTGCTTTATCCCAGGAGCAGTATGGGACTCGCCGAAGTCATCGCTTTCCATCCCGGGCGGAAAATTTTTCCCGCTTCCGTGGGAATCAATTTCCGCCTGCTTCGGGACGCAATGCCGATGGGAAAAGTCTGCCGAACCGGAAAACGCGGAATAGCCGTCAAATCTTGACAATTCGGCACAATCGGAGTTTCCGGAATGGATCGGCCCGGGATTTGCGAGCCCGCGTTCCGCGATCCCGCTTTGAGGACCAAGGCAGGGATCGCTACCGGTGCAGACATTCAGACTACCTCAATGGAATGAGGGGGAAAGACATGATTACGGGGCTGTACAGTTCGGCCACCGCAATGGATTCTGCCATGAAGCGCCATGAAGTGGCTTCGCAGAATCTGGCCAACATCAATACGACGGCCTTCCGTCGCGCGCTGTTGACTCAGTCGACGTACGACACAGAAGTACCACCAGCCAGCTTTCCGGCAGATGGCGTTTACACCTCAAAGCTGCTGGGAACGGCGACGCGCCCGGTTGTCTACGACTTCTCTCAGGGACCCATTGATGCGACCGGCCGAAGGCTTGATCTGTCGCTCAGCGGTGAAGGCTTCTTTTCTGTCCAGGGGCCAAACAGCACGCTCTATACACGCAACGGATCGTTTCACATCAACGGCGACCAGCAGCTTGTCACCAGCGACAACATGCCAGTACTTGGACCGTATGGGCCGATTCGAATTCCCGACGGAGCAACGGCGGAGAACATCGAAATCTCTTCAACAGGGCTGCTGTCATTCAACGGCGTTGAGTTTGGTCAGATCCAGCTGACAGCGTTTTCTGACCCACGCGCACTGACATTGGAGGGACCATCCCTGTTCGCAGCTCCTTTTGGTGCGGCAACGAAACCGCCCACTGCTGTGATTGAACAGGGAAGCCTTGAACTGTCCAACACATCATCGATTGATGAAATGATCAATCTTGTGGATGCCAGCCGGCACTTTGATGCGGCTCAAAAGGCACTGACCACGATTTCCGAGTCCATTCAGAAGAGGATCGGGCTGTAGCGAACATCTGACGAACGTTTCCGGGGGGAGCGATTGTCGCGAAGGGGAAATGGAAGTCCGGCTGGCAGGAGTGTCCGAACCGCACATTGGACGCCTACCGCAGCCTTATCAATCAGGGAGGCACTGTTCATGTTAAGCGCACTCTATACCAGCGCGACTGGTATGAAGGCACAGGAAAAGCTGATCGACAATACGGCGAACAACCTCGCCAACGTCAACACAGCAGGCTTCAAACGCAGCCGTGTCGACTTTGCAGACCTCGTCTACACCAATCTTCGAGCACCAGGCACCGCAGTCTCGACCGGCCAGGTCTCACCGACTGGTCTTCAGATTGGTCACGGGGTTCGAGTTGTCGCAACCAACAAACACTTCGCGCCGGGCAACGTGGAACAGACAGACAATCCGCTGGACGTCGCGATTGAAGGCGACGGGTTCTTTCAGGTGCAGATTGAGAACGGTGAATTTCGATACTCGCGGGCTGGAAACTTCCGCATCGACAATACAGGGAGAATCGTCAACGCGAACGGACACCAGCTGGTCCCACCCATCACCGTTCCCGCGGGTGTCGACCTGACACGAGTTACGATCGGAGCTGACGGCACGGTTCAGGGTTCTGCATCGAACACCGATCAGCAACCACAGGAGCTGGGACAGATTCAGATCGCAACATTCCTGAATCCTTCGGGCCTTTCCAGTGAAGGAAACAACCTGTTCGCCTCCACTGTGGCGTCCGGGAACGCTCAGCTGAATACACCTGGAACACAGGGTTACGGAGTCCTTCGCTCCGGAGCACTGGAACTGTCCAACGTCGAAATCGTTACCGAGCTGATCGCACTCATCAGTGCTCAGCGAGCCTACGAATTCAACTCCCGCGCTATTCGCGCCGGAGACGAAATGCTGTCCACCTCTGTTGATGTGATGAGGTAGTCAATGACCCGAATCGTCTCTCTCTCAGTAATCATCGCAACTCTGCTCATGCTGCAGTCTGAAGTGCTCGCGCAGCAGGCCACGATTGAACTCAGGGCGAATCCCACAATAAGGACGATGAGCCCGTGTCTTGGCGATCTTGCGACGGTTGAATGCAAAGACAGAACGCTGCGTGAGAGCATTGAAGCAATCGATATGCCGTCACTCAAAGAGGGTGAAAACTCGCTGACGGTCACTCGGCGACAGGTGCAGACTCGACTGCTCTTTGCAGGGTATTCCACGAACGAGTTTGTTCTGAAAGGAGCAAATTCTGTGACCGCTTCGTACTCAGAACAGAAAACGATCACAGACGCAGATGTTGAACAGGCTGCACTCAGGAGCGTTGCGGAAATGCTGGGTCGGGAGGTCAGTGAATTCAGAGTGCTTCTGAACAGCCCCGTCATGCAGAATATCCCCCAAAACATGAAGGACCTTGATGATCCTCGGATTGAAGTACGACCACAGCGAGCAGGCCTCGGAATGGTGCCCATGCAGGTTCAGATCTGGGATGGCAAAGAGCTCAAACGAATGGTCCCGGTCACGTGTGAAGTTCGAAAGAAGCACCGAGTCGCCGTGGCACGAGTTTCACTCAGCAGCGATCAGCCAGTCAGTGTTCAACAGATTGCTTTCGAAGAGCGATTCCTTGACAAGCAAGTGGACGAACTGACGTTTGATCAGGTTGTCGGACAGACGGTTCGAGCCGGAGTACAGGCTGGTTCTGTCATCCAGGTCAGAGATATGCGAACGAGCGTCAATGGCGGAAAAGTCGTGATCAAGAAGGGCAACTTCGTCACAGCAACAGCGTCGACCGGCCGACTGCGAGTCTCCCTGCGTGATGCAGAGGCTCTTCAGGACGGTGCGCTGGGAGATTCCATTCGACTGCGGAATCGTCAGACCGGGGAAACGATCGTCGGTGAAGTGATTGGCGTCGGACGCGTCGTGATTCGTCCTTATGCAGATTCACCGCAGAACGCAGGACCGTTTGAAGGAGGATTTGGGCGATGAGACGGCTCACCTGGTTACAACTGACTCTTGCCGCAGTGATGGGAACTTCGTTCCTTCCAGTGGCACAGGCAGATTCGCTCTGGAAGAAGCGTGATCCACGAGTCAATTATCTCGTGCAGGATTCAAAAGCCCGAAACGTTGGCGATTTGCTGACCGTGGTTATCAATGAACAAAGCGAGATTGATAACAGCGAAGACAAAGACATGAAGAAGCAAAGTAACGTCGCGGCAAGCGGCGACTACAATGCATCATCAAGCGGTGGGCTTCAAAACTCGCCATCGTCCGCCACCGGGGATTTCAAAGCCAGTTCTTCCCGATCGTTCGCCGGGTCTGCAACCTACAAGGACTCGCGCGAATACACAGACAATATCACCGTCACGGTCGTCGACGTTCTGCCCAACGGAAACATGGTCGTCTCAGGACGGCGAAGCATGATGATCGCTGGTGAAGCCAGAACGCTCGCCATTTCAGGCGTTGTGCGTTCCATCGACATTGGACCGGACAACAAGATCAATTCCAAATACGTGGCCGACCTGCGAACTGTGTACGAAGGTGACGGACCATCCCGACGATTCGTTCGTCAGGGCTGGTTCAGCAAGGCCGCTAACAAACTCTGGCCGTTCTAGAGGTTTGTCACATCAACGATTTGGGTCCAGCCGTCATTCCCGCGCTGGCGGGAACCCAGAACATTGAAAGCTGAGTTCACGCTGGCGGTCGTGCATCCAGCTGTAGTGGATCTTGCCAAAGATCCCTGAGCCCCAGCACCCTTCAAAACGTCCCCCCCCGATATTCAATGCATGACGAAGCATGCGTTTCAATTCACGGAGCACTCCATGACTCACACGAGACATTTGGTACTGGTTCTTGTCGCAGTGCTGTCAGTTTCAGCCAGTGCGTCAGCACAAAGCCAGGTCAGGATTCGGGACATCACGACTCTGAGCGGGGAGCATATCAATAAACTCACCGGGTTCGGTCTGGTGGTCGGGCTTGCCAACACCGGGGGCACAAGCCCAACCACCAAACAGTTTGCACTCAACGTCCTGCAGAAGCTCGGAGAACGTGCGGATCCAACAATGCGGGAGAACATTCAGCGATCACAGGAAAAGACAAACAACATGTCAGTCGTAATGATCCAGGCTCAGCTGATGCCGCATATGAAGGAAGGACAGAGAATCGATGTTTCTGTCTCGACATTCGATAATGCGATCAGCCTGGCCGGTGGCTCCCTGATCACAGCAGAACTCTTAGGGCCGGACGGGGAAGTGTATGCACTGGCCTCGGGTCCCGTTTCGCTGAACGGCGGCGATTACGGCGGAAATGCATCGAAGGTCGTTAAGAATCACCCGACCTCCGGACGTATCCCAAACGGGGCTACGGTCGAACGGGAAGTTCCGTCAACCATGATTCAGAACGACTGCTTTCGGCTGCTTCTGAACCAGCCGGAGTTCGCGACGGCCGAGAGAATCTCCGATGCAATCAATGTCTACTCGCCTGGCTCCGCCGCCGTGCAGGATCCGGCCTGCGTGATCGTGCGTCTGCCTTCCAACGCGATCGCTTCGCCCTTCAAGTTTGTTCAGGAATGCCGTGAATTGATGGTTGAGCCGGGAACGGTGGCTCGAGTCGTCATCAACGAACGCACAGGAACAATTGTGATCGGACGAGACGTGAAGATCTCAAAGGCAGCGATTACTCACGGCAATCTCGTTGTCAGTACCGTCGAAACGCCGGAAGTCTCACAGCCCAATCCCTTCAGCAACGGCGAAACAGTCACGGTTCCGCGAACGTCAGTGGATGTGAATGAGCAGGGCGCGGCCATCAGTGTGATGGAAGAGACAACAACAGTGGCTGATCTCGCCGCCTCACTGAATGCACTTGGAGTAAGTCCGCGAGACCTGAGTTCGATCTTTCAGGCGCTGAAAGAGGCAGGTGCACTTCATGCGGAACTGGAACTGAAGTAGCGGAGCAGCACATGTTCATCACTGAAAACCCCACTGCTTCGCCACTCTCGGCTGGTGTCGAACAGAAAAATGTCAAAACAGACAGTCGGACTGCGGAATCTTCCAAATCCGAAAAGGCGCAGGAGGCGATCGAAAAATTCGAAAGCCTCTTTCTGTCGATGATGATTAAGGAGCTGCGTCAGTCTGATTCCGGGGAAGGGTTTTTCCCCGGTGACGACAGTGACACAATGGGCGGCATGTTCGACATGTACATGGGCGACCATCTCGCAGCGTCTTCGGATATTGGACTCGATCGGCTGTTCCAGTCATCTGCAGGACTGAAGCAGCTCGAATCGCACGCAGAGAAATCTGCAGGATCAGGGAAGATTCAGCAGGGAATAGAGGAGTATCGCAATGAGCAGTACCGCGCCGGTCTCGGCCAGATCACTGCTGGCTCCTGAACATCTGCGCTCACTCCTCGCGCACATCGATGCGGAGGAAGTTTCGCTTCGCAATATACTGCGTCTGCTTCAGGATATGCCAACGCTTGCGGACAGTGATGCCCGACAGAGGGAGATTCGGCTGCGCATCGAACAGTCGATGCAGCATATCGCTTTGCTGACACAGAATCGCCATCGGGTGATCCAGTCCCTCGCGCACCTGCTGGGGATCGCTGAAGAGGATCTGAGCCTTTCGATATTGATCCCGCACGCTAACGAAGCAGCTCGCAGCATGCTTTCTGCAGCCAGGACTCGACTTCAGCGATTGATTCGACAGGTCCAGACTCTGGCTCAATCCGTTGGATGGATCGTTGCGGAAACTCGTCGCATCCATTTTGCCATCATCGATTCGCTGCCAGGAACAACAAGTTCTGATCGTTATGACGCCAGTGGTCAGCGTCATTTGAACCCGGCATCACTTCGCTTTGGCACTCGTTCGTAACGGATTGCGACGATGAAGGCTTTTGACATTGGATTATCGGCCCTGAAGACTCAGCAGCAGACGCTGTCTGTGCTGGGAAACAATCTGGCCAATGCATCCACTCCCGGCTACCACCGTCAGCGAGTCGAGCTGGCCAGCCGGTTTCCTCTGCGCGATGACAATCTTCACATCGGCACGGGAGTTGATGTCACACGAATCACGCGTCTCCGGGACTCTGCGATTGAGACGTCGCTGCTTCGAAATGCTTCAGAACTCGGAGCCACAGAGAAGACGCTTGCCGTTGCCCAGCAAATTGAATCGCTGATGACGCCAGGTGATGCGTCGATTCACACAACGCTGTCCAACTTCTTTGACCGCGTTCAAAAAATGGCGAATGCTCCTCAGGACATGACGGTACGAGAGGAGTTTCTTTCGTCGGCGTCAGAGCTGGTCGATTCATTCAATGGTCTCTCTTCACAACTGCAGTCGCTGACAAGAGACCTGCGTCTGGAACTGGACGACGGAGTGAAGCAGGTCAACCAGCACCTGAATGACCTCGCTGAACTGAACTCCAAAATCTTTCAGCTGCGAACCACGGGAAGTGAACCAAACGATCTTCTGGATCGCCGTGATCAGCTGTTGTCCGAACTGTCATCCTGGATTGATGCCGATTCGCAGACGATGGATCTTGGCAGAGAACAGATCATGGTGGCCGGA
This sequence comes from Planctomycetaceae bacterium, assembly GCA_016795145.1. Taxonomy (GTDB): domain Bacteria; phylum Planctomycetota; class Planctomycetia; order Planctomycetales; family Planctomycetaceae; genus SXXK01. The sequence goes on from JAEUII010000423.1 coordinate 17,352, forward strand.
GGTGCGGTTGTCGTTGGTTCTGTGCCGGTCGAATTTCAGGCACGTGATTTCCGTGATGGAACAAGTGGTGTCACACTTTCCGGTCTTTCGAATCCAATCTCACTCACATCCGGTAAGCTGTCATCGCTGATCACAGCACTCAACGAAACGATCCCGGAGTTTCAGAATCGCCTGAATGAACTGTCCCGCCAGATCGTCCGGGAAGTCGACCAGCAGCACGCGGAAGGAATGTCGGATCAGGGCCCATATTCTGTACTGCTCGGAAGTCGTGCCGTTGAAGATGTCAACGTGCCGCTCCAATATGCCAACCCGGAGTTTCCCATTCAGAGTGGTGATCTCTACATCACCATCACAGAGGATGCCACTGGAAATCGTCGCACGGAAAAAGTGAACATTGACATCAACAATGATTCGCTCACAGATGTCGCAGCAAAACTCTCCGCGCTGACAGGAGTTGTTGGCACGGTCGATTCGGTGCGAAAAACACTGATGATTTCAGCCGAAGGGCCCTATTCTGTCGACTTCGCCGGCAGGCCGGACAACGTCCCGACAACGTCAGCCATGACAGGAACAAGTACCCCTAGGTTCTCGGGACTCTATACCGGCGACGTCAATGACGCCTGGTTTGTGACCTTCTCCGGAGCCGGCACCATTGGTGTCACCGAAGGACTGACGGCCACCATTCGCGATCAGGCAGGCCAGATCATTGGTGTCCAGAATGTTGGCAATGGGTACGAAGCCGGAACGGAGTTTACTCTTCGAGACGGCGTTTCGCTCTCGATGGGAAGCGGCACCGTTGATGCCACTGATACGTTTTCGCTTGCAGTGACTTCGGAGCCAGACGAAACAGGAATTCTCTCCGCACTGGGGATCAATTCGCTGTTTGAAGGCTCAAAACCGCAGCAGTTCAGCATTCGTGATGAACTGCGAAACAATCCGGAACGTCTGGCCACAACAATCACTGGCTTCCCCGGCGAAGGCCTGAATGTTGCCTCGATGGCAGACCTTCGTGATATGCGACTCGATGCTCTGGGGGGACGAACGTTTGTTGAAGAACTCTCTGATATTACGTCGGAGTCAGGGCTTCAGGTGCAGGCTGCAGAGAGCCAAAACGAACAGCTCTCGGGATTTCAAACGCGGCTGGAAGCAGACCGCGATGCGATCTCGGGAGTGGACATTAATCAGGAAGTGTTGGCCATGATGCAGGCGGAACGAGCCTATCAGGCGGCGGCACGTTACATGAGTACCGCGGATCAGATGTTGGAAGAACTATTCAATCTTGCTCGTTAGCGTTTTCTGCTGGAGGTGATGGTTCATGTTCTTTCGCGTGACACAAAGTCAGATGGCTGATCTTTCCCAGATGTACCTGGCGAAGCAGACGTCTGAATTGTATCGCGTGCAGAAGCAGATCAGCAGCGGCCTGAAAATTCAGCGACCGTCCGATGACCCGGCCGGAATGCGACGCAGTCTGATTCAGAAAGATCGGCTCGACCGACTGGAAGCGCATGAAACGTCGATTCAGCATGTGAAGTCCCGGCTGGAACAGGCACACGTGCAGCTGAGAGAAGCGAACTCACTGATGACGCGGGTTCGCGAAATCGCGCTGCAGGCTCCTCAGACGACTGACGATTCCGAAGTTCAGGTGCTTGTTCGTGAGCTGGACGGCATTTCGGAGCAGCTTGCAAGTGTGGCAAACTCTCGGGATGAGTCCGGATATCTCTTCAGTGGGACATCTGCTGATGCTCTGCCATTTCCCGATGTGAGTGGAACGTCCGGGCTGTCGAGCTACGCGGGAACCTCCGCGGAGACCCAACTCCTGCTTCCCGGCGAGGATCCGCGGCATGCGATGATTCCGGGCGATCGAATCTTTCAGCCGCTCGACCGTCAGACAACTGTTCTCACGGGCCGAAGCGGAACTGCCGTCGGAAGCGGTACTGACACTGCCCGCGGACAGCGATCCCTTATCATCAGTCACACACTGACGACGTATGCAGCAGGTTCCGGGGTCACCGCTGGAAACTCTTCCGTTGCGTCTGACACGGTGATCGGGGCCAGCGGAACCCACCAGCTGGTCATCAACGATACGAGCGGCACGGGCACCTCCGGAACAATCTCGCTCAATGGCGGTGCATCGGTTGCCTTCTCAAACACTGATACCGACTTGATGGTGACAGGACCAAACGGAGAAAAAGTCTATTTGAACACAACGGCCATAACGCCGGGGTTCAGCGGGACGGTCGATATGACTGCGGACGGTACTCTGTCCATTGACGGCGGTCTGAGTTCCACCGCCATTACATTTTCAGCGAATCAGCAGGTGATAGATTCCCGGGGTGGATCACTGGTGAATCTCAACACAACCGGGACGAAGATGGCCGGCACAGACGAAATGGAGTTTCCCGGCACCTCAGATATCTTTGCAGTTGTCCATCAGCTTCGCGAAGACCTGCTCAATTCAAGAAACATGGAAACGTCAGCCAGAGCTGACTCGTTGAACCGAAGGCTCGCCGACGTCGAACAGATCCAGGACCACCTGCTGGATATGGTTGGCATCCAGTCTGTCAGTATGGAACAGATGGAACGACTTCAAACGCGAACAGGAGACCTGAAACTGGCGGAGAAGTCAGACTACAGCGATACAGTATCAGCAGACATCAGCGAAGCGGTTCTGAGACTGCAGGAGCTTAACAACCTTCAGCAGTTCACAATGGCAGCCGTCACAAAACTCATCAGCCCAAATCTTCTGACGTATCTGCAGTAGGCGGGAGAATTGAACGATGGCAAGTGCATCAGAAGTGGGCGGAAGTTTGTTCCGAAAACCTCGGCCGACAAAAATCCTGCGGAGCGAACTCAGGCTATTGCTGGAAATGCTCGAAATGCAGGATGTCAGCGTGACCCGATTTGGTCAGGAAGTGATGCGGCATCCTTCCGTTCTGAAAGCACTGCTGCGCGCCGCCAATTCGTCTCTGACGGGCAGCGCTGTGGAGATTACGGATCCGTCTCACGCAACGCTGTTTCTTGGATCGCGACGAGTTGCCTTCCTGCTGAGCACGCTGCCTCCGGAGATCATCGAAGAAGATTCCCCGGAGAGCACGCCGTAGACTTGCCGGATCAGTCCCATGCCCCAGGCGGGTTGGCTTTGATCCATTGTGCCAGCGGCTGAAGTTCCTGAGCGCTGAACTTCGCGCTGTTTTCAATCAGCTTGACCGCCACGATCTGAACATGGGGAACCAACGCAGTGATTTCCGCTGACTGAGGTGCTCGGTTCATAATCCCCTTGCGATCCGGCAAAGCTGCCGTGGCATCGGCCTGAGTCGTATGGCGGAATGCAAAGATCAGACAGGCACCGCACCATGGCCACTTGGAATCGCCGGGAGACTTGTTGAATTCAACGGCGGTTTCCCCAGCAAGCTGAGCCACTCTTGCGGCAAGAGCTTCCTGCTTCATCCTGGCATCAAACGGTCCCTGCCCAATTCCGAAAGCAGCAAGGCATCGAACTTCGATTGGGCGAGTCTTGTCTTCGATCACCGACACGAAGTACTTCATCGATGTCGCCTCAGCGGCGCCAACGGTTCGTCGAGGCTTCTTGATCTCGATCAAAGTCTCAAGCAATGACTGCTGATAAGCACTTTGAGTGCATGGACGTCCGAGCTCGCTGCCGAGTGCGTCAACCATTCGAAACTGATCCAGCTCTGACACATCGCAGTTTCGAAGGACGTAACGAAGTGAGTTTGCAGCACAGACTTTGACGGAGTCTGGCTGGTCCTTTGAAGTGAGTACTTCAATCAGCGTGGTCAGTGCATCGCCGTAAACTCTGGCAGGAGGACCCGCAGTAACCGCTGGAACCTCATGCAGGAACTTGATCACGTTGACAGCTGTGATGCGTGCATCCAGGCTGTTTTCCAGCATCTTCTTCGTAATCGCCAGAACATCGCCACAGAACTTCTTGCGAGCCGGCAGGCGTCGTTCTGCATTGCCAAGGTCTCGTCCGGAATTCTGAACGTCCGATTCAATGTCTTTCAGCAACTGCTGGACATTGTCCGGATTGGCAACAAATTCCGGATCAGTGGATCGAAGCAACAGCCACGACAGGTAATCCTGAGCAGACTTTGTATCGGCGGCATTTGAATAGCCGTTCTTCAGCAGGGCTGTGAATGAACGCTTTAACTTAGTGGCCTCTTCCTTGGATGGGTAAGGCAACGGCTGACGCATTTCACGCAGCAGGCGAGTCTTCTGTTGTTCTTCCAGAATACTCTGCAAACATGGGTCAGCGGCGTTCTGTGGCGCAGCGGGAGCCGGGGTTGGAGCTGCAGCAGGGGCCGGTTCCGCGGGTGTTGGTGCTGGTTCCTGAGTTCCGGCCGCTGGCTCCGTTGCAGGAGCAGCAGGTGCGGGAGCGGCAGGATCCTGACCATACGCTGCAGACGATAGCAAAGCACATGGAATCAGCAGAGTAGCCCGGATCAACTGGCTGACAGTATGGCCACTCATTCGTCTAGTGTTGCGGTCAACAACAGGCATAGGACTCACCAAGACAGGGAGACGTCGATGTCTCTGTTCTTTCACACGATCCGATGACGCCAAATCCATGAAAAGTCAGCTGTTTCACTTGGCATCCCGGACCTACCAAGGGCTTTCCTGCCCAATATCTTCGTCATCTGGAGACGCTCAGGTCCCCTTTCCGACTCCGGAAAATCTCATAAACATGACAGGTTGTTTGATTCACGTCCAGAATCAGAACCCCCGGAAGCGAATAAATCAACAGTTTCGCCCTCTGACAGCCTCCGGAACGGTACCTTCCGCCGACTCAATTCTCTTCACGGTTGCCGAATCCCCGGTCAACGGCCCGATTCATGGTGTGAAGAGCCGCGGTCCACCTTTACTCAAACGGGGCGATCGCACATTCCATCCGGAAAAATCGGCATATTCCGGCTCTCGATACCGGAACAACTCACCGGCCGGCCGCACTAGCCTTTCACAAATCGCCCCATCAAATCCCAGCCAGAGGGGAAGACGTGGCCACTTTTCGCTGCCGCCGTTTCGCCGTATCCGGTTGCACCACCCGATTTCAGCCCTGTTCCACACATGGCAAATGGGCAGAAACCATGACTATGCGTTCGAGTCCTCAGGAAAGTCGGGTGATCCGGACAGACAAGAATTCGGTACTCACCCTGGGTTTTCAGCCAGGAATGCAGCGGTCCGACAATGTGCTTGTCGATCTGCTCCACCGCATGAACCTTCTCATGGACACCCCCTTCATGGGAGGCTTCGTCCGTTGCTTCCACATGCACAACCACAAAATCCACATCAGGTCGTGAGAGCGTTTCAATTGCGTACTTTCCTTTGGCTGCGTAGTCGGTATCCAGGTAACCAGTGGCTCCAGGAACCTCAACGATCTGCCACCCCAGCAACCGTCCGATCCCTCGCAGCAGGTCAACGGCAGTGATCACTGCACCACGAACGCCGAATCTTTCTTCAAACGGAATGAACGCCGGCCTCTGTCCCAGCCCCCACAGCCAGATCTGAGTCGCGGGAAGTTGTCCGTTCTGAATCCGTTGCTGGTTGACTGCTGCCTGAGCAAACAGCGGACGACTTTCGTTCATCAGTTCTCGAAGCACGTCCGCCCCGGGGCCCGTTGGAAGATACGGCGTGATCTCCTGATCGGTGATGTCATGCGGAGGAGTCGACTGAGTCTCCTTCGAGAACGGTGCGGCGACGCCACGTGAACGATAGATCAGCAGGTTGCGGTAGCTCACCCCGGCGTGAAACTTCCAGTGAGAATCTCCGCACTGCGATCGCTGCAGAACGGTGAGCAGTTCTTTTGCCGCATCACTGGGATACTGTCCAGCCGTGAAACTTGTCATCCGCTCATCGGTCACATTGACCAGGTTGCAGCGAACCGCCCAGTCTCCGGCGTTCAGCTCAATCCCCTGCGCGGCGGCTTCCAGGGGAGCTCGACCTGTGTGAAATTCGAGCGGGCTATATCCAAACAAACTCATCGTCCCGACGTCGCTGCCGGACGGCATAGAGGCAGGAACATTGTCCGTTTGTCCGACGATCCCCAGCCTCGCCACCTCATCCATGTGAGGAATGTTGGCAGCTTCCAGCGGTGTCTTACCATGGAGCAATGGCTGTGGTTCGTCCGCAACTCCATCCGGTATGACCAAAGCGAATTTCATAACGAACCATCCAGCAATTACTTCTTGGTCTTCTGAAGTGCAAGATCCTTGATTCCTCGAAGGTCCAGCTTACCTGTCCCCAGCAGCGGAATCTGTTCCACCTCGATGAAGCCATCCGTCGATGGAATGAACAGGTTCGGAAGTCCCGCTGCCTGCAATCGATCCAGGATCTCCTTGATCGACTTCCTCATCGGACGATGCAGAACAATCAGACGCTCGCCTTTCTTTTCATCCGGGACAGCCGTCACAGCACACAAGATCGAGGCCTCGTCGCCCATCTCGTCTTCCAGGATCTTTGCGATCTCCTGTTCGACAAGAATGTGTGGCACCATTTCGCCACCAATCTTCGAAAAGCGACTCATGCGTCCAGTGATTCGAATGAAGCCGTCATCATCGATCACGGCCATGTCACCGCTGTTGTACCAGCCGTCCTGGATCGACTCCGCAGTTTTGTCCGGACGATTCAGGTAGCCCAGCATGATGTTGGGGCCCTTGATCTTCAGCAGGCCCTCTTTATTCGCTCCCAGCATCGCTCCTGTTTCCGGATCGAACACGGCAGCAGCAACACCGGGAATGACACGCCCGACGGTTCCGTGCCGAGTTCCCGAATCCCTGACAGCATCTTCGCCCATGCGCGAGTTCGGAATGTTAAACGCAGCGACTGGCGACATTTCCGTTGTGCCATAACCTTCGGTTGGTTCAAACCCGAACTTTTCTTTGAAGGCTTCACGCAGGTCGTCGGGCATCTTTTCCGCACCGACAATCACCAGGTTCATCGTCTTGAACTCGTCCGTCGTACACCGCTTCATGTAAGTGCGCAGGAACGTGGGCGTTGCGGCGATAATCGTGCAGCCATACTTTTCGGTCAGCGATCCAACAGTTCGTGCGTCCAGCGGATTGTAATGGTACACCGCACCAGGCTCGGCATTCAGCGGCAGCCACATGGTGACGGTAAAGCCAAACGAATGAAAGAAGGGAAGCACGCCCAGCAGCGTATCGCCTCCATGAAGCCGCATGAGCTGATTGACCGCATCCACATTGGAGGTGATGTTGTGCTGAGACAGCACGACGCCCTTCGGTTCTCCTGTTGAACCGGACGTGAAGATGACGGTCAGCGGATCGTCCGGACGAACCTTGCCCAGCCCCAGAAGTTTCGAAAGCAGGCCCAGAGGCACACACTTCGCCTGAACAGCCGCGATGGCCTTGTCGACGCCCGTGATCTGCTTCGCCAGATCTTCAAGATAAATCAGCTCGGCATCCAGCTTCATGGGCTTCTTTTCCATGAAGGCGCGGCTCGTCAGCACCTGCTTAATACCCGCTTCGCGAATACAGTAGTTGACCAGCTCGTCCGACAGCGTGTAGTTCAGATTGACCGACACTTTGCCAGCCAGAGTCAGCGCTGTATTGGCAAGAACTCCTCCAACCGAGGGCGGAAGCAGCAGGCCGATGTACTGCACATCGGGCTTCAAAATGCGGTTCACCAGGAGCCGACGGAAAATCAGCGATCCGATCAGCAGGCGCCCGCCTGTCAGCTCCTTACCCGAGGAGTCAGCCACCTTTCGGCGATTCCATGCGAGTCGACACTGACGGATAAAGCGACGAGCTGGGATCATACTTCGTTCCTTTCGGAGCAATACCGACTGTGCACTGAGTTCGAGGACTGACTGTCGAACGACGTCGACGTTGTCCACATGAGGAATGGGCCGACCAAAGGAGATCGTGACGGGATACGGCCAGTGTTTTGGCTTTTTCCAGATGAACCGTCCACCCTCATAGCTGAAGATACTTCCCCACAACTCATCAAGGCAAACGGGAACGACCGGTGCGTCGGTATCCTTGAGAATCTTCAGCATGCCGCGTTCGAACTTCAGCAGCTGGCCAGTTCGAGTAATCTTGCCTTCGGCAAAGATGCAGACCAGCTGGCCGTTTCTCAGAGCATCACTCGCGGTGTTGAGGGACTGAATCAGTGCCCGCGGGCCGTCCCCACTGCGAATCGGAATGATCCCGAACAGGTTCGACAGCCAGCGAACAAATCGCCCCTGAACATAATCCGCATACGCCACCATGCGAATGGGCCGAGAACTCGCCAGAAGAATCAAGACTCCGTCGATCCACGAAACGTGATTGGCCACAAGCAAAGCGGGTCCCTGCTCCGGAATGTTCTCGATTCCGTAGGTTCGAACCCGATACACGAAACGGCTCAGCAGCCACACAAAAAAACGAATCGTGGCTTGGGGCAGAACCCAGACGACATAAACAACAATAGGGATAATGCCGAGGCCCGAGATCAAAAAGATCTGCGACGCTTCCAGCTTTAGAACGGATCGAAGAAACCAGAACAAGCCGGAGACAAACAGCATCCCGATCGCCGTCATCTGCTGTCCGGCTGCCAGAATTGCCCCAAGTTTATTGTGCGGACTTCGTTCCTGTATGTACGCCAGGAGTGGAACGTTGAAGAGGCCACCACCCAGTCCGATGACTCCCAGCATCGCCCCTGCCATGATCGGGGAATCGCTCATGAAATACAGAAAGATGCAGGCAAGCCCCATCAACAGGGTCCCAAACGCCACCATCCCAAGCTCAACGCGACCATTGGACCACAATCCGGCAAGCAGACTTCCCGCACCAACCCCAATGACCAGCATGGCCATGAACGGACTGGGGTTCACATGCTTCAGGTTGTCTGCCAGCTCACGGTTGACGAACACGTCAATCGTCATCTGAGCCATTGCGGCAAGGCCCCAGAAGAACACCAGCCCCAATGTCACTCGCAGGATCGCTCGATCACGAATCACCAGCGCGATGTCTCGCAGTGAATCCGCAAGAAGGTTCCACTGAAACTTCGCAGTCGGATTGGCGACAGGAACCGCGGCGGTCAGCCAGGCACCCAGCGATCCAAGTGCAGCACAGCCGATCAACGCAACAGCCGACATGGCAAGGCCGGACGATCGACTGGTCTGTGTCATCTCAGCAAGAGAGTATCCCGCGACAGTTCCAAGGATCACACCAACAAGAGTGGCGAGCCCCGACCAGCCGTTCGCTGCAGAGATGTCCGACCGCCGTACAATTTCCGGAATGATCCCCAGCTTCGCCGTTCCGATCAGCGCGGCCTGTGTTCCCACCAGAAACAGCAGGAAGAACATTAACGGGACACTGGCCAGCTGAATCGACCAGATCCCCAGTGTCACCAGCAGAATCTCAGCGACCTTCAACCAAAGGATGGACGATCGCTTGCTGAATCGGTCCGCTGCCCAGCCTGCCCACGGAGCAAATACAACGAAGGGCAGCATGAAGACGCCAAGCCCCATCGACAGCACAAAAGCATCAGCTTTCTCTGTGGGCCAGTTATAGTCAGTACAAAACTGCGCTTTGCCAACAGGTACGATCAACCACCGAAACATGCTGTCGTTTACGGCAGTCAGGAATGTCATCATCAGATAGCCGACAAACGACACCGACGCGAGCCGCGGTTGTGGTGTGCTGCCGGATTGTTCATGACTCGAAGAAATGGCTGTGCTCCCAAGACCCGCAGTGATTTGCGGTTCTGCAACAGAGCATCGTCCTGACGCTGCTGCCCTGGCTGCGTGAACCCCCTATCCCGCGCCACCCCGTCAGTTTAGAAACGGGAGCGAGGGAATACACCGGGCAACCCTGACTCCACCATTCGCGGGAAACCCATCCTCCATTTTCGGCATTCCGACGAGTCAAAGGCAGGTCTCGAGTTCGCGTCGCTGCAGACAGGCATGAATTCCTGGTGCCAGACACACAGGACCCCACCAGTACGGCGTTCTTCGGCTGATTCTGCCGGTTTCTGCGCAAGAAAAATGCCGAGCGACCTGGATTCCAGATCGCTCGGCATCGGAACAGAGGAGACGAAGAGGGAGGGGCTTCGTCCAGTGCTTTCAGAGTTCCTCATCCCATCGGAGGAATAAGATTCTTACAATCTTCAAATGACTCCATGACCGTCACGCCCCGTCCTGCGGCCTGCGCCGTAAGCGTTCATAATCATGGTCGTCGCAGATGCCGTCGCACAGGACGTCTGTGCGAAAGGACATTCCGCATTCACGCATGGCGATGATGCACGACAGGAGCACACACGTGCGCGGTGACTGAACAAACACGCTCGAGTGTTTGCTCTCTTCCGTCACTCGGCACGATGAACCAAAGATCTACGACCTGCCGTTCAGATTCGCAATACGCGGTGCGAGGAAATCGCGAACACGTCGAAATCATCTCGGGCAGAGGTTATGGCTCACACGCCGTGCAGTGAATCGGCTTAGTACGTTGGCAGGCGATCGAACATGGCGTAGTTCGTTGTCGTTGGCTGCACGAGTGCTGCCTGAGGTACGCCTGGGGCATAAGCTGTCGGATAGCCAGGTGCCATCGCGCCGCATGCACCAGTCTGGCATGGAGAACATCCGCCGCCACCACCGTAGTAACCGCCACCACCGTATGGTGAGTACATTCCATGGCCGAGCAGACAGCAGCCGCTCAAAGAGCTGATCAAAAGCAGGCCGGCAAACACGCTTGCGAGACGGGACATTTGAGATCCTCCGGGATGTTGCCTCTAGACTGGCAACGAAGCGGGAAGGGATGAATGCGCGATTTCGGAGACCTCAATCTGATGGACATCGCTGAGTGGCGATGACAACAGTTCTTGGTGAGACGTGAAACCGACGAATTCGAGAGGAGAGAACGAGAGGAGATTTGAACTGCAGGAACCGCAGTTCGAGTGAGAGGGACGTTATTGGAAATCGGCAAAACACGTCAATAGCGATTTTCACTCGGAAATTTTGGCGTTTCCGAAGATTCTGAGATCGGCAAAAAACGGATTTCTTCAAATTCGACTCAAGTCCTCAGCCTCCGTGATCACGCGATCATCATGGCTTCGCTTTCAGGTTCGGCGACATGCAGACTCCCTGACATTTTGACGTTTACAACTTTCCTTTCCGCGTCAGGCCTTGCCGGATTTGGCCTTCAGCCTGACTGCCGTGCCCTCCACGTTTTCAAGCCCCCACTTCACGATGGCCTTGATTACCGGTTCCAGCGTCCTGCCTCGTGCCGTCAACCGATAGGCATCGCGGCCTGGTTGCTCCGGTGAAGGAAACTTCTCCACAAGTTCCTGATCAACCAGGCGCCCAAGTCGATCCGTCAGAATGTTCGTCGCAATTCGTTCCGGAGAAGCAACAAACTCCCGGAAGTGCGTTCGCCCCAGCAGCATGTCCCGAACAATCAGTAACGTCCATTTGTCGCCAATCACATCCAGAGTACACGCGACGGGACAACAGGATCGCTGGTGCTTCATACCGCATCTCCTTCTGATCATTCGGCAAATCGGCAAATCGGCCGGACGCCACCATCTCAGTCAATTCCACTTGACAGTATCCACAACACTTGCAAAATGCAAGCATGACGACACTTGCAGTTTGCAAGTAATCATCAGGTGCAGTTTTACGCTGCACATCGCAAACTCAACCGAGCGTCCGGAGTCTCTTTGATGGCATCGTCCGATCAGCATCCCACTGTCGCTCAGGTTCGCAGTCGCCCATTACTGCCTCAACTTCCCCCAATGACATTCGAAGAGCTCAGACAATTGTGTCTCGACTGTGGAGCTGATGATGCCGGAATCGTGGCCATCGATCGCAGCGAACTGAATGACCAGCGTGCTGATATCCTGCGGGCAGCTCCCTGGACAAAAACTCTGCTGGCTTACGTCTGCCGAATGAACCGTGAACCCATCCGTAGTCCCGCACGCTCTGTCGCGAATCTGGAGTTTCATCACACGACAGACTTCGTGAATGAAGCGGGACACAAAATCGTAGCGGCACTGGAAGCTCGAGGCGTTCGGGCGATCAATCCGTCCGTGGGTTTCCCCATGGAACTGGACCGTTTTCCCGGCAAGATCTGGGTTGTGTCGCACAAACCTGTCGCGGTCGCCGCCGGACTTGGCCAGATGGGCATTCACCGAAATGTCATCCATCCTCGCTTCGGAAACTTTATCCTTCTGGGCACGATCCTGACGGACATCACTGTTCCGGAGCAATCTGTTCCGGTCAATTTCAACCCGTGCCTTGAGTGTAAACTGTGCGTGGCCGCCTGCCCGGTGGGCGCAATCTCGCCGGACGGTGCTTTCAACTTCACGGCATGCTACACGCACAACTACCGGGAGTTCATGGGAGGCTTTTCGGACTTTACGGACGCGATTGCGAACAGCAGGAATTCCAATGTCCTGCGTTCAAAAGTCAGCGATACGGAATCTGCTTCCATGTGGCAGAGTCTTTCGTTCGGAGCCAATTACAAGGCCGCATACTGCATGGCGGTGTGCCCGGCCGGTGAAGATGTCATTTCACCGTGGCTTGACGATCGAAAGCAGTTCATGGAAGAGACTTTGCGACCGCTGCAGCAAAAGGACGAAGTTATCTATGCCATTCCCGGCTCTGATGCAGAGGAATGGGTCACAAAGCGGTTCCCTCACAAAACCCTGCGCCGGGTCAGAGGCAATCTCCGAGTCCGCACGATCGAGGATTTTCTAAATCTGATGTCGCTTCAGTTTCAGCCTGGGCAATCGAAAGGGCTGAACGCGGTTTACCACATGACGTTTTCGGGATCAGAAAAATGTACGGCAACAATCACCATTCGTGATCAGAAGCTGCATGTTGAGCGAGGGCTTCACGGCAAACCGAACCTGCACATCAAAGCAGACAGCAAGACCTGGATCGGTTTCCTGGCACGCGAAAAATCTCTCGTCTGGGCTCTGCTTACCTTTCGCATCCGACTTTCCGGCTCGCCAGCCTGGCTGCTTCGTTTCGGCCGCTGCTTTCCGTCCTGACGGGGTTGCCTCAGTGTAGCTTGTGTCTCCGACGCGAGATGGCCCAATGGAACCACCCGGCTCGTTGCCAGTTCTTTTCTTTCATTGTTCGCTTGCGTCCAGCCAGTACGCATGGAACGAGCCAAAACACGAGCAGGACCTTATCCGGCAGTTTCATGCTCTCCGGCGGGCTCAGCAAACGCAGAATACACGGAGAAAGCCTTCTCGAAGAAGCCCTGCAACTTGTCTGGTGGCGTCCGCTTCCCGTCAAACCAGAAATAGAAACAGCCCGGAAAGGCTTCCAGACACAGCCGATCCATGGTTGTCAGCAAATCTCGACGTTCCGGGGTGAGAAAGCCTCGGATCGCTTCTTCATTCGACCCCTTTAGAACGAACTTCCGCGAAAACTCCGGGGAGTCATCAAAATCAATATCCTGCCACCCCAGCATCGCGCCGACACGACTGAAGAAACCCTCCGGGGAAATCACGAAATCCGGTGTCTGCAGTCGCGGGGAGCGAAAGATCGCCAATGTCTGATGGATCGTTCTCGAGTGCTTGCCTGAGCCCACGATGTAGCGATAGTCGCAAAGGACTACATCCAAAGGCGCAACTTCCCGACGAAGGATGTTGTGTGCTTTGCGGCCCCGTCCAGTGTTCATCACCTGAGTACTGCCGGAGAAGCCATCCAGTTCACCGGGCATGACCTGCTGCACGGTGAAACCCAGTGCTGTTCCGTACTCCACCATCTGAGCTGTTCTTCGCCGCTCGAAATAGATGGCAAGAACGATGATGACCGCAATCACCGAAGCAATGCCGAGAATGGTCAGTACCATTGTGGAATCGAGATTCATCTCTCACCCCTGCTGTGCAATCGCCATGTACCGTACTCCGTTCCGGCGAATTGTGCATGGACTGTGTTCAGAATGGAATTCCGACCGAAGCACTTTCCATGCGTAAGCCGATGTCTGCGTCGATCCGGTTCTCTCCATGCGCATGAAAAAAGCCTGGCTCAGAATGAACCAGGCTTTGGAAATCTGCGAGGGTGCAGAACAGTTTCACCGGCGGAAGCTGACCGGTGAGCTCAAAGTCCTTTGGTCAGGCCTCAATCAGCCCTTCTCGAATCGCCCAGCGACACAAATCAACCCGGTCTGTCGCCCCGACAACTCTCATGATGCGGTACTTATGACTTTCGACAGCCTTTTCGGAGATCGCAAGTGCTTCCGCAACTTCCGAAACACGGCGACCTTCCGCAATCTTCAGCAGCACGTCCCACTGACGATCGGTCAGCTTCTGCATATGGCCGCTTGCAACGCAGCGAAACTGCCCGTCTCTCATCAACTGCACACGAGTCGCAAGGTGCTCAGAAAGTACAGGCTGACCACCAGAAATCTGAGTCAGCTGTTCGCTGATGCGACGCATCGAATCTTCACGCGACAGCAATCCGCTGACTCGATTGTTCACCACCAGATCCAGCTGGCGATCGGTCAGGCTATCACCAAAAACCGCGATCCGTGTTTCACCCAGTCGTACTGCAAGTTCTGAAAAGAGATCGCGAAGAGCCTTCACTGCGAGTCGTTCGCCCACCAGCACAACTCGGGGACGCTGAGCTCGAATGGCCTGCAGCAGTTCGGAAGGCGTGGCCACGGACATCACGTTGCGAAAGCCACCGTAAGACTTCAGGCACCAGGCAATCGATTCTGCATTCAATCGATTGGAATCGGCGATCACGGCGTCGCCGGTCAGGTCAGCGACAAATTCTGAAGAGCTCATGCTTCGATCAGAAACGGTTTGCATCTCAACCTCGCTTGCTGAAGAGTTCCCTCTCGCACCCGGCGAGCACGAGTGTACTACGCCTGAGCCAGCATCTCCCTGACAACGTTCTCCGCACGGAGTGCAGATTCGCTGTCCGTTCGATGCGGCCCCCGCATCCATGCGGAGGAGCAACTGACGAGGCGGGTTCTATCTCCGCGTTGCGTGTTTTTCTGATAGGAGTCTCCCCCGTAGGATATACCCTTCCGCAAGTTGAGGGGATTCCTTCGCGGTGAGTGATTTCCGATGAGAGTTCGCACAATTCCTTAGCAACGCCAACTAATCTTTGGGCCTGCGATGCGGGGATCCCCGACCTACCAAGGGCTGTTTCCAACAAAGGTGTGAGTGTCACGTCAACCAAAAAAACAAAGCCCGGAAGAGTCCCGGGCTTTGTCGAAATTGTTGAGGTAGTGGATCTTGCTAAAGATCCTCTCGCAACAGCACGCTTTTGCATGGTCCGCGACCAGAACTTCAAAGCGTGCCAAAACACTAGATGTAGAGATTGATGATGTTCTCCAGCATTTCCTGTCGGCCGCTGGAGTTTGGTGCGGCTTCGCCCTTCTCCAGCATGTAAGCCTCGAGTTCGCTGAAGTTGGTCGTTCCAATCTCGATCTTGCGCCCAATGCCGCTGTCGTAGCTGCTGTATCGGTTGGCCACAAAGTCGCTCAGAACACCGTCCGCACGAATGGCAGCGGCGATCTTCAGACCACGAGCAAACGCGTCCATTCCACCGATGT
Source organism: Planctomycetaceae bacterium (assembly GCA_016795145.1). GTDB lineage: Bacteria > Planctomycetota > Planctomycetia > Planctomycetales > Planctomycetaceae > SXXK01. The sequence continues at coordinate 32,882 of JAEUII010000423.1, forward strand.
GAGCATGGAACAGGTCGATCGGGTCAATGCTCTCGCGACGAACCTTCGCGTCAAAGTTCGTACCACCAGGCGCGAGTCCGCCCTGCTTCATGATGACCAGCATGATCTGAGTCGTCAGGTAGATGTCGGTCGGGAACTGGTCCGTATCCCAGCCGAGCAACAGGTCGCCCGTGTTGGCGTCAATGCTGCCCAGTGCCCCCTGAATCGATGCATACTCCAGTTCGTGCATCATGGAGTGACCAGCCAGAGTCGCATGGTTCGTTTCAATGTTCAGCTTCACCACATCCAGCAGGCCATACTGGCGAATGAAATTCAGGCACGCTGCCGCGTCAAAGTCATACTGGTGCTTTGTTGGCTCCTTTGGCTTTGGTTCAAACAGGAACTGCCCTTTGAAGCCAATGGTCTTGGCGTAGTCCGCAGACATGTGCATGAATCGAGCCAGATGGTCCAGCTCACGCTTCATGTTGGTATTGTAAGAGCACATGTAGCCTTCACGGCCGCCCCAGAACACGTAGTTCTCGCCACCCAGTTCATGAGTGACTTCCATCGCCTTCTTGACCTGAGCTGCAGCAAACGCATAAACGTCTGCATTTGGGCTGGTCGCCGCGCCGTGCATGAAGCGAGGATTCGAGAACAGATTCGCAGTGCCCCACAGCAGCTTGATTCCCGTTGCCTGCTGAGCTTCCTTCAGCTTCCGAACCACTGCGTCCAGATTCGCATTGCTCTCGCGGAGGTTTGATCCTTCCGGAGCCACGTCTCGATCGTGGAAACAGTAGTATGGCACACCCAGCTTCGTCATGAATTCGAACGCGACGTCAACGCGACGCAACGCACTGTCCAGAGAATTCGTTCCGTCGTCCCAAGGACGCTTAAGAGTCGGCGCGCCGAATGGGTCCGTTCCGTCGCCTCGGAAGGTGTGCCAGTAACAGACAGCGAATCGCAACCAGTCCTTCATCGTTCGACCTTCAACCACTTCGGATGGGTTGTAGTGTCGGAAAGCGAGTGGGTTTCGCGACTGAGGACCTTCGTAGGAGATTCGATCAACTTCGGGGAAGTAGGTAACCATGTTCTCAACTTTCTTTGGAGCCAGGAATCGAATTCAAATTATGCTTCACAACACGCCGCAGAAGCGGTCAGCTCCCGAAGAGGCACCCAAATCAAAAACTTCGGGGCCACTGGGCGGTTGCGAAGCGGCTTGTCGAATTGATCCGGTGCATCGACACCGGGAGAATTTCTTTGCAGCAACTGCTTCCGTTGAACATTCGAGGTGCTGAACAACTCGCCCAGACACCGACTTAGTTGAAGCTCTGCGCGGGGCAAATTCTAGCAACCCATTTCGACGATTAAAGAGACTCGGGAATTTCGGCAGAAGCGACAAAACAGTAAAGAATTGCAGGCTTTTTGAACAATCATTGCGGCCATAATCGTCACCAAATTCGAACCGCCTCACCCGCTGGTCACTCTCAGTTCGCTCACTCCGCCAGGCTGACGGACCACATTGATTTGCGTTCCAATACGTTCCTTCAACAGTTGAACGTGCGAAATCACTCCGATGGTTTTGTTCTCCAGCCGAAGCACTTCCAGCGCAGACAGAGCGATGTCCAGGGTCTCTGGATCCAGGGAACCAAACCCTTCGTCGATAAACAGCGAATTGATCTGAACGTTGCGTCCGGCAAGATCCGAAAGTCCCAGCGCCAGCGCGAGGCTCGCAAGGAAACTCTCGCCGCCGGAAAGACTGGACATCGGACGAGACACGCCGGCCTGAAACAGGTCGATGATCTCCAGCTCAAGTTCCGATTCTTCAACACGATGCAACTGATAGCGATCGGAAAGCCGGCTCAGATGATTGTTGGCATGGCGAACAAGCACATCCAAAGAAATGCCCTGAGCGAATCGTCGGAAACGACTTCCATCGGCGGAACCGATTAAGCCGGAGAGCTTCTCCCACGTCTTCAGCGCGAGCATTTCCTTGTCAAGTGTGGCATGGAAGTCTGCCACCTTCCGACGATTCTCGTCATCGCGCCGAAGTTCATCCTGAATCGTCGCGGATTCACCAATCAGCGCTTCGACTTCGGAATTCAGCTGACTCCTTTGCTGTCGAATCTGCTCAAGCGTTGCGCCTTCTTCCGGTTCGCCCATTCGAAGGCGGGCAATATTCTCCTGGAGTGTTCGAAGTCGTTCGGCCAGCTGAACCCGATCGTTCTCCAGTTCGTCGCGACGTGCCTCAAGCACCTGGATTCGTTGCGGATCCAGCATCGCACTTCGAAGCCGCTCAATCGTCCCGAACGCTGAGCTTGTGAGTTCTGCCTGGAGCTCATCTTCCAGAGTTTGACGTTCCAGCCCCGCGGCTTCGAGTGCAGTTCGACGTTCGTCACGCCGTCCGCGTGCTTCCGCGACTTCACGGTCTTTCTGATTCAGTACGTCCTCTGCAGCGCGAAGGTTGATCCAGCGCTGTGCTGCGGTTTCAAGTTTGAGGTCGGCGTCAGCAATCTTCAGGTCCTTCTGACGCTGAATGAACTGATCCAGTGATGCCTGCACCTCCTGAATGGCTTCTTCAGCATCGGTGACCGCGGATTCGGCGTCTTTGCGGCTGAGTTCAAGTCGTGTTTGTTTCTGCAGACGCTCGTCGTAAGCTCGACGACGCTTATCCAGCGCCGCCGAAGTTTTCTCCTCTGCGCCGTCGTCGGGAACGGACTCTTCAAAAGGCTTCAGAAGATCAGCAACCTTGCCTTCCAGAGTCTCCGTCTTCTCCTGTCCCTTCTCGATGCGTCGTTCCGTCTCTGTGATGCCATCCTGGCGCCGCTTGATTTCGTCCTGACAGGTTGCAAGCTGGTCTTTCGCTCGCTGAAGATTCCGCTCGCCTTCGAACTCAGACTCTTTCGCGCGACTCAAGTCATCACGAACGGATTCAATCGTTGTGATTCGTTCCTGCAGCTTCGCGCCTTCGCTTTCTGAATTTTGCTGTGCTGCCTGAAGCGACTCAATGGTCACCTGACCAATGGAGAGACGTTGCGTGACAGACTGCAGATATGCCTTAAGCTTTTGGGATTCCGCAAGCGAGTCCGCTTCTCGCTGTGTCTCTCCGGCCAGACTGGCTTTGCAGCGTTCCTCTCGACGTCGACATTCATCGAGGACAGATTGCTGGCGACGATAGTCCTCTTCGGCTGCCTTGAGTCGCTTCTGAATCCTGGCGACTTCTGGACGCTGTGCCTCACTGTCATCACATGCCCACGGATGCTCCGCAGATCCACACAACGGACAAGGTTCTCCTGGCTGCAGCTGAGCACGATGTTCATCCAGACTCGCAACCACCTGGGCCGTTCGCAGGTGTTCACTTAACGCTCGCACCAGTTCTTCGGCTCGCTGAACTTCTGCCATTGAACTTGCGGCTTCAGCCTGAGCCTTCTCGAGTTCCTGAGTCAGTGTCTTCTGCTTGCCACGAATCTCTTCGACTCGCCGAAGAATTTCCTGGAGGGCCGAGCATTGCTGAATCGCGAGCCGTAGCTCATTCAGACGATCCTGCGTGTTTCGCAACTGCTGATGCAAGCCAGGCAAATCCTGGCCACCCATCAGACCATCCAGTTTCTCCTGAGCACGACGGCGCTGTTCACTTCGAGCTTTATGGTGCTGTGATGCCGTTTCGACAGCACGAACCAGTTCTTCCTGCTGGCGTTTCTCCATGCTGATTTCGCGATGCAGCTTGGCAACATCTTCCAGGTAGACAGCCACTTCACGTCGAACATTTCGGAGTTCGTTCAGAGATTCAACGATCTTCGGGTACGACTTCGACAGAGTGGCGTCGGCTTCATGCTCACGCAGCCATCGCTCGGTCGCCTTGCGTTCCTTCTCCAGTTCAGCGAACGCCTGCTTCTTTGTTGCGAACACGGCTTCGCGTTCCGTCTTCATCTGCTGGCTAAGAAGAACTGCGGAGACAACCGTTCGGACTTGCTCGTTCTTAACACCAGCCAGCTTCGTGCTCGCGTCATCCAGCAGCCTGCTCTGCTGTTCCTGAGTCCGAACCGCATCATCGACTCGCTTCAGCAGTCCAAGAAAAGGGCCGGCCTTGTAGTGATTCTCCAGAGCCGTGAAGTCGGCCAGCGAATCGCTAAGTCGCTGCTGATTGAGCAACTGATCTCGCTGAACTTGATCGGCGTTGTTCTTCAGCAACTGAAGTTCATCCGCTGCGTTGATCCGAACCGTCAGCAGTTCACGCTGTGCTGTGAGTATTGCCTGACGTTCAGCGTTGGCTGCAAGAACCGTCTGCCTTGCGGCCCGGTCTTCGTCTGACAGAAACTCAATGAGCCCATACTGCGCCTGCTTCGTTTCTAACTCCTGCCGGCGACGCTGTGCTTCCTGCCACGCAAGTTCACCAAGCTCAGAGTAGATCGTTGTGCCGGTCAGACTTTCAAGAAGTTCAGCACGCTCGTTGGCTTTGGCCTTCAGGAACCTGGCGAATTCCCCCTGAGCAAGCAGCACGGAACGCATGAATCGGTCGTAATCCAGTCCGCTCAGCTCTTCGATCTTTGCTTCAACGGCGCGAGTCTGGTCGGCGAGTACCTTGCCTGTGTCGTCATACACGTATCGTTTCGCGGCCTGAAGATTCCCGGTCGGGTTGTTGCGGGAACGACGCAGTTGCCACTCGGCACGATACCGCCCCGTCGCAACCTCAAAGGTGACCGAAGCCGAACAGGCCCCGGTATGACGGCTCATCATGTGTTCGGGATTCGGGGCTGTTCCGTATCGAGCCGCGCGGCCGTACAACGCGAGTGTGATCGCGTCCAGAAGCGTTGACTTCCCCGCTCCCGTCGGTCCCGTGATCGCAAAGATCCCTGCGCTGCCAAGCGGATCAGACTCAAGATCAATCTCATGCTCGCCACGCAGTGAGTTCAGGTTGTTAAGGCCGACACGCAGGATCTTCATTGCGCCGCCCCCGTGTTCTCAGCGACGGTACTTCGAGCTGCCTTCTTTCCGCCCGGGGTTTTCGCTGTGGTCGCGTTAGCCGCAGCCGTCTCTTCCGCTTCGCGTTGCTTTTCTCGGTGCAGACTGATGAGTTCCTGAAAGGCCAGAGTCAGCGAGGAGCGTTCTTCGTCGCTCAATCCTTCTTCGCTTTGCAATCGGATTTGAAACACTTCTGCAGGGTGTTCCAGCAGACTGGACTCGACTGCCGATTCCGGTTTACTTGAGATGCTGGGAGTACGCTGCGCTTTCTGCCCGAGTACTCGAACGACTTTCCAGGGCTTGTCTTTGCTGGCCTCCTGAACGACTTCAAAGAGGTTCTCCCCGGCCACCGGATCGGCCACGACAACTTCAACCCATGTTTCAAGATCTCCCGTCGGAGGATTGAAGGAGCTGAGCTTCTGCGTGAGATCAGCGCGACAGCTATGCAGTTGGATCAAATAGCGCTGCAGCGGAATCTCGATGGCCTCGTTGTGCTGCACTTGACCATTTCGCAGATCGATCAGACGAAGCTCTTTGATGTCACCTGCTTCGCTGAAGCTGAGAGGAAAAGGTGAGCCTGAATAACGCACGGACTCACGACCGCCGGCCTGCTGTGCCACATGCAGATGTCCCAGAGCCACGTAGCTGAAGGCTTCGGAGAAGATCTCGTGGCTAACTGCACCAAGTCCGCCGATGTGAATTTCGCGTTCGCTGTCTGTGGCACGAGCCCCGTCGATGGTCAGGTGCCCGGTCGCGACGACCGGGATTCCTGGATAGCAGCGATGGGCGGCATCTGCGATCTGCTGGTAGCGGGCTCTGATCCCTTCCAGAATCTCCGCACGAATTTCTGCGGCAGATTGTCCCGGCTGGCCTGTTCGAACATCCCGATCGCGCAGAAACGGCACAGCCGCCACAACCACGCTCGGCGAGGAAGCCGATGGCAGCGGGATCAGTTGGTCCTCCGGATTTTCGGACACGGTTCCAACCACGCGGACTCGCAATGTCTGCAGCACGCGTTTCGGCGCTTCCAGTTGTGCGGGCGAATCGTGGTTGCCGGCGATGACCACAACTTCACACGACGTCTGCTGATAAACTCGTGAAAGAAACGTGTAGTAGCGTTCCTGTGCCGATTGAGGAGGATTGGCGGAATCAAAAACGTCGCCAGCGATAATCAGAACATCCGCCTGTGACTGCTGAATCACTGACAGCAGAAAATCCAGCCACCGAAGATGCTCCTCTTCCCGAGTCAGTCCGGCCAGCGTCTTGCCCAGGTGCCAGTCCGCGGAGTGCAGAATTCGCACGGCTCCTGACGCTTTGGCAGGAATCGAAAGGGACGGGCCGGACAAATTGAGACTCCGTTCATCGTTGAGCTGGATTCATGAATTGCGTTGATGGACGGAGTATCGATTCCCGAATGTTCCAACGCAAATGTCCGGCGGTCGCTCAACGGGAGCGTAGTTGGCAGCGGTTGACAGTGTATCGATCTTGATGCAACCATGGCGCTGTTGCTCAAGCGGGCTCAATGCCCACTGAAGTCGAAATCGACACCGATCCTCTCATACGGAGCATCGATGTTCGGCTGAACCGAGATGATCTGACGTTTCGGAAGCACAACCCCGTGCGGCAACGGTGCGGCCGCAATGGACCTGGTATTCTTGTACAGCCGACTGAGATAAGGCACTTTGCTAACGACCGGGACGCCCGTCGCCTGTTCCGTCAGGATTGATGCGTCCGACAAAACAACGCGGGACTCATCGATCGACTCGACGGTGCCCACATACTGAGTCACGTCCGAGACATTTCCGAGGGCCATTTCTTCGGGACTCGAGACGCAAATCGCAATTCGAACCTGTTGCCCGGGTCTCAGGCTTTGAAGGTCCGTCGGCAGGTTATTGGTCACAGCAATCGGAGCCTGCATGGGTGAACCGGTGGTATGGAATCGCTCTGCTTCCGCAAAACGGGCATCCGAAACGGAAGCAACCCCAGCGACCCGATTCGTCGCCGAAAGTTCTGCGCAACCTGTAATCGTGCACGCAGCAATGATCCCAATGAACGGCACGTGGTTTCGTTGCATGACATGTTTTCCCGGATCACCCGTTTCAGGCCGTCGTCCACCTCGCTCGCCGCAGCAGGGGCGAACCCAGGCGAACCCATCAAGGGTTTACGAAAATCAAAACTCCATCGCCAGCGGAGTTAGGCCTTTCTGGATCCTCCAAAACCGGAGCCGCTGATCCTGTCCCTCCACTTCCGGCGAAAAGTGCATGGCACCTTGCCGGTCGAACCTGGGTTGCAACCAACCCCAAGGTGCCATGCACCTGAAGTTGGAAGTCGTTTGCTGGATGGAAGTTCTGTCTTCGCTTGCGCGCAGATGCCCCGGAATGCGCACCATCGAGTGATGACACGACCCAAACACCCACAGAAAGCCATTCCGAAGCGTGAAAGAACGTGATTTGCTTGATGACGGGAAGTGAAATCCGTTGTGAGCCAGGTGTCTGTTCCTTAGACTCCCCCCTCCGTTCCCGCCTGCGAGGCGGAATCCAGTCTCAAAGTCTTTCGGTTCCATCAGGACCAGGTAGCAATGTCGAATTTCTTTTTCACGAGTGAATCTGTGAGTATGGGACACCCGGATAAGGTGTCTGACCAGGTCTCTGACGGAATTCTGGATGCTCTGCTGGAGCAGGATCCGATGTCTCGCGTGGCCTGCGAGACTCTTTGCACAACTGACCTGGTAGTTCTGGCTGGCGAAATCACCAGCAAGGCGAAGGTGGATTACGTCGGCGTCGCTCGTAAAGTCATTCGCGACATTGGCTACACTTCCGACGACATCGGTTTCAATGCAGACTCATGCCGTGTGTTCGTCGCTCTCCACAGTCAGAGCCCCGATATTGCTCAGGGCGTTGACAAGGACGGTGCCGGTGACCAGGGTCTGATGTTCGGTTACGCCTGTAATCAGACCGAAGAACTGATGCCAGTTCCAATCGCATATGCTCACCGATTGATCAATCGACTGACAGAAGTCCGCAAGACCGGCGTTGTGAACTGGCTTCGACCAGACAGCAAGAGTCAGGTAACCGTGGAATACGAAGGAAGTCGCCCGGTCCGCATCGACGCGATCGTGATTTCCACTCAGCACGCTGAAAAAGTGACTCAGAAAGAGATCGCAAACTTTGTTCGCAAGGAAGTCATCAACAAGGTGATTCCAGCCGAAATGCTGGACAGCAAGACCAAGTACCATATCAACCCAACAGGTCGATTCGTTGTCGGTGGTCCTCATGGTGACACGGGCCTGACCGGCCGAAAAATCATCGTCGACACTTATGGTGGCTGGGGTCGTCACGGCGGTGGTGCATTCTCTGGCAAGGACGCAACCAAGGTTGACCGTTCCGCAGCTTACATGGGCCGCTACGTCGCGAAGAACATTGTCGCAGCAGGACTCGCTGAGCAGTGCGAAGTTCAGCTGGCCTATGCGATCGGCGTCGCTGACCCGGTCAGCATTCGAGTCGACACGTTCGGCACAGCAAAGATCGAAGAAAGCCGTATCGCTGAATTGGTTCGCGAGAACTTCCCTCTGACACCAAAGGGAATCATCGAGCACCTGAAGCTCCGCCGCCCTGTCTTCCTGAAGACGGCCGAAGGTGGTCACTTTGGTCGAACCGGTCCAGGCTTCACATGGGAAGCAACGGATAAGGCCAAGGTCCTGAAGAAGGCCGCAAAGTAGTTCTGAATCACTCAGCCGAATCCTTCGATTCGGCTGAGTTCTTATTTGCACGGATGCAATTATGGGTGACGAATCTTCTGCGGCGACGCCCCGTGCCGGGGATCCCCAAAACTCCAACGCCGCCTTGCGCCCGGAAGTCCAGCGAATCATTCAATCAGGTCGCCAGAAGGAAGTCCGCGCGGCTGGCTCGCTGTTTTCGATTTTTCTGCTGGGCCTGCTATCCGGCGGGTGCCTTTGGGCGTGCTTTACCCCGCTTGAGTTTTCGTTCCTCGCCTGGATTGCGATCGTCCCGCTTGCAGTAACGGCTCGGCTGAATTCACTGCCTCGCTTCTCCTGGATGATGCTCTGGCTGACCGGGTTTGTGTCCTATCTGATCACACTCCAGTGGATGAGACTTGGGCATCCGGCAATGTTCCTTGCCCTTGTTGCACTCGCCGCCTACGTCGGGCTGTATTTTCCATTCTTCATTTTTTTTCTGCGACGAAGTGTTCGATGGAAGATCCCTGTTTGGCTGGCAGTGCCGCTCATCTGGACCGGTCTCGAATATGCCAGAGCATGGCTGCTCACGGGCTTTTCCTGGTACTACCTCGGACATTCTCAGTACCGCTGGACAACACTGATTCAGATCAGTGACCTCGTCGGAAGCTATGGGGTCACATTTCTTGTGGCTCTCTACAACGGCGTCATTGCAGAACTGATACCACGGGTCTGGCTGCAACGACTGAAGCTTGACTTACCGGCACAGCCTGAGAAACCACCAGGCTATCGACCACTCGCGATTGCGACTGCACTTCTGTGTGCGACGCTTGGATATGGTTATTTCCGACAGATGCCGGCAGACTCGTTTCCCGCTGGCCCTTCCGTTGCACTCATTCAGGGCAACTTCACTCCAGAGCTGAAGCATGATCGCGATTTGATCCTCACTCGATTTCGAGTTCACAACACTCTGATGCAGAGCTCCATCGAGCTTCAGCCGGATTTTGTTGTGTGGCCGGAAACGATGTTCCCATGGCCCATGCAAAGTGCGGCCGACGATGTGACCGACGAACAGATCCTCAACCAAATCCCGCGAGAAGTGCTTAAGGACTATGGTGACGAAGCTCATCTGCTGACGGAGCCCTTCCGAACTCAGGAAGTGCAGAAAAGTCTTGCCAGCCATGCTCAGGGCGTCGGCGCGGCTCTGGTAATCGGAGTGGAATCCATCGTCGCCGAAAAGGACAAGACTCGCATCTTCAACTCGGCAGCGTTCGTCCGCCCAGATCTCGGATACCTGGGACGTTACGACAAGATTCATCGAGTGATCTTTGGCGAGTACATTCCGCTGAGAGACATGTTCCCGTGGCTCCATCAGCTAACCCCATTTGGCGCTGGCTTTGGGATCGATGCGGGAAACGAAATTCGGTCGTTTGAATACGGAGAGTATTCGATCATTCCCATGATCTGCTTCGAAGACACGGTACCTCAACTGGTGCGTCAAATGGCCGCACAACGAGACTCATCAGGTCAGAGCTGTGATGTTCTGGTGAATCTGACTAACGATGCATGGTTTCGCGGAAGCAGCGAGCTGGATCAGCATCTGATCACGTCGGCCTTTCGCTGTGTCGAAACTCGCATGCCACTTGTTCGGGCAGTGAACGGTGGCATCTCCGCGTTCATCGATGGCAATGGTGAGATTCGGGATCCCGCGAAGATCCTCGTCCTGAAGGAACCACTCGAAGGTCTCGCTCCGGAACTCACGGAAGTGTCAGGCCTCCGTGATCCATCCACTGGAGAGTGGCGGCGACAGTTTTCCGGTATTGTTTTTGGCCAGGTACCGCTGGATCCTCGTGAATCTCTCTACGTTCGCTGGGGCGACTGGTTTGCCGCCCTCTGTCTGATTGTTACTCTGTTCAGCGTTCTTCCCCGCAAAGCCGGCTGATCGACTCATCCTGCCCTCGGTACAAGTCTCGTCATCTGAGGTTTCGCGACGGGAAGAACAAACGAACTCATACCCACTGTAACTGCGACATCCTGATCGCAGCGACGTTGACGAAAGCTTGTAGCCATGCGGAATCTGATCGCTCTGACACTTTGTGCACTGGTGATGATCGCGTCTGCCTCCTGCGGCGACGAACCGGTCTTCGCTGATGGAAAGTATGCTCATAACGAATGGATCTCTCTGTTCAACGGGAAAGATCTGACCGGCTGGACTCCAAAGATCCGTTACTGTGACCTCGGCGAAAACTTCGAGAACACATACCGCGTTGAAGATGGCCTGCTGAAGGTTCGTTACGACGGCGAAGGCTACAAGAACTTTGGAGAACGCTTCGGGCACCTATTCTTCAAGGATCAGTTCAGTAACTATCGTTTTCGAGTTGAGTATCGGTTCGTCAATGAACAGTGTGCCGGCGGTCCGGGCTGGGCGATTCGCAACAGCGGAGTCATGGTGCACGGACAGGATCCAAAGACGATGGCAAAGGACCAGGACTTTCCCGTCTCAATCGAAGTTCAGCTCCTCGGCGGAAATGGCAAGGATCCTCGAACGACATCCAACCTCTGCACTCCAGGCACGAACGTTGTGATGAATGGCGAACTCAAGCTGCAGCACTGCATCAATTCCAGTTCCAAAACTTATCACGGCGAACAGTGGGTCACGGCGGAAATTGAAGTGCACAACGGCGAGATCATCAAGCACCTGATCGATGGCGAAGTCGTCCTGGAATACAATAGTCCTCAGCTCGACAAGCGAGATGCCAGTGC
>JAEUII010000028.1 GCA_016795145.1 Planctomycetaceae bacterium
CTGACGACATGGAATCTGGAAACCACGTTTCCGCTCTTCGTGCTTCTTAGTCTGCCAGTTCTTGTCTGGATCTTCGGAAGGCCAAACCGACGCGCCACAGTTTCGCCCGAAGAAAGCTCTTCAAAGCGAAGTCATCTGGTCACGTCGTGTGTCGTTGCCGTCATTTCCTTTCTGTGTAGTGCGGCGATTGGCTTGAGGGAGATTGAAGTACCCGGTGCAGTACGTGGCCAGTCATCGCTTGTGCGGTTCTGCGAGCTTCCTCCAGCGTACCATGATGAGTTCAGTTATCTGCTTCAGGCGAAGACGTTCCTGTCCGGACGGTTGTCCTATCCTCCAATGACCGTGGCCGGTGATGTGTTTCATCAGGTTCATGTTCTGAATCGCCCGGTGACAGCCAGTCGCTACTTTCCCTGGACCGGCGTCTGGATGATGCCATTTGTTGCGAGGAACGTTCCATGGCTGGGCCATTGGATCGCGGGTGCTTTGGCAACGGCCTTCTTTCATCGTGCCTTGCTGCGTGTGTTGAATCCACAGGCCGCCCTCATTGGTGCGCTGATGATCGCGGTCAGTCCAGGACTGGCTGTCTTCAGTAACCTGCTGCTGGCTCATCATCCCGTGTTGTTGGTGCTGTCGATTTTTCTTTGGGCATTTCTGCGACTGAGAGACACCATCCTCGCGGCAGATGATCCGACCAAATTGGCGCCAACGCGCAGCAAATCCGCGGGCTCGATGTTTGTGCTGACGTTGCCCGCTGGCGTTGCGTTAACGCTCGCGATGCTGGGTCGACCGATGACCGCCGCCGGGTTTGCGCTGCCGTTCGGGCTGTGGTTGATTCCGGCACTTCTGAAACTTGTGCGTCAACAGCGCGGTTCGGAGGCCGCTGGAATCATTGTGGGATTTGCCGGACCGCTGCTCGCTGGTTTCATGGTTCTGGCGTGGATGAATCAGAGCATTACAGGTCACTGGAATCAGTCACCGTATCAACTTTACACCGACACATGGACACCGCGGCACCGTTACGGTTTTCAGAATGCTCCGGAGGACCTGACGGCGGCAGCTCAACCCAATGTGCTCGACAAGTACGATCGATGGGCGTCCAACCTGACTGCTCAGCGAGCCGTCACAAACGTGGGCTATCGGATCCTGGCCAGCGCCCAGTGGACGATGGGCATGACCGCCCTGCTCTTCTTTCTGGTTGCCTCGATTCCGGCGATCATCCTTCCGAGCAGGAACGTCACGGGAATACGACTGGTTGCTGCTTCGGTACTGACGATGCATGTCGTGCATCTCCCGTATTGGTTTGATGGGATTCTGCATTGGCACTATGTGTTCGAAACAGCTCCGCTGCTGTTAATCCTCACCGCGGCTGGCTGGAACAGTGCTCACCAGAGTCTTCGCAGCCACATCGGCGTTCGTTGGTCAATTGCATGGCTGGCCAGTCTTGCAGGAGCCTCGCTGATTCCCGTCTGGTTCAACTGCGAGTTTCTCTGGGGGACGGGACAAGTCACTCTGGTTGTGAACGAACAAAGCTTCTCCCGAGTTCGCTACGAGCAGTTTCAGCGGCTCGTACATTCCTCTTCCGTCCAGCACCCGAGCCTGATTCTGGTGGATGAACGCCAGTCCGATCCTCAATTGAGCTACATCGTCAATCCGCCCGACTACACAGGCGACGTGCTCGTCTGCCGTCGCCCCGAGTCGGACGCGGCTCTTTCGGAACTCAAAGCAAAGTTCGCCGATCGAGCCTTCTATGAATTCGACCCCGCATCATTTCGACTGACCCCACTCCACTAACGCGCCAGAAAACCCACGTGCCAATCACCCCCCTCCTGCACGAAGTGCGGGAGGGGTCGAGCGAGCGTCAGCAAGCTCGGGGGAGGGTCGCGCCGCGATTTTGCAACTTGCAATTTCCAATAATCATTAACCATTCAGCCACGCACCATGAATCGCAGTGCATTACTCGGAGAGTTCTGGCTGCAGAAGCGTCAGCCAGCCAACCGCATGCTGATCCTGAGTCTTATTCGCAAATCTCAGAGGCTTGCCGTTCGGCAGCGGATTGATAACTCGCACGGCCACAAAAGTGGGCTTCGCTGGCATGAATGTGGGCGGCAGATCCAGCTGTGCGGACCATGTTCGAGTCTCGTTGGGCAACAGACCGGTGATCTTCCAGTCGACTGGCTGCCGATGAAGGATCCTGCCTGTTTCATCCAGCATCGCAACTTCTAAAGACCAGTCGCGATAGAACGGAGCGATGCCCTGATTGATCACCTGGCACTGGACCTGCACCTTACCTTCTTTGCGTGAGATGTCTGCCGACTTCACGTAGAAGTCATACCCCATTTTTCGAACCTGCTCGATCGCTCGGTCGTACCGTTCTTTCGATGCCTTCTTTTCGAACATGCCGGTGTCCATCAGCCAGGACACGTGAGTTTCGCGGACACACTGTTCGAAGTTCTGTGCCTGTTTGATGTCGATCGTGCGATCAAAGATCTTTCCCCAGACTTCCGGTCGAATTTCACCGCCAATCGGATGAGTCTTCCATTTGTTTTCGGCCTTCGAACCCGCCGCGCGAAGAGCAGGAACGAAGAACCAGTTGTCTGCCTTCTTGCCCGTGTCGAGTGTCGCCCAGGCAAACGAATCGTCATGGTAACCAAAGGGAAAATCGGCGTTGGCCGCCTGATCCCAGTGATCCGGTCCGGCGGGGTAACGGAGCAGCACGGGTGTCTTCTGAAACGCTTTCGAGTACGCCGTCAGAATGAGCGTCTGAGTCTCCTTTGAAGCCCACAGATCGTTTCTTGGATACGTATGCCATTCGCCCCAGGTGCCCAGCAAGCCCGCGTGAATGTACGCAACGCGCGGGTCGCCGTCGTATCGCGTGCCGAGTGCCAGGATGAACGACGTGAGTGCCTTCTTCAGCAGTGGGGAGCCGTAATCCGGGGTCCGAACCTTTGTTGGAGGAAACGGAGCGGTGTTGGTGTTTTCATACTCGTGAACCTTCAGGCCCTGCTCTTCCAGAAACTTCGGAATGCCGTCCGATTTTCCCGGGTACTCAAGGTAGATTCGGAAGACCGTCTGATGGCCTCTGGATGCGATGTCGTCCAGAAGTTTGTCGAGCGGTTCCCAGCGAAAGTCGTTTTCACCGACCATCAGATCGCTCAGAGGCAGGTAGCTGAATTCCATACTGTGCGGAAAACGATCCGCGGCAGGATTGGCATAAGGCACCAGTCCTTTCAGAGGATTGTCGACAGGACTCGGCGCGGGCTCGAGGTCGTCGGCCGTGACGGACTCATGAGCCATTCCGATCAACAGGGCCGTTGCAAAGAAAAAGCGGAAGCACGTTCTGATCATTTCACCCTCACCTCGAATTGGGATCTATCAGCCCTATCGTCGATTGGCCATGGGTGAGCTGTCAACGTTCGCGCGCGAGGAACCAGGAATCAGAAAGCACTTCTTGCATGAGGTCGATGTTCACCTACGATGCGGAAACATGCAGCGAATCAGGACTGAACGCGAGAGCGACAGTGAACGCGAATGCATGACACAGGTGAGCATTCTGGCTCACGGAAACGCTTCAATTCGACCACGAAACAAAAGAACAGGCGCTCGGCGATGGCAAAGAAGACGACTCGAAAATCTTCCGATGAACAGACAGAGACAACCACCGCTGCAGTGGTCTCAGAAGTGATTGAAGAGACCGTAGCGATGGTCGAAGAACCCGCACCGGCCAAAGCAAAAGCTCGGGTTGCCGAAGACACATCGTCCGGCAGCACTGTCGGTATCGGCGATATTCGCAAAGCCGTCGCCTTCGTCAACTCCGTCGGCGGACTCGACAAAGCACTGAACCTTTTGCAGATCCTGAAAGTGGCTCGCGAAGTTCAGTAGGCGACGCTCTGACGGGTCGCTGAGATCCGAGAGACCTGTGGCGGAAACGAAAGCGCACGAAAGCGGACTTCATCTTGACCGCGAACGTATCGCTCAATACAGTCCCCGCCCAAGCTGACCGCATATCGGAGGCCGGAATGTTCCCGTGGGAATGTTCCGGCCTTTTTTCGTTTGGGGACCCCACAATGGCTCGCTGGTTTTCCGACAACTCTTTGTCGATCGGACGCACACCGCTTGTTCGACTGAATCACGTCACAGATGGTGCCGAAGCAACGGTTTTGGCGAAGATCGAAGGTCGCAATCCCGCGTATTCCGTCAAGTGTCGACTCGGCGCGGCCATGATCTGGGATGCGGAAAAGAAGGGACTACTGGGGCCTGGAAAAGAACTGGTGGAACCAACCAGCGGAAACACGGGGATTGCTCTCGCGTTTGTTGCAGCAGCCAGGAAACTGAAACTGACGCTGACGATGCCGGAGACGATGAGCATCGAGCGACGAAAGCTGCTGCTGGCCTTCGGATGCAATCTCGTACTGACGGAAGGCCCGAAAGGAATGAGCGGTGCGGTTGCGAAGGCGGAGGAAATCGCCGCTTCGGATCCAGGGAAATATGTGTTGCTGCAACAATTCCGAAATCCTGCCAATGCAGCGATTCACGAGCAAACGACTGGTCCCGAGATTTGGGATGACACCGATGGCGCGATTGATATCTTTGTGGGAGGCGTTGGCACGGGCGGAACAATTACCGGTGTGACTCGCTACATCAAGAAGACTCGAAACAAGGCCATCAAGTCGATCGCTGTCGAACCGACGGCAAGCCCTGTGATCACTCAAAAGCGCGCTGGTGAACCTCTCAAGCCCGGACCACACAAGATTCAGGGAATCGGCGCGGGTTTCATTCCCGATGTGCTGGATCTGTCGCTCATCGATGATGTCGAACAGGTGACGAACGAGGAAGCCGTTGAATATGCTCGACGGCTGACGCGCGAAGAAGGAATTCTGGCGGGCATTTCCTGCGGGGCTGCAACAGCGGCTGCCGTGCGAGTGGCAAAGCGGCCGGAAAACAAGGGAAAAACCATCGTTGTGGTACTTCCGGACTCCGGTGAGCGTTATCTGAGTTCCATTCTGTTTGAAGGAGTGTTCACTGCGGAAGGACTGCCACGATGAATGCTCGCCTGCATCGACTGCCCTCAGAACAATCCCTTGATGATCTGAAGCTGGAAGGAATTGTTTCCGAGCTTGAGCAACTGCGAAACGAGTCACTTCAGGTTCGACGACAGAAGGGCATTCATGTTCGACTGCCGTCCAGAAAGATCCTGACTTCTGTCATCGAAGGCCTGAGCGCCGCGCTGTACCCCAATCGGCTGTCAGGACGGGAGTTTACGTCAGACAGCATCAATTACTTTGTCGGGCATACGCTGGAGACGTCGCTTCGTCAGCTCGCGGAGCAGATTGTTCACGAGCTGAATTTTGAAACAGAGACAAGCCTTGCCGAAGAAGATGCCTATCGTCGCGCGATGCAGATTGTGGGTGAGTTTGCTCGCACACTTCCAATGATCCGAAGCCTGCTGGACAGTGACATGGAAGCTGCGTTTCGGGGAGACCCCGCAGCGCGGAGTGTGGATGAGATCCTGGCGTGTTACCCGGGAATCTTTGCAATGATCCATCATCGAGTCGCTCATGAGTTGTATCGGCTTGGGCTGCCCATGATCGCACGGATGGTTGCGGAGATCGCGCATTCTCTGACGGGCATTGATATTCATCCGGGTGCTCGAATTGGCCGCAGCTTCTTTATCGATCACGGAACCGGTGTCGTGATTGGCGAAACCGCTGTGATAGGAGATCGAGTGCGGCTGTACCAGGCGGTTACGCTGGGTGCGAAGAACTTCCCAACGGATGAACAGGGGAACCTGTTGAAAGGCCATCCTCGACATCCGCTCGTGGAAGATGATGTTGTGATCTATGCCGGAGCAACGATTTTGGGACGGATTACCATCGGCAAAGGATCGGTCATTGGTGGGAACGTCTGGCTGACTCGCAGTGTGCCTCCCTGCAGTCAAATCAGCCAGGCAAAGGTCAGGTCGGAAGATTACACGGAAGGGTCTGGGATCTAAGCGGTCGTGAACCGGCAAAAACTGCCGGTTGGAGTTCGCTGGCGGCAGTTCTTGCCTCAGAAGGACTTCTATCAGAAATAAAAACCACGACCATTTTGGTGATATTTATCCGAACGGTGTTGCTCAATCTCTGTCTCTGCTGATAATAAACACGCCTTGATTGGTGATTTATAATTTCATTGAGTCATTCGGAGTTACGGAAATGTCACAAAGGCTAATCAGAAAAGGATTTACGCTGATCGAGCTGCTGGTGGTGATCGCCATTATTGCGATCCTGGTCGCCCTGCTCCTGCCAGCGGTTCAGCAGGCTCGCGAAGCCGCGCGTCGTACTCAGTGCAAAAATAATCTCAAGCAGATCGGGATTGCTTTGCACAACTATCACGACGTCAACAACACGTTTCCCATTGGCTTTCTGGACGCGGTGGCTGGCACCGGGGAACGAACATCCGGCGGCTGGGCATGGTCGTTCTACCTTCTACCTTACCTCGAGCAGTCTGCCCTTTTCAACCAGTTCAATACTGCCACGACACCTTATGCACGAGTGACGCCCGGTGGGCTTGCGGTTTCCAATCAGGCACTCGGCGCGACACCTTTGTCAGCTTACAGCTGTCCCAGTGACACGAAGCCTGTGGCAATTGCGAACAATGCTGGGAGTGCTGCGAATGGTGCCGGAACTGCACTTGCTGCCACGACCAGCTATCAGGGTGTCCTTGGTGCCTTCGATGGGGCTCCCTGTGCTCTGAGCGGCACTTCGGTGGTCGTGGATCCTCGAAACAATGGCCTTCTGACCGTCAATGGCTCACGCCGCTTTCGCGATGTGACGGATGGGACTTCCAATGTCATCGTTGTCGGAGAAGTTCGCTTCATTCCGAACACCACTGACCTTGCGGGAAATGCGATCGGTTCCGAGCGTCAGTTTATCTACGGCCATGTCACGACCGGTGGTGGGCCGCAGTGTTCCAACAATGCCTACAACAACAACGGGGCTCACAATCACCTTCGTGCAACTCGTCACAAGCTGAATGGTCCGCTGGTAAGTGGTTCTACTCTCCACCGAGCATTCCATAGTCGTCACACAGGAGGCGCTCAGTTTCTTCTGGGCGACGGAGCCGTTCGGTTTATCAGTGAGAACATCGATCACACGAATACGAACTACGTGGCATCTCCATCGAATCTGAACGGACCTTACGGAACTTATCAGCGGCTGGCTGGCATTGATGACGGCCAGGTCATTGGGGAGTTCTAGTCATGCGGCATGTTCTTCTTTTGGCCCTGTTCAGCGTTGTCGCCGGATGCGGTGGAAGTGACGGACCGGAACTGGCTGACGTAACAGGGACTGTAACGCTCGATGGAAAGCCACTCGCGCGAGCAAGCATTCGATTTGTTCCCGAAGCGGCTGGCGGGTCGCCATCCTATGGTTCAACAACAGAAGACGGCGAATATCAGTTGTTGTTCTCTGCCGAGAAATCCGGCGCGATGATCGGTCGGCACCGAGTAGAGATTGAAATGTTGGAACCGGAATTCGATCAGGAAGGGAAGATCGTTGGCGAGAAGCCACCGGTGCTGCCAGCCAAGTATCGAAACGGAACCGAATTGAGCGCTGACGTGAAGTCGGGTTCAAACACGATCCCGTTCCAGCTCAGTTCGAAGTGACGCGTTTTCTTAGATCAAAGTATCACCCATCTGGTTGGGGTTTTGAATTTGCGGGCTCAGGTCCGTGGCAGAAGAAAGGTCTAAGCGATGAAAGTTCGAGGTCAAATATTCCTGCTGGTCTGTGGTCTGTGTCTTTCAGTGACGGGTTGCGGAAAAACACAACCATGGGAAGAGGTTGTTCCGGCCAAAGGAACAGTGACCTTCAAAGGGAAGCCTATCGCAGGGGCTCAGCTAACGCTGTTTCCTCTGAACCCCTCGTTTCCAGCAAGCGTTCGTCCGACCGCCACAACGTCACAGAATGGTGAGTTCCTGATTGGTACTCACAGCGCGACGGATGGCGCTCCTGTCGGTGAGTACAAAGTGGCGATCGTCTGGCATCCTCTTGTCAACAATGGTGGCGGCCCTGTGCGGGGCGATAACGCCCTGCCGCCGAAGTTCGCCAACCCGGACACCTCTGATCTGAAAATCGTGATCGCAGAGTCAGAGAACACGATCCCCAATATCAGTCTGTAGTCGCATCGTTGTTTGTTTCCTGATCATCAACAACTGCTGACCGAATTCTGCAGTTGTTCAATTTTCGAAAGGTCTCCCATGAAACGTCTGTCTGTTAGTCTGTCGTCGCGATTGTCGTCGCGAGCTGTTCGCCGATCCGGCTTTACTCTGATCGAGCTTCTGGTTGTCATCGCCATCATCGCGATCCTGGTCGCACTGCTGTTGCCAGCGGTTCAGCAGGCTCGTGAAGCGGCCCGACGAACTCAGTGTAAGAACAACCTGAAGCAGATCGGCCTTGCGATTCACAATTTCGAAGACACCTACAAGCATCTGCCAACCAGCAATCGTCCTCCAGGCACGGGAACTAAGCGTATCGCAGGCATCACACGAATTCTGCCACAGATGGAACTTGCGAACGTCTACAATCTCTATGACCAGAAGCTGCAGTGGAGCGATCCAAACACGAATCAGCGACTGGCCGTGAGTACTCAGGTGCCTGCTTTCAACTGTCCATCGTCTGCCGCCTCTCCGAAGCTGGACGGTGACCCGGACGCGACGACAACGCCCAGTGGCTATGCCGCAAACATGGTTGCGATTTCCGACTATGCCTTGTCGAAGGGTGTCGACCGAGGAGTTGCCGCACTGGTTAACACATCAACGCTGACCATTTTGCCTGCCACACCGGATTTCACCGACCCAACGAACACCGCGAACAAGTACTACTCAGGTGTGTTCGCTCAGAACGTAGACGCACAGTTCCGCGACATCACAGACGGTTTGTCCAACACGATTGCCGTCGTGGAAACAGCTGGTCGACCTTCTGTGTATCGCAAGGGACTCAAGAAGTTCGGCACTGTCCCAACGAACCGAGTGAACGCAGGTGGCTGGTGCCGTCCAGCGAGTGACGTGCTGGTGACTGGCCAGAAGGCTGACGGTTCTGCCCTGTTCGGGACCACACCATTCAACGCCACCAACGGCTATGACGTCGGCTCGGAAGCCTATCCAAACGGAGCCTTCGGAGTTCAGGGAACCAGCCAGCCATTCTCCTTCCACACTGGTGGTGCTCAGTTCCTGTTTGCGGATGGCAGCGTTCACTTCGTCTCCGAAAACATCGACTTCGGTCTGTTCGTTGGCCTGATTACTCGCGGCAACGGCGAAGTCACTCAGTTCCCATAATCCTGCGTGCTCCTCCAAAACCTTCATCCCAGAAAGGGACCGGCTTACCGGTCCCTTTTTTGTTAATGAATGCTCAGTGAAGACTGCGCGATGAGTGGGCAGTCCAAGTTGTTTTCGAAAAGCGGTTCGCGACAGAATTCCTGACGGTTGCGTAATTCGGGAGATTTGGCAAACTTCGTTCCGGCTGCGGGAGAAGGCATTCCACCAGAAATTTTCCCGGCCAAACCGTTGCGAGCCATCCATGGCAGCAGTCCAGATTTACTGAGCGGGCATCCAATCCGCTCCGCGCCCCGTGGCCCGTGTGCCACGATCACTCAGCATTTGGGTTCACCGAAGTTGTGCAGTGAGATTCTGCGCGCAGGCAACCCGCTTTGCTCAGAGATAACGCAACGGTGTGCGTTACATGGCTGCTTCCAGTGCCAGTGGGATTTGTGAGTCGATTACGGATTGTGTCGGCCGGACTCCCCTTGTTCGACTTCGTCGCATCACAGAAGGCTGTGTTGCCGATGTTGTCGCAAAAATTGAAAACCTCAATCCTCTGTGGAGCGTCAAAGACCGCATCGCGCTGGCGATGATCGAGGCTGCAGAGAAGGCTGGGCAGATTCGTCCCGAAACGACGATTCTGGAAGCGACCAGCGGCAACACCGGGATCGGTCTTGCTTACGTCTGTGCATCGCGCGGTTATCGCCTGCGAGTCGTGATGCCGGAAACCGCAACGATTGAACGCCGTCGCCTCGTCACCGCGTTCGGAGCCGAAGTCACTCTGACGCCGGCGATCGAAGGGATGGCGGGAGCGATCCGCCGTGCAGAAGCGATTCGCGCGGAATCACCTCAATCCTGGTTCATGCCTCAACAGTTTCAGAACCCCGCGAATCCAGAGGTCCATCGGCGCACGACAGCAGAAGAGATCTGGAAAGACGCTGCCGGCGAAGTCGACATCCTGGTTGCCGGCGTTGGCACAGGCGGAACGATTACCGGCGTAGCTGAAGTGTTGAAGAAGCGTCGCCGTGGCTTCAAAGCGATCGCCGTCGAACCTGCAGCCAGCCCCGTGATTACTCAGGCCCTGGCGGGCGAAGAAATCAAATCCGGACGCCACACGATTCAGGGGATCGGCGCGGGGTTCATTCCGAAGAATCTGAATCTGTCGATCGTCGATGAGGCGATCGGGGTGACCGATGAGAACGCCGCGGAGACCACTCGACGTCTGGCAAAACTGGAAGGTCTGTTCTGCGGCATCAGCTGCGGTGCCGCACTGTGGGCAACGCTGCAGGTGGCAAAGCGTCCTGAGAACAAAGGGAAACGAATCGTCGTTGTGCTGCCCGACCTGGGTGAGCGCTATCTGTCCACGACGTTGTTTCCCTCCTGAATCTTCTGATTCAGAACCACTGTGACACATGACCTGACGGTCTGAACTGTGAAGGAATCCTTGATGAGCGACAATCTTCTACAGCGTAGCGTGACGACAAGCGTAGCGCGTAATCTGGCGAACACGACGAAGACATCTCCGAAGATGATGTCGATCACGCCGCGTTACCTGCTGAATCTTCTGCCATGGGTGCAGGTGGACGGCGGGACGTACCGTGTGAACCGTACGAAGGTGGAACTGAGCAAAGCCGAGCGTATCGGTGTGGACGTGACGGATGGCGTGGCGTCGTTCTCGCCGGAATCACTGCGGAGCGTGCCTCTGTTTTCCGGACTGACGTCAGCGATCATCAGCCGGATGGCGAACCGCTTCCGATCGGAGACGGTGTCACTGGGCAACAAACTGGTGGGCGAAGGTGAAGACGGCAACAAGTTCTTCATCATTGCTCAGGGTCAGGTGGAAGTGCTGAGCAAAGGAGTGCATGGCTCGAATCTTCGTCTGGCCTTG
>JAEUII010000029.1 GCA_016795145.1 Planctomycetaceae bacterium
ATCGCCATGTGTTCTCCCAGACCCAAATTGCAAATGGCTGGGGAATGTCTCACGGCATGCCCTACTCACAGCAGTTCTGGAACAAGTACCGCGGCAGCTACCTTGACGGAAACCTGCATGCACAGCTTCAGGCAACTCCCGCCAACGGAGCTCAGCCACTCATCTATCAGCCTCAGATTCCGGTAACTCCAGCGGGTGCGGTTCGGCCAATTGGTTACGAAACTCAGCCCGTCGCTGTTCCTCAGCCAGTCCGCCAGGCTCCGCCGGTATCAAATGGTCGACCAGTTCATATCTTCCCAAATCGATAACGCAGCATTGCAGTTTCTGAGCGATCAAAGCTGCGGTCACGAAACAACTCAGGTGCTGTGCCGGGCGTCATCGGATGATTCCCGGAGGTCAGCAGGAAGACTCCCCGCCAGAGACGCTCCGCTCCGGTTTCGATCGGTCCGGAGCGTTTCCGTTTTATGGGTCTGAGTCATCGCCGAACCAACTTCGGGCCGAACTGCGGGTCAATCGAGATCTGCTTCAGCGCGCCCGGTCGGCCGCTGGAACGCTGGTGAACGACTCGTTCATTTTCGATTTTGCCAAACTGACCGAGCCATTTGGATTTGCCAGCCGACTCGCTGAATTCCCGAGTGAGGACCGGTAGACTTCCCGTCTTTCAGATCTGTGCGCCGATCCACCACCCGCTCACGTTGACGGCAAAATGTCTCAACAGTCAGGCCACTGATTCTGCACCGGACCACTCCAGTCCGCGTTCGAAACTGCTCAAGGAAAACTCTGGATATGAACAAGACGCCTCTGAATCAGTGGCATCATGAACACAACGGCCGCATGGTGGATTTCGCTGGCTGGGAAATGCCGGTGCAGTATTCTTCGATCGTTGAAGAGCACAATGCGGTTCGCAACGCAGCAGGCCTGTTTGATATTTCTCACATGGGTCGACTTCAGTTCTTTGGCGAAACGGCGGCCGAGTTTCTGAACAGCGTCGTGACCAATGACACAGGACGCCTGAAGCCTGGCGACGTTCGATACTCACTGGTTTGCAATCATGAAGCGGGAATTCTGGACGACGTTCTGGTCTACCGCCTCGAAGACCGCTGGGAGCTGGTCGTCAACGCGTCCAATCGTTTGAAGATTAACGAGTGGCTGGAACACTGTGCCGGGTTCGCTGGAATCAAATTCGTCGATCGAACTCTGTCGACCGGAATGATTGCCGTGCAGGGTCCAAAGGCCGTGGGACTGGTTACGGAGCTGCTGGGGATCGATGTTTCGACCATGAAATATTACTCCGCGAAAGACGCCACGTGGCAGAACCAGCCAGTGCTTGTGTCTCGCACGGGTTACACGGGCGAGGACGGTTTCGAACTTGTGGTCGCGAATGAACTGGCTCAGGCGATGTGGAATCGTCTGCTCGAACTTGGCACTTCCAAGGGACTCGTCGCCGCCGGACTGGGCTGCCGGGATACTCTGCGACTGGAAGCAGCAATGCCGTTGTACGGGCATGAGTTGAACGAACAGATCGATCCGCTCACAGCGGGACTCGATTTTGCCGTGCGATTCAATAAGCCGGAGTACCCAGGCAAAGCGGCGATGGAACAGATTTGTGATGCGGGCCTTAAGACTCGACGAGTCGGGCTGAAGCTTGAGGGTCGTCGAATCGCTCGTGAAGAATCACCCGTGCTGCATGATGGAGCCGAAGTGGGCAAAGTCACCTCCGGCACGTTCTCACCAACGCTCCAACAGGTGATCGCAATGGCCTACGTTCCATTGTCGCTGGCCACCGACGGGCAGAAACTGCAGGTCAGCCTGCGAGGGACTCCGGTCAACGCTGAAGTTGTTCCGTTGCCATTCTACAAGCGATCAAAGTAGCGTCAGCAGAATTGCGATCAATGGCGGCTAAGCAACAGCCAGGGCCGCTGCAGCCTGAAGTGCCGCTTTCAGAACAATTTGGCCTCCGGATAAGAACGCATCACACGTCGGCGAAGCGTGAACAGCACAACCAGGTTGATCAGCTTGAACAGGATCAGCGCAGTCGATTGCTGCCACGCTTCAACGGCATCCGTGATTGCAAAGACCACAAACGCCATCGCATAGAACAGCTCGAGCGATGACCGTCGCCATGTGCCCCATCTGCGGACGACCATCCCGCCGAAGATGAACCATGCAGCAGACTCCGCAAGATTGAACCAGTGGTAGATCTGGGAAAAGACGTCGTCGGAAGCAGACGCATCCCACTGCCACCACACTTGTCTCAGGATCCACGTCACAGACAAACTCCAACAAAAAAACCAGCAGATGGTCTGCTGGTTTCTAACGGGAGTTTGCAGTGTTGTTCCGCCGAAGAATAGCGGGCGTCCGATCTATTTTCCGTTGCGACGGTCGGCCGAAGCCTTTTCATCCTGACCTCGTGCGAGTTCTCTGGTTGTGAGATCGTCTCGCTGAAGAAGGTTCAGAACGGTATCGCGGTAGAGTTCCCATGCTTCCGTTGATTTGGTCTTCGCAGGAATGGCCAGGGTAATGATCTCGGAGGTTCCTCGGCTTGCCACATAACGTTCAAACGATCCGGCAACGGCTTTCTCAGGAAGAGCCACATAGCGGAAGCCCATGATCTGTGCAGTTTCCTGGGCCACTTTCTGGCTGCTGGCACCCGACGCGATCAAGCCCGTATCGCCGTCAATCGTGCGAATGTGAAGGACTCGCTGAGGCTGCAGCTGGGCAAGCTGACTGATCAGGAAGGCCGCTTCGACAGGCTGATCACCGTTTGGCGTTTCACCTGACTTTGGAAAGCCATGGTTAACGTACTGCCCTCGAGCATTCAAAGCTGTGCGGCTCTTCATGCCGTCTGGATTCAGCGTTCGAATGAAGGTCGTTTCGTAACCGCCAAGAATCAAGCTGTTCTCATGCAGGTGCAGCGCGAGCTGGTCAACGATCGCCAGAGCGGCCGGATCATGCCCGCCAACGCTGCCGATGACCAGAGTGCGATAACCGTCTTCACCAGCCCTGGCCATTTCGAACGGAATGCCGCCGGTCGATTTGCCCACTTTCTTCCAGGAAAAAGCCACAGGGGCTTCGACTTTCTGGGGAACAGCCGGCTTCTTTGTGTCTGTCGTTGTCGGGGACTTTCGGTTTGTCTGAGCCGTCTTTACGTCACTCGCAGGAGTTTCCGCAAGAGCGACGCGTGTGGGTTCAGAAGACCCAACTTTCTGCTCCGCTCCGGCAAGGGCTCCTGTCTTCGGAGCTGGATTCGCAGCAACGCTGGATGGCGCTGGTGCTGAGGTTGATTGACCTGGCTTCGGAGTTTCTGCGGGCTTCAATGCGGTCGTCGAAGTCGCCTTCGGTTCCTCCTTGAGCGGAACAGGAACCAGCGCAGCGTCACTCTTCTTTTCGGAAGTCACAGCTGGCGCTGAGCCGATTGAGGAAGAAGCAACGGATGATCCGGAGTTCATTGACGTCGACGGGACGGCCGCCGCCACAGCTGGCGCCGGTTTGAATTCGTCAAACTTCGGCACAGCGGGCATCTGAGCCAGCAGTGCCTTTTCTTCCGGTGTGAATTCACCCGGCGCGACGATCGCAGAAGACGCAACACTGCCCTGCGCGGAAGGCAGTGACGGAATCGATGCGCATCCGGACAGGAAGACGACCGCAGCCACTGAGGCCGGTAGTGCCGAGACAGACTGGCGGTCAACGATGTGTGGAGGGGACCACTTCATCGGAACCTCACTTCAGCAAATTGTGCAGGGAACGTCAGTCGATCAGCTTTCAATACCAAGCTGATAACACAACTGTTCGAAGCGTTCATGCAGTTCATCGCTCGATGAATGAACATGTTCCGCTTCGGTAATAAATCGCATGTTTTCAACGCACTGAATCTGATTGTCCTTCAGAGCGAGTTCGCAGTCGGCGTTTTCCTTGCCGTAGACAAACAGCAGCTTGTGCTCGTCCAGCTGAACTTCCATTGGCTTGCGAGGATTCAGGATGGCGATACCGCAGCATCCGTCATCC
The DNA here is from genome assembly GCA_016795145.1 of Planctomycetaceae bacterium. Taxonomy (GTDB): domain Bacteria; phylum Planctomycetota; class Planctomycetia; order Planctomycetales; family Planctomycetaceae; genus SXXK01. The sequence goes on from JAEUII010000029.1 coordinate 4,006, forward strand.
AGCAACAGGTCCTCAAAGTCATACAGAATGCTCTGAAGCACCGGCATATCAATTTGTTCGCGATACAGGTCCGTGTGCTGGCCGTTGTTTTTGTCGTGACTTGTTTCGAGCACGACGTCGACCGTTTCACCCAGCGGATCCAGCAGCGACAGGAATGTGTCGAAGAGTTTCTCGCGTGAGACCGAGGCCATCAGGACCGGAATACGGGCCCCGGTTTCCTGATCGACATACCACTCATGGCGGTAGCCGGTCCGAGGGACGACTTCCAGATTGTAAGACGGACGAACTGCGTCGGTCAGAGTAAAGTCGCCGTACCGCGCAATCGCCATGTGAGCTTCCAGCTCGTCTTCCGAAAGATTCCGGAAGCTGCTGACTCCACTTGGAACAGCCCCATCGCGATAGTTTGTTTTCAGGAAATTCTTCAGAAAGCCCATGACGTTAATCCGGCGCAGAAAGAATCATGGCAAGAGAGCCCGCTTCCCGAAACGTAGCACTCACCGTCCGCCGAGCCGTCTGGATTTAGATGATTCACCAAATTTGCGGGAAAGCTCTGAATCCTCAACACGAACGTACCGCTAAGAGAACCTGTTCCGGCAGCCCCTGCGCTCGACACAATCTGCACCGTCGTCACAAAAATTGCGGCTGTCAGAATCGGCAGATTGTGTGATACTGTTCGGCATGGAAAAGAACGCACGTACTCACAAGTCGCATGGTCTCTGGATTGCAGCACTAACGCTGGCCGTGTCATGGCCGCTGGTGACGGCAAATGGCCAGCAGATCGAGATTCAGGGACGCAGCGGAACGCGGCAGAAGGCGAAGCCGCAACCGATCGAGGTCCAGCCAAAGTCCTCGACGTCCGAAGACTGGTTTCGAATCGAGTTCGACGGGAAGAATGTCGGCTACGAATCGTTGCGCACGTCTGTCGCTAAGCGAGCCGCCAGCCAGAAGACTCAGGACGAGACGGTTCCTCTTCTGCGTCGTGTCCGTGAGACTCGGCTGAAGCTGCGACGCTTTGGAACCGATGTGTCAGTCGCTGCTCATCTTGAAACGGTCGAGACTGCCGATGGGCTACTGTTCTCATGGAACCTGCAGCGAACAGCCGCCGATGGTTCAACTATGGAACGAACAGGGATCTGGAATGAAGACGAACGAGGTTATCGGCTGACCGAAAAATCCGCGGCGACGGTGAACTCCGAACTCCTTCCGAGCGCGACCCCGGTACATTCCCCCATCTTCAATGGGTGGATGCCTGTGGTAGCGGAAGTGAACAATCGAGGATGGACGAGTCCCGTTCTGTTTCCCGAGTCGGCCGTGGTGGCCGATATGAAACTGCATCGTTCTCCTGATCAGTCACTCAAACTTCCGGACGGACGAAAGTTCAAAGCCACACGAATCGAATACTGGCCCGCGGCCGAACCTGATCAAAGGTCGAATCTCTATTATGACGAGAATGGCCAGGTGCTGCTGATCGAACAATCAATGCTGGGTGAAACTCTGCGGATCATTCGTTCCGATGCAGCAACAGCACTCGGGGAAGAAAATCTTGAAAGCCTGGACCTTCAGTTTCGAACGGTCCTGCCCCTGAAGCGTGCGATTGCCAACGTGGATAACTCACCGTCCGTTCGATTGGTTGTGACAGCAGGGCCTACCGAACAGATTTCGCTACCTGACTCCGAGTTTCAGTCGGTGGAGCAGATTTCGCCCAACGAACTGATCGTGACGCTGAAGAAGGTTGTCCCCAGAGAACCCGAAAGCACGGCTCTGCGGACTCGAACGGACCGCGAAACGAAAGACGAAGCGCTGCAGAATTCCGCGTGGATCGATTTTCGAACTCCCGAGATCGAACGAAAGGCGACGATTGTTGCGGGTGGCACTTCGGTACCGCTTGAAAAGTGTCGCCGCCTGACTCGCCATGTCTGGAAGGAAATGCGCTTTCATCCATTCTCCACTTCACTGGCCCCGGCGAGCCAGATCCTTGCGAAGATGCAGGGCGACTGCACGGAGCATGCGGTTCTCCTTTGTGCTCTTATGCGCAGCCAGCAGATTCCGGCAAGAGTCGTAGTCGGATTTGTGTATGTGCCAGACCCAACCTCGTTTGCTCCTCATATGTGGGTCGAAGCGAAAGTCGATGGCATCTGGCTGCCCTTCGATTCAACACGCGGCCCTGACGGAATCGGACTGACGCACATCAAAGTGGCCGAATCAACTCTGTCCAGCGACATTGGAAGCGGCACTCAGCTCTTCATCCCGCTGCTCAGCTTCCTCGGTCACGCATCCGTCGATGTGGCTAAGAATCCGTTCTAATAGACCTCCCCACCCAAACCCCCGTTTAGGGGTCGAGCGAGCGCCAGCAAGCTCGGGGGCGGGCCGGAAGTAGTGGATCTTGCTAAAGATCCCCGAGTCGCAACACGTCTCGCACCTTCCACACCTCGAACGCCCAGGCTTGACGAAGCACTCGTCCTATGTCGCGTCCCTCGTTCACGCTGGCTTGAACAGATTCGGATCATCCTCATCCGGTTCAAACGTCACGCCGCGATACAGCTCCGACATTTCAAGAATCACTGCGACTGACTTGAGCTCAAAACTGGCGGTAAGGTCTCGCTGCTCATGAAAGAGCCAGTCACCGTTGGGCTGCCGGGTATAACATTCGACGTGTGGACGTTCCTGAGAGATCAGCACCAGCTCTTTCAGCGACGAAATTTGACGGTACTGATTCGACTTCTTGCCACGGTCGTATTTCTCTGTCGAATCTGACAACACCTCAATGATGACCGTCGGATTGATCAACGTGTCCCGATGGTCGTCGTCAAATTCCTGTTCGCCGCAAACGATCGTCGCATCCGGATAAGTATAGAGTCCCGTCGATCGTACCTGGATTCGGAGGTCACTGCCAAACACGGCACAGGGCCTGCCCTTCAGGGCGTTTCCTGCCTCTCCGACAAAATTCGCCGCGATGAGACTGTGGTTCGGTGTACCACCACCCATCGGGAGAATCTCACCCTGAAAGAACTCGTTCTTTGTCAACGTCTGGCGTTCAAGTGCCAAATACTCCTGCAGAGTGACTCGATTGGATGCCGTTGGCAAAGCGACTCTCCTTCTGGTCCTCAATCGCTGAAAATCTATGCCTCAGAGGAACACACAGGATAACCATGTCATGCCTGAAACGCACCACGTCTTTTTCGCGAACACTCGAACACACACTCACTCCGGTATTCCGAGCAGCGGCAAGCTGTCTCGGTAAATCAGCCGTTCAATCGCCTTCTCATTCAGACGTGGAAGCTGAGTCCCTTCCACCATCTGGTTCAGATTTCGCAAGCCTTGGACTGACGCCTGCACCGTCGTAAACGGATAGTCGGTTCCGAACAGCACTTTGTCCCAAACACCGTATTCCTGAACCAGCATCAAGCTTTGGTACAGCTGAAACGGACGGTAGTGAAGCGCAGACAGGTCGGCATACAGATGAGGATGCTTGCGGATGACGGCAATACACTCCCCCTCAAACGGATGTCCCAGGTGAGCCAGGATCATTCGAGTTTCGGGATATCGAATTGCGACCGGATCCAGATGACGCGGAAGTGTGTACTCAAGAGGTGCCTGTGAAATGAATGTTGTTCCGGTGTGAAGCAGAACGGGAAGCTGATGCGTCTGAGCATACTGCCACAGCTCATTCAGTCGTTCATCATCCGGCCGAAAGCCTGCATACATCGGCATCAGCTTGATGCCCTTCATTCCCAGTTCCTGATGTCCCTGCTGCATCTCCTTCTGCCAGCCAGGCTGAGTCGGATCCAGTGACAGAAACCCAATCAGGTGCCTGGGATGACTCGCCACATAGCGTGCGACTTCGTGATCATCGACCCAAAGCCCGCTGAGCTTTGCTTTCCCACCAAAGACGATCGTTCGAACATCCGGAAATGAGGTCTTTTCATAGTCCTCAAACCGCACGGTCAGATCAACTTCCACACCAGCCCTCGCGCGGCGAGCCTGCTGTCGAAAATCATCCTGAAAGTCTCTTGGGTATTCCCAGAAGTGACTGTGGACATCAATGATCGGCATGAGGTTCCACTTCTCGAAAGACAAACGTCAGCCACAAGAGTGCCGCAGAGACAAGAACTCCCAGATTGATCCAGAAAATCGGATCCCACTGAGCACGTCCGGAGTATCCACGGGCCGCAAACCAGTCCGCCAGGACTCCAACGAGCAACTGTGACGCCATCGCTCCAACGACGCCGGCCGAGTTCATCAGTCCAAAGAGCGCGCCGACATGTCGGCCACTGATACCAATCGCACAGGACCACCAGAGCGGCTGAGTGGCCTGAGTCGCGAAGCATGAACACGCCGTAAACAAGACGGCAATCCACGCGTGATTTGTCTTCAATGCCAGATACAGACAACATGCCGCGAGTGTGAACCAGATGCCTCCAGCGGCTCGACGGCGACTTAATGATGAGTTCACATGGAACAGATCCATCAGTGTCCCGCCGGCGAGTGTTCCTGCCGCGGCAAACGAAAGAACGACCGACGCCATAACGCCGGATTGTTCC
>JAEUII010000048.1 GCA_016795145.1 Planctomycetaceae bacterium
TGTCGCATTCATGATCGCCGATGCTGCCGAGGTCGTGTCGTTGCTCAGCTCTGAAGTAATGCGTGACGCATTGTCCGCAGTGACTGACACATCTCCGTCAATGTCCAGTGGTGTATTGCGAACGTACGCCGTGGCACTGACGGGATTCGTGTTGCCGATATTGGTTCCGATCAAGGCATCGATGCTTCGAGTCAGCAGATCCTGAGCCTGATAGCCAACGGTGTTGAACGCCAGAGAAACTCCGACGCCCGTGTTGCCGCTTGCAATCTGGCTGGCATTCGTCGCTTCAATCGTTGAAGAGTTCGTTGCCGCAACTGTCAGATCGCCCGTTGACGTCGTGATATCACTCGTCAGAACATGAGCATCAGCGTTGCCCTGAACGATATTGGTCACAATCGAACCATTCACCGCCAGCGATGTGCCCTGGCCAAAGGCACTGCCACCGCTGGAAGTCGCCGTTGCATCAGCGGCCGCGGTCATGTTCTGGCTGGAATCAGCAGTGACCTCGACGTCGCCTGTCCCGGTAATCGTCAGGTTCTCAATGACGCTGTCGACGTCGGAGATCAGATCATTCCGAACGACAAGGCCACCCAGTCCCATCGAATCGGAATTTGAAATGTTCAGCCCCGGCGGCAGAACGTTGATCGGATCCAGCTTTTTCCAGAGCCCCTTGTTGCTGTAATCCGTCGCTCCCAGATTCACCGGGGTGCTCGTTCCCATGTACTGGTAAATCGCTTCTGGAGTCCCGCCGTTGGCATATCCTGAAGCGACTCGAACCTTGTCTCCGAACGCAAGATTTGGTGACCCGGAGTTGGAAGTAAACAGGTAGTCAGTCTGCAGCTGAGTTCCCAGTTTGTTGATCAGGCTGACGCCACCGTCGGACGTTGTGGACGATGTGGACAGCAAAGTCGTCGAGGCTTCAATCGTCGTGTCATCTTTCGCATTGACGGAAATCGACGCCGCGGTTGCGGTTTTTGTCGTTGTGCCCGTGAATGAAGCATCAACGTCGGTATTCACCATGTTGGATGCGAGCACACCACCAACGGCCATGCCTGTCGCATTCACGATCGCTGAAGCCACAGATGTCGCTTCGTTGGACACTTCTGCTGTCAGCGATGCAGTCGAATCGGCACTCACCGTGACGGCACCCGCAGCAGAAACCGGTGTGTCCAGAATGCGAGCCCGAGTCACCGCGGGAGTCGCAGTGCCGATGCTGGTTCCCAACAGCGCATTGATGCTCTGAAACAGTGAATTCTGAGGTGCGTAACCAATCGTATTGAACGCAAGAACCGCGCCGCCGGCATTCTGGTTGCTGGAGACGAGTGCCTTTGTCGTTGCATCAATCGTTGATGTGTTTGTTGCCGAGACAGCGATGTCCCCAGTCGCAGCACCCGCATTGCTTGTGGTCAGGTCACTTCCCTGGATCAATGCATCTGCGGAACTGAGTATGTTGTTCGTCGCCACAACTCCGCCAGCAGCCAGGCTAACTCCGTTTCCGAAGGCCCCCGCGCCGGATGACTTGAACGTCGCGTCGGCGGTCGCCTGAATGACAGCGTTCTCAGTCGCTTCGACACGGATGGAATCAACGCCCGTCATCGTTGCGTTCTTGAGGTCCGCGGCAGCCGAGGACTTCACATCATTACGAACCACAACGCCACCGACCGCAACGGAATCAGACGGGCTGATGTTGACACCCTGTGGAATCAACTGAGTTCCATTCACCGGCTTCCAGTAATCCAGATTCGCATAGTTCTCGGTGCCCAGATTCTTCGTCGCGCTGGTGCCAAGATATTCGTAAACGCCATTCGCAATGCCGCCGCCATTTGATCCCGAGATGACTCGCACGCGTTTGCCGTACGTCAGCGACTTGCTGCCTTCCGAGCTCTTGTAGTCATAGTCGACAAACAGATTCGCGGCATCCTGCAGCAGCCTCGCGCCGCCGTCATTGGTGACCGTCGAGGATGTGACGAGCTTGGCATTGCTGAAGATCGCGGCATTGTCAGAAGCCGCAATTCGCAGATCGCCGCCCACCGTTGCGTTCGTGGCACTGGTGTAACGAATATTGGCGGTGGCCGAAGAATTGATCAGGTTGCTGGCAACAATCGCACCTCCGGCTGATCCCGTGCTGCCCGTCACTCCCTGAACCAGTGACTCACTTGCATTACTGATCGTCGAGTTGACTCGTGCGGCCGAGTCAGCAAGCACACTGAGATCTCCGGTGACGTTCAAAGTGGTGTTGCTGACCGTGGCCTTCGTCTCAGACGCCGTGCTGGGAGTAATCGATGTTCCAAGCAACGCATCGACCGTCTGCTGTGCTGCAGAGATACTGCCGGAACCAATCATGTTGAACGCGATCGTGGCTCCAATCGTCATTCCGGAAGAATTGACCGTACTGACCCAGGTCGTCGTCTTTGCAGAGAGGTCTGCTTTGACGACCGCGATCGCATCATCATTTGCACTGACGGATGCGCTCTGAGCCGTCAGACTGCCGCCGCTGAGCGTCGTCTGAACATTGCCGCTCAGGATGTTGGACGCGTACGTGCCGCTCAGTGAGAGTGACGAACCGTTCGGCATCGCACCGGCCAGAGATGTCGACTTCGCTTCGGCAATCACAATCGCCTTACGATTCGCTTCCAGAACCGCTGACTTCGATGCTCCAGACTGAGTGATTGCAGCACTGGTGACAGCGATCTTCGTGTCACCCGTCAGACGATTCCTCGCCACAGCCGCGTCGATGCTGGCGGGATACACGAGTGTCGAAAGGTCATACGTCTGATCCGGACTCAGCGCTTCCGCTCTCAGATTATCAATCGCCGTAATGGACAATGCGCCACCCGCATTGATCACGGTCGTCGCACTGGCTCCGCCGATCGTGATCGTGGTTCCGCCGGAGATGTCATTGAACGCACTGCGAGCTTCCGTCTTGTAGGTTGTGCCTCGCGACGCGGCGATCGTGATATCGCCGGAAGATTTCAGCGTCGCGGCTGAACCAATTGTGATTGTCGCGGAATCTGTCCAGGTGTTGGTGGCCAGAAGGAGTCCGTAGTCACTCTTCGTGGTCACTGAGCCACTCGTTGCGGCCGTGATATTGATCGCGGGAGCCGTCACTTTGCCGCTCACAGTGACGGATGCAGCGTTCGTCCCTGAAATGGATGGTGAAGCGCCGGTGTTGGATTGTGTTCCCGTCGATGCAGCGGCTGACAAACTCACGACCGTTGTCGAATCAATCTGAATCGACGTGTTCACTGAGATCGTTTCGGCGTCGACGGAGAGATCTCCGGTGACGGCCGTGTCTCCACTGAACGTGACAACGTCCACACCGGCATTTCCAACAAACGATAACGGAGCTGGAAGATTGGTGGTGACCGCACCATTGCCGTCCGTACCAAAAACACTGGCTCCGGTAATGTAGATGTCATCCCCCTGCGCGGATCCATTGATCGTCACTGAGGTCGTGGAATTGTTGATGGAGGCGGATGTCAACACGTTGTTCGTGTCCCGATCCTTCAGTGTCCACGTCGCGTTGTTGCTGTTCCCACTGGCTTCGAGCAGGAAGTTTGTGCCGGCCCATGTCGCGAGATCAATGGTTACGCTGGACAGCAGCAGTCGAGATTCCAGGACCTGCCCAACGTCGATCCGACGGGACTTGCGCGACCGATCGCCGGACGAACGAACAGGTTTGCCGGCAAGAACATTGGCAATCGCTCGTGACAGTGCTTGCTCAGGGTTCGAGCGATTCAGCGGACGACGGCGGGAACGATTAAAACGGTCGAAGCGGGGGCTTGAAACCATGGTGTGCAATCCGAGTCAGTGACTATTCAAACGCTGAAGTCGGTAAACACCCCCACGCGCAGAATCTGCGCAAGGGATGCGGATTGCTGGTGATTTCGGCCGGTTAAGGATTAACGTTTACGTAAGGCGGGAAACTCCGATACGACAACTCCGACTGCCGTGCACTCTGGGGATTGTTCCATCTGCGCCGAAAATGCATGGAGGGTTTGTCTCCAGGATCTATTGCGAGCCGCGAACCAGGTGGCTCATTTCCTTGCGCTTCATAACCCGAAACGTCAGTGAGGGACCATAACCCGAAACGTCAGTGAGGGATCACGAAGCTGTGCCGCAATGGACAAGGATGCCCTGCTAAGGCAAGCAGTCAGGACAAATCAACAGGCTGCGAGTGTAGACGCACACCACAAAACCATCGTCACCTCGCAATGAACGTCAGATCAAAGCGAACGCCTCGATGGAATCCAACTCCGGGCGGCACTCCGGCAAGGCCGGAGATATCTCTCGCTACAACCACAAAGTCTGTGATCGTGATCAGCCCCAGACCCTCATCCTTCGTCAGGTACAGGAAGCTGCTGCCAATCATCGGGACATGTTTTCCCGTGACGGGATCGAAGTGAAGCAGTTCGGGTTGTTCAAGTTTTCGCCCCGTCGGAAGCTCGCCCTTCTTGATGTGCTGTTCGATGTTCTGCGCGGTCAGAGCATCAATCTCCCAGACCTGAGCATCCACTGACGTCAGGACGTATTGCAGGGTGCCATCGGATTCCTGTCGCGCGGTGCAAATCAGGTCGGCCCCATGTTGGCGTGCCCATTCCATTGCGGACTTCGCGGCTTCCGGAGTATCCGATTTGTTGGCCAGTTCGGCGGGCCATCGCCAGTCGCGCTCGGTATCCAGGTCCAAAAAGCAACGCGTATACGGACCGTCTTCACTGGCCGGTGACAGCACCATTCTGCTCACGCCTGAATCTTCCTGAGCATTCGGGGTCAGCGTCAGCCCCGTCGGATAATCCGACAAATCAGCATCGACAAACGGTGGCAGGTTGACGCGTCCAAATTCTTCAGGAACCTTGAACGACTGTGCGTTCGCTTCCCACCAAACAGCCCATTCCGAAGCCGCTTTGTGGAAGGTCTTCTCCTGAGCATTGAGTGCTCGCAGATCGGCCCGTCGAGACATGCTGGCCAGCTCCTTACTGGCCTGAAGATTGTGCTTCGTCAGATGCTGAATCGCCGCGTGGACTTCGCGAACCGGTCGGCCAAGGTCGAACCGATTCCCACTACCTTCACCATTGATCGAGTTTTCTCGCATGAATGACGCCAACTCGGCATCTTCAACGATCAGGCCGAAATCACTGGAAGAAGGAAGCAACGTTCGCGGCAAAGTACGAATCAGGGACGGCACAGCACGAGGATCATTCAGGGCTCGAAGCGCGACCGAAATCCTTCGCATCATCGGATTACTCTGCGTAGATTCCAGCTCTTTGCACAACGGAAGTACGGCCGGCGGACCGATCTTCACAACTTCCCTCAGCAGCGCACACCAGACTTCGCAACCGTCGACCGTTTTGTTGAAGTTTCGGAGCTCAGCGATGATCGCTTCGGCACGAGCCTCCGGGGCCTTTGGTAACGAATCGATGATTTTGTTCGCTCTCGCCAGCATATCCGGAGTCGACTCCCGGCGAACGATATCAATCTGGATGAATGCCTCTTCACCCGACTTCACAATCACCGGCGGTTGCCGCTGAGTGTCCCACGACATCCGAGTCGTACGCTGATTGATCGTGAACGGAAAGTTCTCACCCGGCATCACGCGGACTTTGAATCGCCCGTCGTCATCGACTTCCGCCATGGGCTCAGTTCTGCTGGGGTTAGCCTTGCCATAAACCCCAATTGAAATGCGATTCTGTCCGCTCTCCGACCTTACCAGAGGCTTTGATGTTTTGGTGTCGAAGATCTGGCCAGTGAGCCAACCGCCTTCTTGCGCGATCATCGTTTGCAGCTGCACCGGTTTTCCCTTCCGACATTCGACTCCCGTCAGTGCTTCGGACACATAGGCGTCATGGCTCAGCATGAACGAGTAGATCCCGTTCTCAACGCAGATCTTGAACTTCCCGTCTGCATCCGTCCTGCAATATTCCGTATTACGTGAGTCGCGATTTGATTCGGGAACGACCGAAATGACGGCCCCCGGTACGGGCTTCCCGGCCACATCCTGAACAACTCCTGAAACCGGACATCCTTCTGGCAACACGAGTTTCGCGGTGCCCGGGACTTTCAGGTTGGAAACGGTGGTTGTCGGATAATCGGGGTGCGACACGACAACGCTGGCCCCCGGGTCCGTTTCATTCGCCATCACAGGAAGCTCGGCCAGTCGAAAGAGCCCATCGTCGCCGGTCAGGAAGTGAGGAGTCCCCTCAATCTCACTCGGCAACCACCACATCGACTTCACATTCGCACCGCTGACCGGACGTCCCTGCTCATCGACGACCCGACCACTGAGCGCGTCGCCTTCTCGGGCAATGTGGATCTTGCGGCCCTGCCGACCCGGCTCTGCAAAGAGAGAAATCGGCCCATACACCGGTGGCCTTCCCGCCATGTGAGCAAGAACGACGTACTGCACTTTGTTGTTCACCAGGTTGGATGGAGCAGGAAGATTCGGAAAACGAAACTCGCCATTTTCGTCGGTTTTCGCTCTGCCCACTTCCTTCACGTCTGCCATTAGTCCCTGCTGAACAAACAGCCGCACGTCAACACCCTTCAGCGGTGCATGATCCACCGCATCCGCACAAATTCCTTCGACTGTGTATTCGCCCACTTCAGCCGCAGCCGAACCAGAGCTGTTTGCGGCTTGCTGCGTGACGGGCTCTTTCACCGTCGACGACTGCGGCACGGCCGAAGCTTCCGCCGATGGAAATCGATTGAAGTGCGTTAGCCCGATGCCAAGAGTCGCGATCAACAAAGCCGCCCCGGCATGCCAGCGAGGAACCACTTCGTGTGATTCAACCGGAACCAGCAGTCGCCGAGCACGCTGCAGCAGATTGCCGCCCGTTGACGCAACGATGACCGACTTGGGGACACTTCGAAGCTCTTCGAGACGCAACAGTGCTGCGACGTAGTGGCGAGCGTTTCCGCAGGAGGCGGCTGCAACGTCGTCACAGCAGTGTTCACGTTCCTGCCGAATTCGCGAAGACACCCACCAAACGGCAGGGTGGTAGAACAGCACGGTCTCAACAAGATTCTGCACAAAATTCACCAGGTAATCCGCTCGCCGAATGTGCTCCAACTCATGCGCAAGAATGGCTTCCAGCTGACTGACCGACAGCGAATTCACGGTCGCCAGTGGCAACAAAATCGCCGGACGAAGCCAACCAATGACCATCGGAACATCGATCTCAGCAGATTCCAGCAGAGCCACAAATCGGTGAATGCCAAGCTTTCTCGAAAGACGAGTCACTGCTTGAGCAATCTCCGAATTCGAACACGAAGTCCCTGAAGACTTAATTCGGCGGACCCACGCCCATGACAGAAGGAGCCGCACAGAGAGGAACACGACACCCAGCATCCAGACGGCCGTAGCTGCCTGAAGCGCCCAACGACGAGATTCCGCGGACAACACAAAGGGCGATGTGGCAGAGCGAGCCTCGACGTTCTCAGAAGACACCAGGCCACTGTGTTCGGCACTCCGGTTCTGCAGCGAATGCTTGCCACTGCCCAAGGATCCATGCTGAGGGAGTTCGTTCTCCGAGTCAATCCTGGCCGCGTTCCCGTTCATGCCACTGTCCGACTCGGCTACAGGGGTCGCCATCGGAATCGTCTCTTCTGCCACTTCCTGCCCCTGCCCTGTCTCGTTAAGCACAACAAACGTCACCGGTGGCAGAATGGCAAGAGCCAGCAGTGCCAGGCAGCAGACGGCGTATCGCCTTTGCGCTGATGATCGACTCATCCAAACCATCATCGCCTTCAGCAGCACCGCGACGAGCAGACCCTGCCACACGAAGTGCATCAGAGTCAGGCCGATTGTTTCAACGAAAGAAGTTCGATTCCACAGGAACGCTTCAACAGTGTTCATTGTTCATCTCCTTCCAGTTCGTTCAGCAATCGACGAATTTCCGCCAGTTCTTCTTTCGAGGCCTTCTTCGCCGCCAGCGCCTGCACCACCAGCTTTTCTGTGGATCCACCAAATGCCCGAGTCAGCAGGTCTGTCACAAGCATTCGCTGAGTCGCCTGCTGCTTCGCGCGGGCCTTGTAGACGTGCGACTTCTGTGACTCATCACGGCTGACCAGCCCTTTTTCGAACATGATCTGCAACAGTTTTAAAGTCGTCGTGTACCCCGTCTCGCGCGCCGCACTCAAGACTTCAAAGACATCACGTACCGTGCAGGTCCCGCGTTCCCACAACACCTTCAGAATCTCAAGTTCCGCATCCGTCGGCCGGGAAACATCATTGGCTGTCATGAAAACAGTCGCCTCTGTCAGTCGTGCTCTCGCAGCCAGCTCAATGGCCCGAGCGAATCCTTCCTACGAAACAATTCGTAGATCAGAACTATGCACGAAGGTCTTCGTAGATTGCAAGACTACAACCGAGAGTTTTCTGAAATCAAACTCAAAGCACCCGCCATGCCCGCGCAGGCGAGAACGGCGGGAACCCTGTACTTCGATTCGCCCCGAACGTGCTGGCGCTCGTTCGACCTCCCGGACTTGGTCCGGGAGCGGAGGGTTCTTTGCCAGTTATGATCAGGTGAATCACAAAGCTCGGCGCGATTGCGCCCCGTGGCGGGTTCACTTCACTTTAGAAACCCAGTCGAGGGGGAAGCGGACGAACACAAGTCCGTCTTCTTCAGAGCTTTCATACAGCATGCCAATTCGACCATCTCGAAGAACCGTCATGCTGGAGTACATCGCCCCGGACGGATCAATGACTCGTCCATCGCTCCATTTTCTGCCAGCCGTTGAACCAGAGTTGCCGGGAAGAATGTGATCATCGCTGTGTCGAACCGTGAGCGAGATTCGACGTTTGGAATCGTCTGGATTCGAAAAGAGCAGCACATTGTCGGGATGGCGAATCAGGCTGGCCATGCAGGTTGGATCGGTCACTGTCATCCATGGATCACTCCATGTGCCGTTCAGGATGGAGTCCTTCCAGTCCCAGCGAGCCCAGGCACGAAGTCCAGAACGCGATTCATCGCGCATCGATAGCAGGAGCGAGCCGTTGCTCAATTCGGCGATTGAGCATTCACTCGTTGGAATCCCATCGGGAATCGCAGCCGGCGAGATCTTCCACGTTTCGCCTCCGTCGACGCTGGCGATGAAACAGGAGTGCGGTGTGCTGACGATCTTGCCCGTTTCTTTGGACGGCTGGTCCTGCTTGAACTGAGCGGGAAAGATGAGCGTCCCGTCACGCAACTGGATTCCATTTCCTGGTCCATTGAAACACAGACGCCATTCCGGCTGCTTCACCTGTGCTGTAATGCTTCGGGGCTTCGACCACGTCAGGCCATCGTCGTCACTCGTGACAAGAACCAGCTGCCCGGTTTCTTCCGGCGACAGTCCTGGACCGCTCGCGTTCCATGCTCGAGGTCCCATCGACCATAACGCGGCGACGATGATTTTTCCCGTTCGCTGATCAACAAGTATGGCTGGATCGCCGACTCCGTTTCCCTGAGACCCTTCGACCGCGGAATCAAAGTCGATAATTCGTCGCATGGTTTCCCATGTCACACCATCGTCGACCGATCGCATCATGCCAACATCGATGTCACCCGGAAGATCGGCACTGCTTTTGTTGCGAACATCGAACACGGCAACAAGCGTTCCCTTTGCAGAAGTTGCCAGGCCGGGAATGCGGTAGGTGTGAACTCCATCGGCGCCGTTTTCGCGGACGACGGTGCGGAAGACGTCCGGGTCATCAGTGAGGCGACGCGGCTTGAGTTGCTGGTCATCCGGAAGCTCTTTCGCATTTTTCCAGCGAGCGACAATGCTGGCTGTCAGAGAATCAGTCTGCGGGTCGCTGAGTGCGGTGGAAAAGACATGCACTTCTCCAACATCGCATCGCAGCCCATTCTGAGTGGCGACATCGGCCCCAATGATCAATCCTCCAAGTGGCCCATCGCCTGCGGCGAAACGGAAGATCAGGCACTTCCATTCGTCGGATGAAGTTCCGTTTGTTACTTCGGCTGGTGTAACGGTATCGGCCGGCACGTGTGTGGAGATCGCTCGTTCTGAAAATCCCGCAGCTGATTCCCATGCTGTACCGGTCCAGCGAACAGGGGCTCGTCCTGTTCGCGTACTTCCATCCAGCAGTGTGCCGGTAGCCCCCGAGACCTTGGCGACCACGACAATCGTGCGATCACCGTCGACCGTCCCCCATTCGCCAACGGCACTCCAAAGAGCCGAACGGCCGTCGAAGCGGACAACCGTTCGAGGTCCCGAATCCGTTTGGACCAGAACGGCCTTCGGCCTCCCAACAACTCGATTGAGGGACCGGTTCGCCGTTCCGTCTCCGCTGTGCTTCCAGGCTCGAACGCGATTTCCGTCGACCTCGATGCCACTCGAGACATAGGTTGCATACGCCGTCGGAAGCCTTGATTCTTCATCCGCCTTTGCGGACGAACACGTGAGGGACTTAGCGACGAAATACACTGCCAGCCAAAGCGAAGTTAGCCGGCTCATCGAAGGACGCATGTGAATTCCCTGCACCGTGGTAGCATCAGGAGAAGACGCCGTGATGAACATCACCGGCAACATCTGTCAGCCGGAAATCGCGGCCCGCGTAACGATAGGTGAGGCGTTTGTGGTCAAGCCCCATCAGGTGCAGCAGCGTCGCGTGAACGTCGTGCATGTGCATCGGTTTTTCGGTTGCGTAATAGCCGTATTCGTCGGTCGCTCCGTACCGTGTTCCGCCCTTTACTCCGCCTCCCGCCATCCACATCGTGAATCCTTCGGGATTGTGGTCGCGTCCGTCCGTAGTGCCCTGAGCTGTTGGGGTTCGTCCAAACTCTCCACCCCACAGAACCAGTGTGTCTTCCAAAAGGCCGCGCTGTTTGAGGTCTCGCAACAATCCCGCAATGGGCTTATCAACCTCAGCCGCGTTTTTCGTGTGGCCCTTTCGAAGGTCGCCATGTTGGTCCCACTGGACGAATGAATCACTGTGAGTCACCTGAATGAAACGCACTCCGGCTTCGGCAAACCGTCGGGCCATCAGACACTGACGAGCAAAGTTCTCCGTCATCTTTTCATTCAGGCCATACATGTCCTGCGTCTCTTTGGTTTCCTGCGTCAGGTCCTGAAGGCGTGGCATTTCTGACTGCATGCGGAAGGCGAGTTCGTACGAATGAATGCGAGCTTCCATCGCCACGTCGTCCGCGGTCTGCAGAAGGTGTTGCTGATTCAGTTCACGCAGAAGATCGAGCTGCGTTCTTTGAGCCGCTGTCGACCACTTAGGATTCGCAATGTACTTCACAGCCGCGGCGGTGGCTGGCTGACTTGCGACACCCAGTGGAATCCCCTGATGCTGTGCTGGAAGAAATGCTGAGCCCCAGTTGTTGACACCGCCATGAGCAAGCGTCGGGCAGATCGTGACGAACGATGGCAGGTTGTGATTCTCGGTCCCAAGACCATAGCTGACCCAGGCACCCATGCTCGGACGGACAAAGTTGTCACTTCCGGTGTGCAGTTTCAACGCCGCGCCACCGTGAGCGGAGTTCGTTCCATGCACTGAGTTCAGGAAGCAGATGTCGTCCACCAGCTGAGCCACATTGGGGAAGAGCTCACTGACCGGGATCCCTGACTGACCATACTGCCGAAACCGCCACGGCGATCCCAGCAGGTTACCCGTCGGAGCAAACTGAACGCGTGGCTTTGCGAACGGCAGCGGCTTTCCGTCGTCCTTCTGAAGCTGAGGCTTGTAGTCGAAGGTATCGACCTGCGAAGGTCCTCCCTTCATGAACATAAAGATCACTCGCTTCGCACGCGGTGTGAAATGAAACGGAGAACCCCCGATTTCTGATGCCGCCGCCTGCTGACAGAGTGCATTCAGGGCGACCCCGCCGAATCCCGCAGCAACGCTCTTCAGAAGCGATCGTCGGTGTGATCGGAATGGTGATGTTGAGTTTTCGAACATGTCAATTCTCCCTGCGTGAAGCATCCGGAGTCCGGTGACTTCTGCTGGTTACTTCACGTAAAGGAACTCATTGGACATCAGCAGGGTTTGAACGATGTTGGTCCACACTGCTCTTGCAAGATCGTTCTCGGCAACACCATCACTTCGCAGCCGTTCGGTGACTTTGGGAATTGCCGACGAGATGGCCTGAGATTCGTTAACGGATGGAGCACGTCCGAGTGTCTGCCAAAACAGCTGCTCGACACGCTGTTGTTCGTTGTCCGGAAATTGCTGAAGCAGTCTGGATGCGCACTCGTCGGCTGCCTGAATCACCAGTCCGCTATTCATAAAGAAGAGAGCCTGTGATGCCACAGTGGAGGAGGCTCGATCTCCGTTCGGAACCGTGCCGTCGGTGCAGTCAAAGAGCGACATCGCGTCGTACAGATTGTTTCGGATGACGGGCAGGTAGATTGAGCGACGATTCGAGTCGTACTTTGTGAGGTCTTTTGAAGTGTGATCGAACAGAAATTCTCTGTTCTTCACATGCAGCATGGATGTTCCCATTGATCGGTCGAGAACTCCTGTGGCTGCGAGGACAGAATCGCGAACTGATTCCGCTTCCAGTCGACGAGGTGTCCACCGCCACAGCCAGCGGTTGTCAGGATCCAAAGCCTCGGCGGCAGCATTGGTGTCGGACGATGCCTGGTAGGTTTCGGACAACATGATGGTTCGATGAAGTGACTTAAGGGACCAGCCCGATCGAACCAGTTCAGCGGAAAGCCATTCGAGCAACTCCCGGTGAGACGGTGCTTCCCCGAGTTTTCCGAAATTGTCGGCCGTGGCAACAAGGCCTCTGCTGAAATGCCATCGCCACACGCGGTTCGCGATGACTCGGGCCGTGAGTGGGTTCTTCTCGCTAGTCATCCACTGAGCAAACTCGAGTCGCCCGCTGTGAGTGTCTTCCGCTTTGAAAGAGCCGTCTCGATCAAGTACGACCGGAATCGTGCGATTCATTAACCGGCCAGGTGCGAGATGATTTCCACGCGGCAGTATGCGGCCGTTGGACATTTCTCCGTCGGTGACACCCATGGCCGTTGGAAGTTCGGGGACGGACTGTTCGAGAGTCTTGAGTTCGTCACGAAGAGTCGTCAGTTGCTTTCGAACGTCCTCGGGGAATTGATCTTCAGGGACGTTCTTCGATTCCCCGGCACTGGCTGTCGCGGTCTTGATCAGCGTATCAATGTCGGACTTCTTCGCGTTGATCTTTGCCTGGTGCTGTTCGAGTGCCTGCTTGTCGGCAGCTGTGGCGACGGAGTTCTCATTCCACTTGGCAATTCGCTTCAGTGACTCCATCGTCTTGGTGCTTTGGAAGATCCCCGACAGAGCGTAGTAGTCTGCCTGCGCGATGGGATCGAACTTGTGATCATGGCAGCGAGCACATCCGATCGTTAGGCCGAGCATCGACTTGCCGATCGTGTCGATCTGTTCGTCGATGATGTCGAGCTGCATCTTGGTTTCATCACCCTCGGCCAGCACTTTCGGGCCGAGTGAAAGAAAGCCGGTTGCCGTAAGTCGCTCGATACGAGTGGCCTCGTCGGTCGAGTCATCAATCATCAGATCGCCGGCGATCTGTTCTCGAAGGAACAAATCAAACGGTTTGTCCCGATTCAATGATTCAATCACATAGTTGCGATACCGCCACGCGTTGCCGTGAGCAATATTCTCATCGAGCCCGTTGGAGTCAGCGTACCGCACAACGTCCAGCCAGTGCCGCGCCCAGCGTTCTCCGTACTGTGGAGTTGCGAGAAGCCGATCGATCAGTCTTGAGTATGCATCGGGAGATTCATCATTCAGGAACTGCTGGATCTCTTCGCGAGACGGAGGCAAGCCGGTGAGGTCAAACGTCGCACGGCGAATCAGCGTCAGCTTGTCGGCTGGAGAGTTCTGATTCAGGCCTTTCGCAGCCAGCGTTGAGTTGACCCAGTGATCGATTGCATGTGACGAGTTGTCAGGTGACGTTAATGGCAACGGTAGCGGCTGAAACGCCCAGAACTTCCGCGCTTCTTCGAGGTCGAAAGGCGGTTTCGGCGGCGAGAGGACAATTTGCCCGTCCGGATGTTTCGCGCCTTGTTGGATCCAGTCGATCAGAACCTGGACATCGGTGTCCGGGAGTTTCTCTTCCGGTGGCATTTCGAGGCTTGGATCGGTCCGGCGAACTGCCGTCACCAAAAGACTCTCATCGGCTTTGCCTGGAACCAGGACGGCTCCCGATTTACCGCCGATGGATAATCCCTGCACCGTATCAAGACGCAGATTGCCTTCCTGTTTCTCCGGTCCGTGGCATGAGTGACAGTGTTTCTCAAGCAGAGGCTTTGCAGCCGCAAAGGCATCGCTTGTTGACTTCTGAGCAGCGGGTTCCTGACCAGAAATTGACCTGGAAAAGATGGCAAGAGCGATCAGAACGGCTGCCAAAGTTCGCTTTGGTAATCGCTCGTGCAGAGTAGTTCTGGGCTGGCAGGCGGGCATTTGGATGTCCTCCAAACAGAAACGGCGGGATGGTCAAGTTAGGCTCTCCCTTTCGGATCCACAAGTCGGAAACAGACCCGAACGGGGAAAACCCGGCTTTGCCAATCTCGATGCTCGGACTGTACCGATGAGCCAGACGCGGGGCGGGTGATCTGAGTCGCGGGTTGACCATCCGTTTGGACTTCTGGACTTGTCAGTGACTTGCCTTTCAATTGGTGAGGGTAACAATGATCCATCAGGTGAAGGACAAGTTCCGCAACAGGCGACAAGGTTGTCCTTTGAATCACTGACGCGTATCAAATTTGGTTTTGTGGAGGGTCCTATGAAGTTTCTACAGTCTCTGTGTCTGGCACTGTTTGGTTTGGTAGGGGCATCGGCAATGGCCGCGGATTCGGTTCACGAGTTCAAGATGAAGTCGATCGACGGCAAGGAAGTCGAACTGTCAGAATACAAAGGCAAGGTTTTGCTGATCGTCAACGTTGCCAGCCAGTGCGGCCTGACACCTCAGTACGAACAGCTGCAGGCACTGCATGAGAAGTACAAGGATCAGGGAGTCGTGGTGATCGGCGTCCCATGCAATCAGTTTGGCGCGCAGGAGCCAGGTACCGAAGCAGAGATCAAGCAATTCTGCGACTCCAAGTACAAAGTGACCTTCCCAATGATGAGCAAGGTTGACGTCAACGGCGCGAAGGAAGATCCGCTGTACAAGTATCTGAAGAGCAACTCCGACAAGAAAGATCCCATCAGCTGGAACTTCGAGAAGTTCGTTGTTGGCAAGGACGGAAAAGTGGCAGCTCGATTTGCTCCACGAACAAAGCCGGACGCCGATGAAGTGATCACAGCCATCGACTCTGCTCTGAAGAAGTAGGCACGCTGAAGCCTGTAATCTTCAAACGACAAAGCTCCGACGATCGTCGGAGCTTTCTTTTTTGAGATGGCAATTGTTTGGCCAGCTGATTCGGAGATGGTCGCTTTTCAGTGCCACGACCTGCAGATCGATACTGGGCCGCCTTATTGTTCCGGGGGGCGAGGAGGAGGACCAAAGCCGCCGCCAAAGAAGTCCTGATTGGACTGCTGCTTTCGCATGATGACTTGTTGAACAAACTGCTGCAGTTCCAGAGGAGCGCGGTCGAGGTCCATCTGCAGTTCTTCGTCGCTCTTGTAGGACTCGATTCGCGAGTCGATCTCGGCCAGCAGCAATTCAAGTTCCGCAGTGCGCCGCTGTTCGCGGAGGGCATAGGCCTGGCCAATCATCCCAAGAAGTTCGAGATACTTCTTTTCCGGCGCCAGTTCGCCTTTGTTACGAACGCTCTCAAAGGTCTTTCTTGCCAGATCCACGTCCGGCACAGCACTTGAAAGAAGGGCGAGCCCCAGTCGGAGTGACGCCATGTCGGCCTCGGGAGTATCCGGGAAGTAGCGTATAACAGCGTTCCACAAATCCTGCCGATCCGGCTGAAGAACGGCCTGAGCAAACTGCCGTCCGGCACTTGGCGCCTTTGCAACTTCTGTTGGCTCCGGAAGCCTGGGAAGTTCCACGGCCGGTGTCATTCGGCGCACCATGACTGTCACAAGAAGAACCAGTCCGACGAAGATGAGAGCTGCGTTTCGGAGCTCTGGCAGCCACTGCAGAAACTTGCCCGTGAATCCGGTTGCATTGCGGAGTCCGACGGGGGGACTCACTCGGTCGAGACTCTTGAGGACGTCTTCAAGTTCAGCCGCCGACTGGAAGCGATCGGCGGGCTTCTTTGACATCATGCGATGAATGATGTCGCACAACTCTTTCGGCAAGTCGGCTCGCAGCGACGCCAGAGAGACAGCTTCTTCCTTCAAATGCTGCACGGCAACCGTGACCGGGTTCTTGCCCGCGAATGGCGGCTTTCCCGCGAACATGTGGTAGCTGGTTACGCCAAGTGAATACTGATCACTTCGATGATCAAGTTTCTCGCCCTGAATCTGTTCGGGGCTCATATACCATGGCGTCCCCATGGTAGTGCCAACCTGTGTCAGATTCATGCGAGGCGTATTGGGCTGATTGAGTTGTGCCAGGCCAAAGTCTGTGACTTTGGCGATGCCGCCTCGAGTCACCAATATGTTCTCCGGCTTCACATCGCGATGAACGATTCCGGAGTCCGCCGCAGCTCGCAATGCGGCAGCGGTTTGCTGCATCCAGCGGAGGCCAGTGTGATAATCCGGTGGACCGTGTTTGCGGATCCACTGGCTTAGGTTCATGCCAGGAACATACTCCTGGACGATGTAGGCAACGGAGCCGTCTCGTCCGGTCGTGATGATCTGGACAAGATTCGGATGACTCAAGCCGCCAGCGGCCCTTGCTTCCTGCTCAAAGCGTTTGAGCAGGACTTCGCTGCCGCCGGAAATGGCGTCATTCTTCAGAACTTTGACCGCGACATTTCGACCGAGTGACATTTGCTCGGCCAAATAGACATCCGCCATGCCTCCGCTGCCTAGACGCCGAAGCAGTAGAAACTCGCCAATGCGAACGTTGCTGAGATCTGAAGGCGGCTGTTGCGGCTGAGGATCCGGAGTGGTCATTGGAGTTCTGACGCTTGCTGAGACGGTCGAACAGAATGGACGGGACGCTCAGAGGATAACGCGGTGAGCCTCAAATGTCCCGCCCGTTTTTCCTGAGTCGGCACTCGCATTTTCAGAATGGCGGTCATCCCTAAGGTAGTGGATCTTGCTAAAGATCTCTGAGTCTCAGCAACTGTTGCAACGCCCACGCCCCCAAACTCAACGCTTGATGCAGCACCCGTTATCGAATGACAGCCAGGATCACGCATGCGCTGGATAATCGGTATAGCCCTTTGGTCCCGTCGGAGAATACCAGTCGCTGACCGGAGCAGGTTCTGCGAGCGGAAGTCTGTTTCGGAATCGCTCAACCAGGTCAGGGTTGCTGATGAACGGTCGACCGAAGGCAATCAGATCGGCCTGATCGGAAGCGATGGCAGCTTCGGCTGTCTCCTGGGTGTACCCGCAATTCCCCATCAGCGGTCCATGGAAGACCTTTCGGAAGTCTGAAAGAGTCATCGGTTCGCCGTGCTGGTGGAAACCAAACGCCAGGCCGTCCATCACGTGAAGGTACGCCAGTCCGTAACGGTTGAGCTGCTCCGCAACGAATAGGAACTGCTCGCGATAATCAGGGGAGCCCATGTCGTTGAAGACACCGTTCGGGGAAAGTCGAACTCCGACACGTCGAGCAGGCCAGACGGTCAGGATCGCTTCAACAACTTCACGCAGGAATCGGTAGCGATTCTGGACGGAGCCGCCATATTGATCGGTACGGTGATTGGTCTTCGACTGCAGGAACTCGTCGATCAGATATCCATTCGCCCCGTGGATCTCAACGCCATCGAACCCTGCCTTCTTTGCTCGCTCGGCAGCTCGGCGGTAATCATCAACGACACGACTGATTTCCGCAGTCTCAAGTGCCCTTGGAACTTCGTGCGGCTGCTTTCCTTCAGGTGTGTGAATGTACGGTTCGTTGATCGCGATCGCTGATGGTGCGACTGATGGTTTGCCGCCATGAAAGCTGCTGTGTGACGATCGTCCCATGTGCCAAAGCTGAGCGAACATTGGAGTGCCTTTAGCGTGGACGGCCGTGGTCACCAGTTTCCACGCCTCAGTCATTTCATCGGTGTAAATGCCCGGTGTTTCGATCCATCCATTTGCTTCTTCGGAGATCGTTGTCGCTTCGGATATGAGAAGGCCGGCAGATGATCTCTGACAGTAATACTCCGCCATGAGTGAATTCGCGAGGCGTTCCTTCCCAGCGCGGGATCGCGTCATTGGTGCGAGAACAATGCGGTTCTTCAGGCTGAGGTCATGCAACTGAAACGACTGAAACAGAGACTCGGACATTCAACAGTGCTTTCGAAATGAACAAATGGTCTATGAACAACACGACGGAGAGACAATGCGAACTATGCCAGGTCAAACCACAGCACTTCGCCTCCGTCACTCGTATTGATTTCCACCGAACGCACATCCTCTACTGAGATGCCATCACCTGCGACAAGCGACTCGCCAAGGATTCTCGCACTTCCCATCAGAACCTGAAACCAGGCCGCTCGCCCGGGTGCGATGTCAGCTGTGATCTTGCAATCAGGCTGAAGATCGGTCAGGAAAAGAGTCGCATCCTGGTGAATCAGCAACGAACCATCGCGCTGATCTCGGGAAGCCACCGTCTGCCATCGGTTCTGACGCTGCCCGGGATCGAAAGCCTTTTGCTCCCACGATGGCGTCAGCCCTTTACGTTCCGGATAGAGCCAAATCTGATAGAGATGAAGCGGCGTGTCAGACGAGGGATTGAACTCACTGTGAGTCAATCCCGTTCCGGCCGTCATCCTTTGAAGTTCGCCGGGAACCAGAACCTGTCCGTTGCCCATTGAATCCTGGTGCTTGAGTGCACCGCTCAGGACGAGCGTCACGATTTCCATGTCGTTATGCGGATGCGTTCCGAAGCCTGCGCCGGGGGCGACGATATCTTCATTCATGACCCGCAGGCTACGAAATCGAATGTGGTTGGAGTCGGAATACGAAGCGAACGAAAACGTGTGCCAGGACTTCAGCCACCCGTGATCCGCAAACCCACGGTCACTGCCTCTTCTCACCCGGTGCATGGCACCTTGCTCCTCAATGTAGATCCAAAACAACCACCCGACTGCCAGCGAAAACGACGTGGCTCCTGCTGTGCGGGCATTCTACGCGTGCCGTTCCCGGGGGACATCACCAAGTCGGGGCGTCAGCGATTCGCGTTTCCTGAGTCACCCAGGGTGCATGGCACCTTGAAGTAAAAATGCAGTCTATTTGCAGGTTTTTCGTGCGATTTCGATTTCGGAGAACGCCCCGAGATCTGTTCTCGCTTTAATTGGATATTGACATCCAGTTATCGTGTGGTAAGCTTTAACTGGACGACAATATCCAATTTTAAGGAGAGTGCTGATGTTGAAGGGTTGGAAGTTCGTTTTGCTGGCAGGTTGTGTGTTTCTTGGCTCCGGAATCGTCGCCTCCTGGGCGGCTCCGAAGAACGCGATCGAAAAAGAGGACGCAGCGGTCGAGCGGGCTCGCCGCGAAGTGCGATTGTTGGACGACATTTACAAGACCACGGTCGTGCTGGTGACCGAGCATTATGTGAAGGATGAATCCAGCCTGTCAGCAGGCAGTGCCGCTCGCGCATTGTTTGCTGAGATCTCCAAAAAGGGCTGGCACGATGCTCGTCTTGTCGACGCGACAGGGCAGCCTTACAGCGAACAGAACGTCGCAAAAGCAGGGTTTGAGAAGAAAGCTGTCGAGGCGTTGCTGGCCGGCAAAGCGTCCTATGACGAAGTCGTTACCGATTCAGGCAAACGCTATTTGCTGGCGGCCACTCCGATTCCTGTTGTGATGGACAAGTGCATCATGTGCCACGAAAACTACCGGAACGTACCCAAGGGAAAAGCGATCGGAGCAGTGAGCTATCGAGTACCAATCATCGAATAGTCTGAACCTCAGGTCAGTCACCAACCCATAGCGCCAGTAAGGCCCCTCTTGCTGGCGTTTTGCATTGGCAGGGCTCGCGGGAGAGGTTGGTTCGGACCTTTGCGAGCTCTTGCGACTCAGGCGAGGACAATGTTCCAGTTCTGAGTCTCGAAACGACACGACGGCCTGTTCGAACCGCCTGACTGCGATATGAAGCTGGGGCGGAATTGCGGATTTGCGTTCAGTTCGAGATCGGGTACATTCGAAGTAGTGAATAATCCCGCCTCTGTTCTGCTCACCATTCCCGCCTCGTTTCGGAGCCAACCGTGCTCAATATTGTCAGCCAGCCTACGAATAGTCGTCGGTTTTGTGACGGTCTTTCGCGCCGAAGAATGCTTCAGATCGGTGCACTCGGCACGTTCGGGCTCAGCCTTCCGCAGTTGCTTCGCGCGGAGCAGGGGGCTGCCGTTCATCCTGCCGCTCGGTCGAAAAAATCGGTCATTCTGGTTTGGATGCATGGCGGACCATCTCAGCTGGATACCTTCGACATGAAGCCAGGGGCGCCTCGGGAATACCGTGGGCCGTTTGCTCCGGTGGCATCCAGCTTGCCGGGGCTCGACGTTTGTGAATTGCTTCCGGAACACGCAAAAATCATGGACAAGTGCACCGTGATCCGGAGTTTCTCTCACGGGAACGGCGATCACTGGGCCGCTGCGCATTGGATGCTTACCGGGCGGCTGGGTGCCAATGGCAGCGATCGGAAGCCTCGTTATCCCTCGATGGGAGCGGTTGCTTCGCATCTGCTTGGACCAACACAGCCGGGTGCATTGGCTAATGTGAACATGAACGACGGGGGATTTGGATTCCACGGTGGGGCATGGCTGGGCGTCAACACGAATCCGTTTCGTTACGGAGACTTCAGTTACGGCAATGAAGCGGGACAGCTTCCAACGGGAGACCACAAGAGTTTTTCACTGGTCGACGGCCTGTCTCGTGACCGGATGATGGACCGTGTTTCCCTGCGAACGCAGCTTGATAGTCTGAAGAAGCAAATTGATCGCAATCGTTTGTTTGAACAGATGGACGCAGTCGACCATCAGGCGATGGACCTTGTGCTTTCAGGGCGAGTTCGACGTGCCTTTGATGTCTCCGAAGAAGATGCGGCACTGCGAGAGCGTTATGGTGCGGGCTGGGGTGAGCAGGCTCTGCTGGCCCGACGCTTGATCGAAGCAGGTGTTCGCTATGTGTCTCTGAATACGGGCTACTTCGACGACCATTCGAACATCACGGGTGCTCTGAACGACAAGCTTCCGAGACATGACCGAGCAGTGGGAGTGTTGATTCAGGACCTCGCGGATCGCGGCTTGCTGGACGATACTTTGGTGGTTGTTGCCGGAGAATTCGGACACACACCTCGCATCAATGACAACGCGGGCCGTGATCACTGGCCACAGGCTCAGAGCATTTTGCTAGCCGGCGGCGGTTATCGCCACGGGCAGGTGATTGGTGCAACCAACGACAAGGCCGAGTATCCAGTCGAGCGAAAAGTTGGGGTCGAGGACTTCTGTGCCATTGTGTATCACGCCATGGGGCTACGAGTTGATGATACGATCATTGATTTGACCGGTCGTCCGACTCATCTGGTTCCTGGCGGTGAGGTGCCTTTCGAGTTGCTGTGATGGTTGGAAGACACGTGGAGAACACCCGCAGCTATCGCTTTGCGGCTCACTCAATCAACAGCCGGTGAGTGGTTCAGGTCGGAAATTCGTGAAATCCCCCGGTGAACCTGTGGGAAGTACAGACCGGCATCGCGCGATCCCATTGACTTTCGTGGCGTTCGTTGTCGTAATCCGTTGCATGGCCACTTCTTAAAGAGAATCTCACCTGGTACCGCCGAGACGACGCCATGTTCGAAAAGCTGTTTGGGAAGAAGAAGCTGCATGATCAGACGGACATTTCAAAACGGTTTAATCTGATCGGGCGAGTTGGTCAGGGAAGTATGTCGAAGGTTTGGAAAGCGACCGACCTTCAGTCCGGCCGAACCGTGGCGTTGAAGGTTCTGGACAAGGAAAAGACGGCCAAGTTTGAAGAGCGATTTCGAGGCCTTCACAAGCCCTCGGAAGGCGAAGTCGCAATGTCGCTCAATCATCCAAACATTGTGAAGACGCACGAGTTTGGATGGACGCTGGAAGATGAGATGTTCCTGGTCATGGAATTCGTCGAGGGCGTCGGGCTGTCACTACTCGTTGATCTGCAGAACGAGGAGATGAAGCGATATCGGCTGCGGTACATGATTCAGATTGGTGAAGCGCTGCAGCATTTTCATCAGCAAAACTGGATCCATCGCGACATCTGCCCTCGCAACGTCATGATCTCCGACGAGAAGTGCGCGAAGATGATCGACTTCGGTCTGGTGGTTCCTAACACACCGGATTTTCGAAAGCCGGGAAACAGAACAGGCACTGCCAGTTACATGGCTCCGGAACTGATCAAGCGTCAGCCAACCGATCAGCGACTCGACATCTTTTCGTATGCGGTCACCTGCTTCGAAATGTACACGAAGCGATTTCCCTGGGACGCCGCGATGACGATTGATGCGGTTCTTCAGCACATCAACAAGCCGCCGGTCCAGATCTCAACACTTATCCCGGCGATCGACAAGCAGGTTGCAGCCGCCATTATGAAGGGCCTCGAGGCCAACCCAGACCAGCGATGGCAAAAGGTTGGTGACATGGTTGGTGAGTTTCGTGATGCTGAGCAGCGACTAGTTCGGCTTGCTCGCGAAGCGGCGGCAAAGGCGAAGGGAGTCGCACCCGCGGAACCTGTGAAGCCCGCGGAGAAGAAGACCTCGCCGGTCCTTCCTGCCTCTTCCGCTCAACCGCCCGCGAGTTCCGCGAAGACGTCAGCATCAGGGCCACCAAAATCAAACCCTTCGGTCTCCAGTGCCAGGAAGGGGAAGCGTCGACCGTCTGACGATGATGTCGACCTGAATGAAATGTTTGGCGACTGATTTCGTCGCTGACAAACTGAGCGGACAACAACGTGCCTTCGAATGATCTGACGCCAATGAATCGGCCGGTCGATGTGAGCTTGTCGCAGGAACAAATCGTCCGGGCGA
>JAEUII010000287.1 GCA_016795145.1 Planctomycetaceae bacterium
AGTCTCATCATCCGAAGGTGACTCCTCTGATTGTTGCGAAGATCGAAAAGACCGAAGCGATCGATGACCTCGACAACATTCTGCACGTGACGGACGCAGTGATGGTTGCTCGAGGAGACCTGGGTGTTGAAGCGGAGATTAGTCGAGTTCCGATTCTGCAGAAGCGAATCATCCAGCGGTGTAATGAACTTCGAATTCCGGTCATTACCGCCACACAGATGCTCGACAGCATGCAGACAAACGATCTGCCAACACGAGCTGAAGTGACGGACGTTGCAAACGCGGTGATTGACGGCACTGATGCCGTGATGCTCTCGGGCGAGACCGCGATCGGTGCTCATCCCGTCCAGTGCGTTCGCATGATGGATCGCATTGCCGCCGAAGCAGAACCTTATGTCAGTACGATCGAGCCTGCGGAGATTCGTGACGAGGAATCACGACGCGCACGACCGGTCACAGAAGCCGTCACACGCGGAGCCATTGCCGCAGCCGAGTATCTGAAAGCCGACCTGATTGTTGTAGCGACAGTCACCGGCCGAACGGCTCTGGCACTTTCGCGCCTGCGAGGCCGCGTGCCGATTCTGGCGTTCACAGACCGCGAAGATGTGGCTCGCCGCATGTGCCTCTACTGGGGCGTCACTGCGATTCTGAACCGAGTGACTCAACAGTCAGCTGATGCTCTGTTGCAGTATGTCATCCCATGGGGCCAGCGCAATGGGATTCTGCAGTCCGGCAGTAAACTGATCATCGTTGGCCACACAGCATGGCTGGGTGAAACGCACGACCTGATGATGGTCCACGTCGTTCCGTAGCGATGCCGTCATCCCCGCGAATGCAGGAACCAAAACCGCAACTCTGTAACCGCGGATGAACGCAGATCAACGCGGATAGAACAACAAAAGACAACGGCTCGTGCGGTGCCGCCACAACCGGACGTTATTAGCGCGAGAGACTTCCACACGGTGTGTTGGCCGCGAGGTCCGCGATCATGTCATGGATGGAAGCGAGCACCGCCTCGCGCCAGCGCGCTTCGCCAAACTGCTGTGCGTATGGTTTCTTCTGCCAGGCAAAGTTAATGCCTCGCGAGCTGTTAACGAGAGCCCCGAGTCCGGACGCTTCAAACGCGGAAGCGGTATCCGCCGACGTTCCGCCCTGTGCTCCGTAACCTGGAATGAGCAGGGGAACCTGAGGCATGCGAGCACGCAGACTCTTCAGCTGTTCCGGCCACGTTGCTCCCACGACCGCACCGACAAGGCCATAGGGACTGTCACCGGTTACTGTTTCCAGGCTCAATCTCTGAACGGTGTCCGCAACGACTTCGTAGACCGTTCGGCCATCGCTGGTGCGATCCTGAAACTCCGCCGCGCCGGGATTGCTGGTTCGGACGAGCACGTACAAACCAGCCTGCCGCTTGCGAGCAACCTTTACGAATGGTTCCAGTGAATCGGTTCCCAGGTACGGATTGATCGTCAGTGCGTCGGCTGGCCAGTTGGCGGCATCCGGGTCTTCGCCGGCGAGCCATGCTTCGGCATACGCTTCTGCGGTCGTTCCAATGTCACCTCGTTTTGCATCCGCAATCACGATCAGCCCGGCCTTGCGAGCATGTGTCATGATCGAATGCAGAGCCGTCATGCCAGGCACGCCAAGCTGTTCAAAGAAGGCAACCTGCGGCTTAACCGCCGGGATCAGCGGCGATGCGATGTCGATGAGTTCGCGGCCGAAGGCCTCGTATCCTCGAGCCTGCTGTTCGGTCGTGCTGCCGCCGAGTGATTCGGCCCAGGTGCGGATCTCTGCCGGAAGCCAGTCCCAGCGAGGATCGATGCCCATCAGTGCGGGAGTTTTTGTCGTTCGAATTTTTGCGTCGAGTCGTCCGGAATAACTGACCATGAGCCTGCCTGTTGAACGGAAACCTCAGATGTACCAGCCGCCAAAACTCGCGGGAGCGGCACTGTAACGGCGATCAGGGAATGTGCCGAGGATTCAGGACCGACTTCCAATCCGCGCCAACGCTTTCTCAGAACAAGGGCAGGCGGGGCGTGATCTTTCTAAGTCGAACCCCAGCGAGCATTCTGGAGAACGATGCGATAGCCATCCGGGTCCTGGAACGTCTTTCCATTCACGTCCCAATACGGATTGAAAGCACTGACCGGTCTGTGGCCGGCAGCCTCCAGTTTCTGAACAGCATTCTGCCACTCAGCGCGATCCGGCAGATAGAAAACCAGCAGATTATCTTCCGTCGGAGCGCGCCCGGCTGCGTGTCCGGTCTTCCGAGTAAACTCCAGGTGGTAGGATGCTCCTGGAAAGCCAAGCATCACGCCATCAAATCCGTCGTGGTCTTTGAATTCGTACAGGACGCTGAAGCCTAAGCCGTCTCGATAGAAACGCACGACCGCTTCAAGATCATCCGATGGCCGCGCGACTCGCAGGTGCGCCCCGGCAAGTGTCGACCGTGAACTCAGTGGGGAAGAGTCGAACGTCATGCGTCTGTCCTGTTGCCGTTTGCTCTGTCAGGCTGAGCGACGCCAGGCCTGGATGCCCCGCGCCGATTCGTGAGGCGCAAGCTGAGCGAGTGCGTGGTGATTCTGGACCGTGATGGAATCCAAAACATGCTGGACCATGTCTGTCGTCGCGGCCATTGCAAACAGAGGTGCTCGTTTTGGGAGGCGTCGGCTTCCCGCCAGAATGTGGTAGTAGCTCGTGTCAGGAAATGCTTCCCGCTGCAGCACATCGAACATGCCTGTTTCGTCATACAACTGCAGCCGCTGAGTCAGAGCTGAAGACAATGCAGCGTTGCGAGCTGCTTTCCAGAACGGTGTGTCATCACGCTGACTGAGCCAGTAGTGCATTTGGACAAAGTCACGCACATCGTCATACAGCTTGGCCATCGCAGAGTTGTAGTAATCTCTGGACGCGGAGAATTCGCCTCGCAATGAGAACAGCTGGAGGAACAGTTCGATGCCTACCTGGCTCAGGTGAATGCCGGTCGATTCCAGCGGTTCGAGGAAGCCAGCGGACAGACCGACGGCAAGCACATTGTGTTTCCAGAAACTGGACTGACGGCCGACTCGCATCTTTAGAAATCGTGGAGTTGCCTTTGAAAGGTCAAGTTCCGGAACCGCCTGTTGAAACTGGTCCCAGGCTGTTTCTTCGGTGATAAACTGAGAGCTGTAGACGTACCCAAGCCCAGTGTGCTCAATGAGCGGGATCTGCCACATCCATCCCGCCTGAAGTGCTTTGGACACGGTGAATGGAGGAATGCGAGCACCGCCGGGGATCTTCCACGCGACGGCGCGGTCGCACAGCAGATTCTGATTCCAGGACTGGAACGGGTCCTGGAGTGTTTCATTCATCAGGATGGAACGAAAGCCAGAGCAATCAATGAAGAAGTCGGCAGTGACAGTCTGACCCTGAGTGACATGCACCATCTCGACATCACCGGATTCGTTTCGAACGGCAGACTCCACGGCACCATGGACTTCGCGCACGCCGGCTGTGAGAGCAACCTGTCTCAACCAGCCCGCAAGAGCTTCCGCGTTAAAGTGAAACGCATAAGACTGCGTTTCGGCGATTGGCGATGCTCCCTGCGCGAAATGGGGCCCACGTCCGTGAATGCACGCGTGATAGTGCAGTGAGTATTCGTGATAAGGCAGAACCGCTTCGCCTCGCTGCCGCTGAGCCATCCACCAGGGGAACAGATCGCGTCCATCAATCTTCGCACCGCAGACACCAAAGGGATGCCAGTGGTCACTGCCGGCGTCAATCCAGTCAAGGAATCGAATGGCAAGCTTGTAGGTACCTTCGCAGGCTCGCATCATCTCTGCTTCATCGGCCTGAAAGCGTTTGAGCAGACTCACGAGTGAAGGAATGGACGCTTCGCCAACACCGATTCCCCGAGGCCCAGGCGGCTCGATGACTGTGATCTGGCAGACATCCCGGGGAATCGTTCGAGCCAGCATCGCGGCTGTCATCCAGCCTGATGTCCCGCCACCGGCGATCGCGATGTGGCGCACTCCGCGAGGTTCCGTCTGGTTGTTCATTCGAGACTCCGTTCTCTGAATGATCTGAGATTTTCAGGCTGCTGACTTAGCTCTGGTTCGCAACCCGAAACGTCAGTGTGGGATCAAAATTGAAAGGCTCGAAACAGTCATCCCTCGCTGACGCAACGGGTTGTGAGTAAACCACTGGATCATGATCCTTGAGCTGAGTTCTCTCCTGGCGGCGTTGTGTCTTCGAACATTCCGCGTTCGCGATTTTTGCGCGACTTGCGGGGATCGAACACCTGGCCGCTCATTGCGATCCAGACTCCGTCTTCGGTTTGGCCCTGAAGGACACCCAGAGCCATACCGACGTTGAAGACGGCATCGGTGTTCTTGAAATTCGCCGGCTGCATCGCTCCGGTCAGAACGATGCGTCGCCCGGGAATGTCGAGCAGTACGCGAGCTGTTTCGATCATGGTGTCCGTGCCATGAGTAATCACTATTCGCTGTTCGGGACAGGCAAGAACCGCCTCGCGCACAAGCTGACGATCCTGGTCCGTCATGTCCAGACTGTCTTTTCGCATGACAGACTGAACCGTGTACTCAAACGCAACCGGCAGCTCCTGAAGAATGCGCTCAACGCCCGGAGGTCCCACCTGATACTGACTTAACTGGTCGAAATAAACTTTGTCGATCGTTCCGCCACAGGTCAAAAATCGAATTCGCATAACGAGTGTTTGTTCGCACGATTGAAGGATTGCATCTGCCGGACAGGCAGCAGTCGAGCCCGGTTTCTTTTTCTCAAAGATCGACTCACGCTATTTCATGATGGCCTTTTCCACTTTCAGTTCGATGTCATTCATGTCTTTTGCTTCGATGACAACAAACAGCGGCGATGTGGAATAAGACGCATAGGCAGGATCGACTGGAGCTCCGTGATCAAGCTGATGTTTGGTGAGGCCGTCATTCACAATCAGCTGTGTCACGATCGCGATGTGTTTTCCGGCACACGCACCGTCGCTGGGGGTAAACGTTCCCAGCACAAAGGACCCATCCTGCTGAATGGTTCCCGTCGCATTGATTTTGTGCTCTTCAGAAAGCAGTTCGATGGTTCCCAGTCGAACAGGGCTGCCATCCGAGAAGACAACTTTTCCGCGAGTCGGATAGGTTTCCGGGCGCCCCTGGCCGCAGCCTGACAGAAGAGTCAGCAGGCCAGGAATCATGATCAGCAAACTACGACGAGCAAGACATGTGAAGAACAAAGTCGACGTCCTCTTTATCGCATACGACAGACGAAGTGCCTGGCAGATTCACGCTTAAAAGGCCACCTGAGCAGGTCTAGTACCCTTCAAAGCGAAGTCCATCGCTTCGATTGCAGAGACTTGCCAGAACCTGTGTACTGATTGACGAAGAAATGGCACGTGCGCTGCCGTCGCAGAGAGCGAACTGGGCAGACTCACCATGAGCACTTCCAAATGAGTAAACATTGGCACGCTGATCATCCGGACTGTGAGCGATCGGGACTCCCGGGCCGCCAACTCGTGCGAAATGAGTCATGTGGCGCCCGAAGTAGGCTGGACCGTTGAACGGGCTCTGAGTCATCCTGTCGCTGGGAATATGTGGTTCTCCGATCAGCAGAGTCTGACTTGTGCCATCCTTGATGTCTGCCATCGTAACTGTGTCGACCCAGTCTCGATCGAGCACCGGCTTATCGTTCGTCGACAGAGTCAAATTCAGCTTCGGCTGGCTGGAGATGATGACACCATTTCCGCGGCCACCCCAATAGAAGTCAGTATCGCGACCAATCGCACCGGCAGAATTGTCTCCATGATTCCCGACATAATCCGCGACCGCGCCGCCCGGGATTACCTGAACTCCACCAGGGCAACCGCAGGGAAACTTGATCTCAACGCGAACATCTTCCGCAATGGCGTTCGTTGCCGAATGTCGTTCCGGACAAAGGTATGTGGGAACAACACGTCGGCGAACCGGTTCGCTGTGTTCCCCATACGTCTTGAACACGTCCCATTCGGCTGCCATCCCGGCCTGTTCGATATAGGGCAGGAGATGGATCAGCCACGATGGCTCGTCCATTCCAGGCTCAGTCGCCGTTTCATTGTTGGTAGTTCGCTGTTTGTTGATGATCAGGCGAGCTGGCGGAAACTTCCTGTTGGAGTCGTGAAAGTTGTGAAGCGCCAAACCCATCTGCTTCAGGTTGTTCAAACACTGAGTACGACGGGCTGCGGCTCTGGCCTGCTGAACGGCTGGCAGAAGAATGCCGATGAGGACCGCGATGATTGCGATCACAACCAGCAGTTCAATAAGGGTGAACCCACGGCGATTCGGACAAGTCTGAGAGGTCTGCAATTCATGCAGACGTGATTGCCGACGAAGGAGCACAGAACGCATCGCTTCGATCCTTAAGATGACCTTCGAAGTAAATCTCGTGGTGCCACAAAACCAGCAAATTTCCGCTCAATCACCTGCGACCGTGATTTTCGCACAGAGGGTGAACCAGGCGAAAGTCCTACCGGCACAAATTCTGCCGTCTCAGCAACAATCGGAATACACTGCTTTGAAAGCCCGACAAAACTTGATGAAACTCGGAATTGTACTGAAGATTGTCATCCGGCGCCGGGGAGTTTCGTTGGTCGATCCTGCCAGGTTTTTGAGCAGCCGAGCGAATTACACGAACCGGGCCGCTTCCGACGGCTGAATTCTCGTGACTTTTGCACAGACTCCGTACAATCAGGCTATGAAACCGATTCTTCGAGTTCTGTTGTTTGTTTCCTGTTTTGCAGGCACTTCGTTCGTTCTGAAAGCCCAGGAGGCTGAAGGTGAAGCGAAGAAGGCTGTGGAGCCGTTTGGCCGCTTTGTGACGGTCACGTCGCCGATTTCCGATCAGACAGTCAGCCTGATCAACAATACGGCTTTGGAACTTCAGGCGCAGTCCGTTCGCGAATCACGCCCGGCGATACTGGTCCTGGAAATCGAATCCGGCTCCAGTCGATTTGGTCAGGTACGCGACATTGCTGCGTTTCTGACATCAGCAGAACTCAGCAGCGTTCGCACGATAGCGTGGATTCCCAAAACGGTTGAAGGTAATCACGCCGTTCTGGCCCTGGCGTGTCATGAGATCATCATGCACCCGGACGCGTCTCTTGGCGATATTTCCCGCGGACAGCCGCTGGAAGAATCGGACGAGTCATTCATCCTGGCCCTTGCTGATCGTCGACGGAACAACCGACTGTCCCGAGGCATCATCAGTGCGATGCTGAATCCTTCGATTGCGCTTCGCCGGATTTCGATGACTGACGAGACCGGCGCGAAGTCTCAGAAGTTTGTCACCGTCGAAGAGCTTCGACTGCTCCAGCAGCAGAATCTGGAGATCTCGGATGTGGAGACAGTGAAGGAAGCTGGCAGTCCGGGACTGTTCAACGCGACCGATGCGATGAAGTCCGGCTTCCTTGTCGGACGAACCGTCAAGACTCGCCCGGAACTCACTGAGGCTTTGGGTCTGCCAAGAGAAGCAATGAGACAGCAGACGGATGGAAAGCCCGTGAAGTCTCGACTGATCGAAGTTCACGGAGTCATCGGTCACACACTTCAGGATTTCGTGTTGCGAGAGATTCGTACTGCGGTTTCTGACGGTGTGAACCTGTTGATCCTGGAAATTGATTCTCCAGGAGGCAGCAAGGACATCGCCGAAGAGATCTCGATGACGCTTGCGGATCTGGACCCGGCGAAGATCACAACGGTTGCCTGGATTCCGCGGGGAGCGTGGAGCGGCGGGGCTCTGATCGCTTTTGGTTGTGACCAGATCATGATGCATGCGGATGCTCAGATCGGCGACATCGGAGTCATCATGCAGACTCAGCCGGGAGGAGCGTTCGAACGTGCTCCGGAAAAAATCGTCAGCCCGTTCCTTGAGTTTGTCGCGTCCATCGCCAAACGAAAGAACCGAGCTCCGGGCCTGCTTCAGGCGATGGTGGACAAGGATCTTGAGATCTTTGAAGTGACGAACAAAGTTGACGGACGTGTCACCTGGATGTCCGAACACGAGATCCAGGCCCAGCCCGATGAATGGATCAAGGGCCCGATGGTGCCGGAAAGTCGCAAAGGAGTCCTGCTGACTCTGCGCGGCGAACGGGCTCATCAGTTGCGGCTGGCAGAGGCTCCCTGTGCTGATATGAATGAACTGCGTCGACGACTCGGGATTCCGGCAGATGTTCAGCTGGTTGCTGTCCAGAGAACATGGGTCGACGGGTTCGTTGCGTTTTTGAACTCGGGGTTCGGTGGCTTCCTTCTTCTGAGTGCCGCGATCATCTGTCTCTATGTGGAAGCTCATATGCCAACGGGAGCGTTCGCAATTCCCGCACTGATCTGCTTCGTCCTGTTCTTCTGGAGCCGCTTCCTGGGCGGAACGGCCGGACTTCTGGAGTTCATCCTATTTGCACTTGGCCTGGGATTGCTGGCGCTGGAGATCTTTGTCATCCCAGGCTTCGGCGTCTTTGGAATCACCGGCATCCTGCTGCTGCTGTTGTCGCTGGTCATGGCAAGTCATACCTTCGCAGGGATGAATGCCACGGAGAGCTTTGAAGAGTCGATGGGAAGTCTGGGTTCGCTCACGGCCGCGATGGTCACTGTGATCGTCACGGCCGTTGTTCTGAATCGGTTCCTGCCAACCATTCCCTGGATCAATCGGCTGATCCTGACGCCTCCTGGTTATGCAGCCGGAGGAGCCGGTCCACTTCTGAACCCTGCTCTGTCGGTCGGAAGCGATTCAGGGCCTGTCGATCCCGGAACGATTGGAACAGCCGCTTCCGCTCTGCGACCATCGGGCAAGGGAATGTTCGGAGACAAGTACATCGATGTCGTCAGCGATGGTGCCTATATTGACCATGGTTCGGCGATTGAGGTGATCCGCATCGCCGGCAACCGTGTCATTGTGCGTGCCATTCAGAAAAGCGAAAACAACGCTGAATCGCTGGCCTGACAGTCAAGGACGCTGAAGCGGGTGCAGGTGTTGAAGCGGGTAAAGGTGCTGAGACGATGAGCGACGTCAGTGACGAAGAGAAGAACTCGAAGTCCCCGCTGAGTGAGCAGCAGGCGGAGCAGCTGCGTGTTTTGGTCGAGCGAAGCCAGAAAGTGATGGCTCATGGCTGGATGGTTCGCACGTTCATCAAGCACTGTGACGAGGTCGAGGATTTTCCAGAGCTCAACGAGATGGCTCGAACGATTTTCGACGTGTTCCGCGCCGTGGAAACTCAGATCGAAGATCCCGTGAATTATTTTCGAACGGTACGGAAGAAGATCAGCAAACTCCGCTCGGCGGCTGAGCAGTTTGAAAAGGACGCCTGGCACGCCTCGACCCACACCAACTTCCAGCAGTGCGCTGTCGCGGCCAAGTTTCTCGGGGAACAGCTTCAGGAGCTGCTGGAGCAGGCTGAAAAGTCAATTCCTCGCCCCGCGCCTCCAAAAATTCAGCTTCCGGTTTCGCGCCCTGTTGTGGACACGACTTCGGGCGAGACTTGAGTATTTTTCTGAGTTTCCTGCGTTTCCTCTGCGAAGGTAAGAAGACTTTGCGGACAACAGCAGGGGGGTGCTGTCGGGTTTGCGGGTTTTATCCATCGTTCCAAAAAGGAAGTTCTGCCCGTTGCATTCGGTCGCCGAATTTGGAGCATGAAGAACTCTGTCGTCTGACCCTGTAGTCACCTGAGCAGTCTCGAGCCATGCCGAACGGTGCCGTTGCCTCCGGAGAGCTAAAGATCCGCCAAAAGCTGGGAAAGTACCGGATCGAGCGTAAGCTTGGTTCGGGGGGATTTGCTTCCGTTTACCAGGCGATGGACACGGTGCAGGGGATCCGAGTTGCGATCAAAGTCCCGCATGCCCAATACACGACGGAGGCCGTACTCACCGACTTCCGGAAAGAAATTCGAACAACAGCTCCGCTGGAACACGACAACATCCTTCCAATCAAGGATGCCAGCATCATCGAAGATCGCCTAGTGGTGGTATTTCCGCTCGGCGATGAAACGCTCCAGCAGCGCATGACTCGGAGAATTTCCCTGGAGAGCGCGTTTGAGATTGCTGAGCAGATTCTGAGAGCGACCGCTCTGGCTCATTCGCATCATGTGATCCACTGCGACATTAAGCCGGAAAACGTGATCGTGTTTGCCGGCAACCGCATTCGGCTTGCCGACTTCGGGATCGCAAAGGTCTCCCAGAAGACGGTTCAGGGCGGCGGAACCGGGACGATCGGCTACATGGCTCCTGAACAGGCGATGGGAAAGCCATCGTTTCGTTCGGATGTGTTTTCCATCGGTCTGATCCTGTGGCGTCTACTGTCCGGGCACTGGCCGGAGTGGCCGTTTGCCTGGCCGCCATCAGGTTACAATCGTCTTCGAGGTCGAATTCATCCAGAGTTCATCGACTTCATGCGACGAGCAATCGATTTGAATCCTCGTCGCCGTTACCGCGATGCTGAGCAGATGCTGGCCATCTTTCTGAAGCTCAAGCAGCGCACGATTCGGCACGCTCGCAGCAGACGACGCCAGTCCGCCTGACAAGTGGCGAACGCCGCTTGAATCCCAACCCGCTGCGTCAGCAAGGGATTATTGCCGGTCAGCCACTGTTGTGTTCCCTCACTGACGTGTCGGGTTGTGAAGGCTTAGCAGTGTTTCTTCCAGGCAGCGAACTTCCTGAGCATTCTCGAAGAGGCGATGGCTGGAAGTCTGAATC
Organism: Planctomycetaceae bacterium; assembly: GCA_016795145.1. Taxonomy (GTDB): domain Bacteria; phylum Planctomycetota; class Planctomycetia; order Planctomycetales; family Planctomycetaceae; genus SXXK01. Next base: position 10,719 of record JAEUII010000287.1, read on the forward strand.
GACCTCAATGTCCCCGCTCGAAACTCCGCGTCGTTCGCGAGTCGAACCGCCAGCGATGTGTATTCGTCGATGGAACTCACAACGAGATCCTGAAATCCCATCGTGGCATACAAAGCCTGAGTGATGCGGCTTCGCAGAAATTCGCCCGGGAGCGTTACGACTGGTGCTCCCATGGCCAGAGCTTCATAGCTGCTGTTACCGCCACCAAAGTGAAGAGGATCCAGCACAACACTCGCCACCTGAAGAAGTCTCAGAAAGTCAGGATGCGGAAGCGACGGCAGAAACAGGCAGCGATCAAAGACGCTCGCCATCGTGGACGACCAGCGTGCCTTCAGGCGACTTGCCCATTCAGAGACTCGGCCATCAATCATGATCAGGTGGCCGCTGGTATCCTGCTCCAGAATGCGACGAAACAGAACATCGTCGTCCGGATGGATTTTGAAGAGTGTCTGAGGACACACGTACAAACTGCCCGTCGTCGGCAGACCGACTCGTTTTCGAAACTCCGGATCAACAGCCGGTTCAGCAGGACGTTCGTACCACGTTCCGGTCAGAGGCATTCGAATGAGTCTCTCTGAATAGTGTTCCTGCGCTGACGGCAAGTCCAGAAGTTCGCTGGACAGGAAGTAATCCATCTCACGGCTTCCTGTCGTTTCAGGATGTCCCCAAGTCACACACTGCACCGGGGCCACGCGAGAAAATGCGAGCGTCGAACAGAGAGCATCCATCCCAACATCGGCGAAGACCAGAACGTCCAGGTCGAGAGATCGAATGGCTTCAATGGCTTTTGAAACGTCTCGAGAAACGACCACGTAGCTGTCCGCCGCTTGCCGAAATCGTTGAGTGAATTCGTCCTGACCAGCGAAGGCACTGCAGACTGTTACATGGAACTTCGATCGATCGAGCTGCTCGATTCGACCGATATTCAGCCGCCCGATCGTGTGATTTCGAAAGTACGCGGACAAGAATCCGACACGCAGTCTTCCGTCCGGCGATGGTGATCCTGCAGACTTACACATCGAGGATCCTCGAATGACTGATCCTCGCAGATTCATCAGAGCCACATCGTTGAGTCCCTGGTAAGCCCAGAAGAAGGTCGTCGGAACCAGATTGCGCGACGCATCGACAACAATTCCGTCATCTACCATGCGCTGCAGGGCAGTATGTTGCCGTTGTCTCCAGCGCTGGATGTCCTCATTCGATCGGTAGACGGTAGGCAGAACTGACGAGGCAAGCAGTCGATTCATCGGAGACGCATCGAACGTCAGCAGTTCGTCATACACGGCCATGGCTCGTTCTGGATACCCCTGATTGAAGAGCAGGTATCCAAGATTCTGGCGAGCCGCCGCCATCCGGGGATCCGCAGAGACAGCGCGCTCGTAACAGACGATCGCGTCAGACTGACGATCCTGTTCCTGCCGAAGATTCCCGAGCGTAATCCATGATGCGGCGTCGTTCGGATTGTGTTCGAGCCAGTCTTCGAGGCGAGTCGTCTCTGGTCGAGCCATCACCGTATTCGCCGAAGGCAGTTGCGGCGCTACTGCGGTGGAAGCAGCTGGTGCGACCGGTGAAACTGATGAGACGACAGTCGACCACACGGGAACGCCCGTCTTCAGTTCCGACTGGTCGATGGATTGCTGACGCGATTCCGCACTTGATGCTGTCTGGCTGAACCACGGTGGCCTGGTCGAAACCGCAGGGACTTTTCCGATCGGTGGAACGACCCAAACATCATGCTCTTTTCCATCGGTACTCGCACCGGCCACATAAGGGCAGACAGATCCCTGAGCCACTTCGACGGCGAAGATCTCTGTAACGCCCGACAGAAACTGGAAGACTGCCACCGTGCGACCCGAAATCAGATCGACCACACCGACGCCGCACTTCAGGTTGTGACGATCTTCTGCGATCGGAACGCCCCCGAAGATCGATGTCTCGCGAATCTTCGACAGGCCAACGAAAGCAAACTGCCCCAGAAAGCTAAGCCCTCGCACATAGCCAGGAAACTTCTCAACAACCTCTCGCTTGCCGGTCGCAAGATCGACAGTGGCCAGTGCACCGCATCCTGAATCCAGAACCCACAGTCGCCCCTGATACCATCGTGGTGAATGAGGCATCGCGAGTCCTCGACTGATGGTCTCCCCGGAAGCCACATCGATCAGAACACCACTGGTGGCTTTGTTCGGTCGCCAGCCTGCGGGCGTATCCGTTTCCGACATCGCGGAGACAAATGCCGGCTGGCCGTCCTTCATCGCCAGTCCGTTCAGATGACATCGATCCTGATCTGCCAGCTGACTGATGAAACGAGGCTTCCAGCGAGGAACGAAACTGTAATCTTCATGCAGCGTACACAGACACGAGAACAGAGTATTCACGACCCAAAGCCCATCGTTTCCCCACGCAAGGTCGTGGCCGTGTATGTTGCCTGTCCAGGTGGACGTACGAGGAACGAAGCAGACATCCCATGTGCCTTTGGGTTCTACGGAGGCCGCGACTTCTCGCTTTCCCTGCAGAAAGTTCATTTGCCGTCGCGTGCCCAGGGCCATTCGGTCACGGTCGATGGCCAGGCCCATCGGCTGCTCGTAACTGGCGAATGAAATTCGAAGCGACTTGTTGTGAACGCCAAGGACCAGCAGCTTTCCGGCCTGGTACGTCGTCACCATCAGCGACGCTTTGATGTGCGACAGGATGTCAGCCAGCACAGGAGTAAATTCGTAGCGAACTTCCATCATGGGTTCGCTGGCTGAAGCCGAGTCCGACTTGTCTGTCGTCATGTCAATGCCTGTTTGCCGGAGTGATTTCCGTCGCGAATCCTGCGGTTAAGATCAAGTGAGCGGATCTTTGCCCGCGATCTGCCTGGCGACCAGGTCGCTGGGGTACTTTCACGTGAAGGCCGAAGGATTTTCAAGGCAGATCCGACATTTCACGCGGAACGCACACTGAATTCCTGTATGGATTGCGGGCTGTTGAGTCCGTCATCAAGCTGAGCCGCGAGGCGCTAGCCGCGGGTGTTTTCAAGGTGCTTTTCTGACACTCACCCGCAGCTAGCGCTTTGCGGCTCACTCAACACAACACTTCTCAGTGCGCGTTCTTAGGCGGCAGAACCCAGATTTCATCGAAGTCACACGGCTGCTCCGCGCGGTAGCCTTCGTGGCGAATGAGTTCCAGAATGGCCAGAAAGATGCCGACGATGCGGGACTGAACTTTTTCGCCGTCGAAGAACTCACTGAATGCGACTCGGCCTTCCGCTCGAATGCGATCGCGAATCTGTTCCTGAAACACGCTCATCGGTGTTTCGTCCATGCGAATGCTGATCGCTCGTTCGACATCCGGCATGCGAACAATACGCGACAATGCGCTGACAAGGTCCCAAAGTTCGACTTCGCGAATCTTGTCGATTGACCGATCACGCGTAACATTCGGTCGGTCGCTGGACAGGCGAGGATATCGCTCGAGCCATTCAGAAGCGCGCTCATCAAGAAGCTTGGCGGCTTCCTTGTAGCGACGGTATTCCATCAGCCTCGCGATCAGGTCACTTCCGCTCTCTTCGACCTCTTCTGTCGCTTCCTTAACCTCTTCAACGACAGGCAGTACTTCACGGCTCTTGATCTCAAGCAGTGTGCTTGCCACGACGACAAAGTCACCCAGCAGTTCGTAGTCCAGGAATTCAAGGACTTCGATGTAGTCGAGAAAGTCAGTCGTGATCCGCGACAGGGACATGGAACACACGTCGATCTCATGACGTCGAACAAGGTACAGAAGCAGATCCAAAGGACCGGCGAATGTGCCTGTATCGATTCGGTAGTCAGTGATCGTCAGTGTCATGAGAGGTTCCAGAGGTGCGGGCTTGTTCGGCAATTCCTGCCGCCAAACGAACAGGAGGGATCCTGCCGCATCTGAAAATCGTCGTTACAGTCGCTGCAACTGGATTGTTTTCCCGCGAAGACGAAACCAATCTGCTATCTTCTCTGAAGTTTCCGGCGAACGACGCCTTCTGCTGAGGATCAGACGAGCCATGGCCATTGAATTTGACTGCCCTTATTGCACCGCCACGATTCGCGTTCCGGACGCGTATGGCGGAAAAGAAGGCCGTTGTCCCAAATGCAGTACTCGCCTTCTGGTTCCCACGGTGGTCCGGCCAGGAGCAAGTTCACCAGCCGTGGCCGGGCAGCCCGTGAATCCCGCGGCAGTCAACTCCGCGGCACCTTCCGGCGCAGTTGTTCCGGGAGTTGATGCTGCGGGGAGCCCGGCCGACCCTTCGTCACTGACCTTCCCCGATCCTCGACGTCCGGTCACAACGCCATCCAAGCGCAAGGGACGACGTCGGCCCAGCAGAGCACTTGTCATTGGAATGCCTGTCCTGGGATTTTTGATTCTGCTGGGGATCATCGGCTATGTGGTCACAACGCTTGCCCCAACTCTCAGCGGCGACCTCAGCGCAGTTCGGATCAATAACGAATCCGTCTCAAGGGCTCTGATTACCTGGTCCGAAACGGGCCTCGACGAAACTCAGCAGGCCACACTTCGCGAAGCACTGCGAGCGACACCAGAAGTTCTCACCAGTGAACTCATGACCTGCCGGCTGATTGGGACAGAAGACGGAATCTCAGTGCAGCTCACAAACTCCGCGTCGACCGAATGGGTTGCGATCGAAACAGCCTCCGACCAGGGCAAAGCACTGGGACTCTGGCTGCGCAAAGAACGAAACACGCTGAACATGGCTCGCGTCGCCGAGCTGCACGCCGCTGTCAAAAAATACTGCGCCGACAAGTTGGCTCAGCTGGACGGCAGCAAAGTGACGCTGGATGCCATTCTGATACGCGACGACGTCGCCTTGAATGCTGGCGGTGGACCATTGAGCTTTGCGACTCAGGCGGTGATCGGAAAGCGAATCATTCGCTGTGCCGCGGAGAGCGAGCAGGGACAACTGCTGGTCTGCGTGCCGAAAGGAACACTGGCGTTTGAGCTGACAGGACGAGCCGGAAAAGATGGAAAGATACTGTTTGCCGGCCGTTACAACGTCATCGTGAATCCAGCCGCACCGAAGCCACCTGCCTCAAGCGATGATGAAACAGGCAGCGACAAAACCAAAGGCGAGATGGATGACTCCGAAGCCGATACCGAGATGTCAGACGGCGACGAAATGAAGAAGGGTGATGAATCGGAGTCAATGGAAGAACCCTCCGACGATGCCATGTCGAAGCCGGAGATGAAAGAACCCGCCATGATGGACGGCGCGATGTCCGCACCTGTTCCCCTGATGAAAAGCCCGGCAATGGGCAACGACATGAAGGGCGACAAGATGATGGAGGACGAAATGGATGCAATGAGTGACAGCAAGATGGACGAAGGCATGATGGACTCCAAGAAGCCATCCCCAAAGAAAAAGCCCTGACGCCCTGCCGTGCCTGACTCGGCTTTCTGCTTTCTGCTCTCCGCTCTCTGCTTTCCGCCTTAGTCACCGTAGGATGGGCGTTCCTGCCCGTCGAAGACTGTCGGACAGGAATGTCCAACCTACCGAGGATTAGTCTTTGGGAACAAAGGCGAACTTGGCGTGGCGTTTGGTTACGGCCGTGTCGAAAGTTGCAAATTCGCGGCAGCCCTGGTTGCGGCTCATCGCCACGAGAAGTTCATCGGAAAGATCAGCGCCGCGACGAACGGCGGCAAGTGAATGTCGCAGACGGTCCTCATCTTCAAACTGCAGATTGTGAATTTGCAGCATTCGAGCAAACGCGTCGGCGATTTCCTCGCGAGTCCAGTCGTACAGGCTGGAAAGGACCCAATCGGTTTCCACAAGGACGAGATCGGCGACGAAGAAACGTGCAGACTTGCGCATCAGCAGTTTCATCGTCGCTCTATACTGCGACTCGTCATCTCGCGTCAGATAACGGATCAGGACATTTGTATCGAGTCCGATCATTACCTTGACTTCCTGAATCTTCGCACCGCACCTGCTCGAACGGCATCCTTCAACTGTTCATTGGTTACGGTTTTTCTGGGTCGTTTGGCAGGGAACGTTTCGGCCAATTCTTCGAACGTTGCGGACTTGGCCGTCAAAACAACTCGACCACCCGGTTCAATTTCATACATCAGTAGTGAAGACGGCTTAATCTGCAGCGCTTCAACTATGACCTTGGGGATCGTCGTCTGATTCTTTGCAGTGAGTTTGGATGTGATGCTCATGCAAGGATTTTACCTGTGAACAAGGAATCGAGCAATTGGTAAGGAATAGGAAACGTGTTTGCTGACGTTCTCTGACGGTGGTTCCGCTTGCGGCTTTCGTCACCGTAGGATGGGCATTCCTGCCCGTCGAAGACCGTCGGACAGGAATGTCCAACCTACAAAGCCCCGCACCCCTTCCTTACCACCAAAACTCCGTGCGCAGGTAGGCCATGCCGCGAGTGATCAGGATTCCGCCGATGGAGTTCCAGCCTCGGACGATGCGGCCGAAGCCGGACATGCCGGATTTCAGACGTCCGTCCGGATCGCGAATTTCACAGTGGACCGTGACATAGTTCTGGCCAAGCGCATCGGCCTTTCCCGCTGTGGCAGAGAGACTCTCTACTGTTGCTTCAAACGTTTCGAATGGTAACGATCGCGCCTTCAGACTCACGGGCTGCCCCGGCTTGACTCCGGCCGCTTCGTCTTCGCTGACGAAGATCTCAACGTGTGAAGTTCCCGGCTGTTCAATCGTCGCGAAGACCGAATCCTGAGGCACTGCGGTGCCCAGTCGTTCTCGCAGTCGCGGTGATGCGAACAGTCCCGCAGCGGGTGCTTTGAGAACCAGTTTTTCTCGCTGGCTTCGGAGATATGCCAGATCATGCAGGACTCGTTCGTGCTTCGCTTCTTCAGCCTGAATCTCTTCCGGACGATTACCGGCCTGCATCAGCTTCAGTCGATCCTCTTCCTGCTCAAGATCCTGAGCCCGACTGGCGACTTCTGTCTCGCGGCTGGAGATTCCAACGACCTGCAGTGCATTGGCTGTGGCCTGCGCCTGAGAGAGCCGGGATTCCAGCTGCACGATCTGAAGTCGCTCGTTCCGGAGCTGTGCCCCGGCGAGTGCTCCCAGTTGATAAAGATGCTCGGAGTGTTTGATTTCTTCGCGTGCGTTCTCCAGCTCCGCCATGACTTCTTTAATACGGTGTTGCTGAATCAGCTGTTCCTGTTCCCATGCGGCACGAAACTCTTTCAGCTCGGAGACGCCGAGTTCATACCATTCCCTGGCACGTCGGACACGTTCTTTCTGAGCCGTCAGTTCTTCCGGGCGAGCCCCCGCGCGGAGTCGGTTCAGATTGGCTTCGACTTCACGCAATACGTCTTCGGTTCGAGTAATGTCGGATTCGAGCGATGAAGATCGCAGTTCGGCGACGACCTGACCGGCTTCGACCATACTGCCATCGTCCACCAGGATGTTCTGCAGAGTTCCATTGACGGGAACATGAAGCTGCACGACTCCGCCGGGACGAACTTCGAAGTTTCCGGACGCTGTGAACTTCACAGGCACAAGAAACAGCAGAATCGCAATGGCCAGAATGCCAACTGCCCATGTGGATCGTCGATTGGGGCGAGATTTCAGCATGGCAGCAAACTCACTTGAAAAGAACCCTTTGAAGACTCGTCGTAACGCATACGCCAGGAGCATCGAAACAAGAATCAGTCCCGTGACTCCAAACTGACCACCAAAGTAACCTGCGAACTGAAGGAAAATGATGTCCAGAAAAACGATCGCAAAGACCCAGCACATGAACCCGTACACCAGGAAGATTCTGCGTTCGCGCACTGACGGCGGTCGCTCGGCTCCCCAGAGAAACCAGCGCATGTGGCCCATCCAGTAATCAAGCGAACGGGTTCGCAGATTGGGAATCGAAAGCCAGTCGCTCAGAAGGTAGTAACCATCCAGTCTGAGCAGAGGATTGAAGTTCAGCAGACTTCGTCCACCACAGATCGTCAGTGCGAAGAAGGCCAGGTGATGAACTGCAGTCCCCGGTTGAGTAATTCGCCAGATGAAGACGCCCAGCGCCCAGACCCAAAGATCGCAGAGTCCTCCTGCAGCCGTGATCAGCAGTCGTTTCCATTTGTCAGGCAACAGCCATGCGTCCGAAACGTTGCAGTACATACAGGGCATGAAGAACATGAAGAGCAGACCGGTGTCATGCACTTCTCCGCCAAAGTGTTTCAGCGTGGCTCCATGCGCGACTTCATGAGCTGACGTGCAGGCGACCATGACCAGAATGAACAGAATCGCGTCGCGCCAGCCGGGTGTTGTCGGCAGTCCCAGCGCGAGTTCGGAGGCTCGTGAGGTCATGACGCAGAAGGCGACGACGACAACAAAGGCGGTCAGAACCAGGAAGGCACGCGTCCAGATGAACGGGACGACTCGTACTAACTTGCCAAGAAACTGATCCGGGTCGAACAGTGGCAGGCGGAAGAACAGAGGATTCTGTCCCCCGGGCCAATACCATCGCTTGCGAGACGATTTGATTGAAGTGGCAGCAGCGGTCGTTTGCCCGGAAGCTGCTGCTGAGGTTTTCGTTCGATCAGTCGGTGCCACAGCCTTGCTGGTCGATGGTGCTGACTTTTGGACGGATGGTGTGGTGGTTGATTTGTTTGCCGTGGGGCTTGTGTTGTTTCCGCGAGCCGTTGGCGTTGACTTCCCCGAATTCGTCTTTTCCGGAGTACTCGTCGTCCGTGCCGGCGGGGCTGGCGGAGCTTTTTGAATCAGCCCCATGTCGTCCAGTGCACCGAGGAATTCCGCGAAGTCCGACTCTGTGACGGAGTCGTTGAACTTCTCCTGATAGCACTTCGCAATTTCAGGGAAGGTCTTTTGTTCCTGCAGCTGCTGAATGAACCAGGCTTCCGCAGCCCCGACGCTGAAGTACTCCCGACTGTCGTGTCGCTTAATGACGTACTCAGTCTGCGAGATCGCCTGAACGGTCAGGCCATCTCTCAGTCGAGGAATCTTGAGGGGTTGGGGAGTTGCGAAGACCACGCCTGTGGTTCCGAATGATGAGCAAGTGATTCGAAGTGATCGGGAAATACTCTGGAGTTGATCCAGAACAACTAGCCGCGAGCATTCCCGCTGCGATCCGTTCCTCGAAGCAGGATCGCTTCGCTTTCATCTTCCGTCAGCAGGTAAGCTCGGAATGGAATGCCGTCGCGCAGACAGCGGGCGGCTCGGTGATTGCCGTCGATCAGCAGATGCCCGTGTTCCCACGCACCGTTTTCGCCGGGCCCCCAGAGGTGAGCGAGAATGCCTGGATACTGAGGATCGACGTGGTCCAGGTGCTGTTCGTAGATTCGACTGTTGTCGACGCAGTATTCGACGTCGTCCGCTTCCAATTCGACAGGGTCGCGACCGTCGGACACGATCTTACGGGCCAGGTCGACGTCATAAACCCAGCCTCGCTTCAGGTAGCCGTAAGTTTCCGGGCCGCTCACACAGTGCGGACATTCTTCGCGCGATGACTTCTTAGCGATCGATTTCTTTTCCGGCTTCTTCTGGTTCTTCATCACCATGGGGCGACACTCTCTGAGCTGCTGAGTCGTTTGCTGAGTCCTGCTATCCCGCAGGTTCAGTGAAGCGTCTCAATCAGGGTTTCCAACACTTCCAATCAGTGATGGAAACCTATGTCGCGTTTTGGCAACACTCGGCAGCGCCGGTTACTAAGGCCGCTCGAAATCGCCGTTGCCGTCATTAGCCTCAGAAAAGTCGGCACAATCAGCACAGGCGGATGCTGACCTGATTTGAGGCTCATGCGATGAGTGCTGTTTGCAGGCGTTCAGGGCTCACTGCAGCCGCTTCAGCCATGCAGAGTATTCAGGAACTTGTCGGCAATTTTGCGGTGCTGTTCCAGCTTTGTTCCCATCGTATCCAGCTGCTTCACCATCACAGACATGCGGGGATTTCCGGCGAAGAAACTACGATGACGGTCGATGAATCGCCAGTACAGAGCATCCCAGATTGGACACCAGTCGCCTCGTCGGAAGTTGCTCATTCTTAGGACATAGCTTGAACCGCTGATGTACGGCTTTGTTGTGATGCGACCTCCGTCAGCAAACTGACTCATTCCATAAACGTTGGGCACCATGACCCAGTCATAGGCATCGATGAAGAGCTCCATGAACCACTGATACACATCATCCGGATGGATCTCACACAACAGCATGAAGTTCCCGAGGATCATCAGACGTTCGATGTGATGACAGTAACCCGTTTTGAGAACTCGCCGGATCACCGTATCGACAGGTTCGATGCCCGTTGTCCCATCGTAGAAGCTGGCTGGCAGTCGAGACTGATGATCCCAGAAGTTGCTGCACCGCTGCCGACGTCCAAATCGATAGTACACGCCCCGCATGTATTCGCGCCAGCCGATCACCTGGCGAATGAATCCTTCCAGTGAGTTCATCGGAACGTCATCGCTTCGTTCCATCGCGGCATCGACAACTTCCTGAGGTGACAGCAATCCAGTGTTGAGCGCCGGTGTCAGTAACGAATGGAACAGGACGGCATCGCGTGCGGAGATCGCGTCTTCGTACACGCCAAATTCAGAGAACCGAAGGTCAAGAAAGTCCTTCAGGCAGTGTCGAGCCTGTTCGTGCGTCACCGGATAATGGAACGCATCGATCTGCCCAATTCGGTCGGGAAACTGGCTGACAACATACGATGTGCTCTCTGACAACATCGAGGTATCGCCAGGGAAACGTTTTGCATCGGGCCATTGAACGTCAGGAATCTCAATGTCCTTGGGCAGCTTTTTGCGGTTATCGACATCAAAGCTCCACTTGCCGCCGACAGGACGGTCGCCGGATTCCAGCAGAATGCCAAGCCGTTTTCTCTGCGCGACATAGAAGTCCGTAAAGAACCACTTTCGGCGATCGGCCGCCATTTGGTCGAAGATGGTGTTCGGAGTCAGAAAATGGGGATCGCCAAGTTCCTGGCAGGGAATCTGATGAACCGCAAGGCTGGACCGCCATCGCTGTTCCAGCCAGTCGTCATTGAGCTGAGTCCACTGCACGCGAGTCACACCGAAAGTCTTCAGCAATCGCCCAGCCTCGTCATGGCGCAGTAACTCATCGGAGGTCACCGTAAAGACACGCCGTCCCTCCAGACGAAGTTGACCTGCGTAATGCTGCATCGATGCGCGGTGCAGAAGGAGCTTCTGAGCATGAAAGCGATACTGGCGAAAGAACAGCGGATCTTCCACCAGCACGCAGACTTCAGCGTCCCTCAGCGCAGGGTGGTTTTCGAAAAGCTGATGGGGAAAGATCAGTGCCGCCAGCATGATGACCTCAAAGCACTAACGTCGAGCAAGAACGTGTCCGAGGCCTCCGTCCATGCCGATCACCTGTCCCGTCATCCAGTCATTTGCCGGGTTCAACATCCATTCGGCAAGAGACACAATAGCAGAAGGCTCACCGAGCCTTCCCAGGGCATGCATTGCTGCCGATGCATTTGCAGAAGCCGCATTCTCCCAGATGCGTCGAGTCATCTCGGTGCGAACAAGACCCGGGCTGATCACGTTCACTCGGATGTTGCTGGCTGCGTACGTCGCTGCGGCTGAACGAGCGAGTCCGATGACGCCCGCCTTTGCTGCCGCAATCGCCTCGTGATTCTGAATTCCAACTTCGGCGGCAGCGGAGGCAAACAGGATCAGCGAACCTCCCTGCTCACGCATCAGTTTTCCCGCTGAACGAACAAGGGCGAATGATGAGAACAGGTTCGTTTCGACCGTGCGACGGAATTCGTCATCGGATGTGGAATGAGCTGGCTTCAGAATCACGGAACCAATGCAGTTCACGATTCCGTTCAGAGTCCCGGAAGATTCGATAAAGCCGCGAAGATGATCCTCCACGGTCTGCGAGCTTTGAAAATCACAGACAGCGAATGGTTGACCCAAACGATCTGCGAGGGATCGAAGTTTGTCCTCATTCCGCGCCAGAAGAAGCACGGAATTCCCGGCAGCCACAAGACGTTCCGCCAGGAGACTTCCGATTGTCCCGGTAGCACCTGCAATGGCAAAGCGGCCTGACATACGTTCAATCCACCACCTGAAAATACAGCCACACACGACCTTTGGAGGTTCCGCAGAAAGTTCACTCTGACGTGATAGACATCAGTAGGGGGACTTCAAGGGGATGCTTGCCGGCATTCCAGGGATCGGAAGACAGGCTTAGCAGGTGGGCCCATCGTGCCATTGTGCACAGGCACATGGTTATCCGGCGGATCGTTCTGCGGTATGTCGTTTGAAAGTCAGTGAGCGGCACGGCGGAAAACGTCCGGTGCCGCTTAAACGGAGGGCTTGCGACCTTCCGCTACCAGAGGTTGATTGGCGAGGACACAGCGAGGCCACTCAGATGAGTACTACCATGAAATCGGATGCTGCCGGGCGATCTCCCGTTTGGATGACTCGAGTCCTGTAGCTGGCAGCGGGCTACAACCTGCTGTGGGGCACTCTGGTCGTGCTGTTTCCGCTGCTGCCGTTTCGCTGGATGGAGATGGAGGAACCAAATTATCCCGCCATTTGGCAGTGTGTTGGAATGATCGTTGGTGTGTACGGAGTCGGCTACGGGATTGCGGCAACGAATCCGATTCGTCACTGGCCGATTGTTCTGGTCGGGTTGCTCGGAAAGATCTTCGGCCCGATTGGTTTTGTCTGGCACGCGGCTCAGGGAACGCTGCCCTGGAGCATGGGGCTGACGATTTTGACCAACGACGTCGCCTGGTGGATCCCTTTTGGCGCCATCCTGTTGTGTGCACGACGTGAGTCCGCCGGCTACGACCGCGGTCACGTGAGTCAGTAGGAACCAGCGTACGGGATTCGACCTGGCTCCGGGAAAACGGCTCAGGAACACGACGCCTTGGACAAAATTGCGAGAAATCGCGACGATTTCCTGCGCCGTCAGTGTTCGTCACTCCAGCAGGGGCCTGTCCCGGACCGTTCACGTGTTGAATGAAAACGCGTGGAATAGGAAGCTGGGAAGGTCACACGTGACTTTCCGATACCGTTGTTCCACTGGAGATTTTCATGAAGCCCATCAAGCTTGCAGCCTTCACTTTGACTCTCGCCATGTCTGCGTCAGCCTTCGCTCAGCCTCCTCAGGAAGGTCGTCGTCCGGAAGGCGGCCCTGGATTTGGACAGGGCGGACGGGGTCGATTCCCAAATCCCGTCCTTGAAGCGATCGACAAAGACAAGAATGGCGAACTGTCGCCTGAAGAAATTGACGGCGCGGTTGCGGCTTTGAAGGCTCTGGACAAGAACAACGACGGCAAGCTTGATCAGGCAGAGCTGCGTCCCAACATGGAAGGCATGGGACGTGAAGGAATGGGACGCGGATTCGGCGGACCAGAAGGCCGAGGCGGCGGTGGTGGTGAAAACGCGGAAGCGATGGTCGAACGACTAATGGCCAGCGACGCCAACAAAGACGGCAAGCTGTCGAAGGAAGAAATTCCGGAACGCCTTCAGGCGATGATGGCTCGTGGCGATAAGAACTCCGACGGCGCGCTGGACAAAGAAGAGATCATGGCGATTGCCCGTGAGCGAGCTGCTCAGGGTGGTGGCGGTGCAGGATTTGGTGGCGGCCCCGGCGGACCAGAAGGCCGTGGCGGCGAGTTCATGGCTCAGATGTTCGAACGCGCTGACGCGGACAAGAACGGAAAGCTGTCCGGCGAAGAGATTCCTCCGTTCATGCGTGAGCGAATGGAAGCCATCGATACCAACAAGGACGGTGCACTTGATAAGGCCGAACTGGAAGCCGGAATGAGCCGCATGCGAGAAGGCCGAGGCGGTCGTGGTGAAGGCGAAGGTCGCGGCGAAGGCCGTGGTGAAGGTGGCCGACGCCGTCCTCAGGCAGAAGGTGAAGGCGACGCTCCAAAGAAGGAGTAGTTCCTTCGTTTCATGCTGCTGAAAACACAAAGAGCCTGGAGTCAAACTCCAGGCTCTTTGCATTTGGCGGAGGAACGTACGCCAGTTCAAACGAATCAATTGTGTCTTCAGCTTTGAAGGTAGTGGATCTTGCTAAAGATCCCAGAGTCTTAGCACCTTTCGCCAGGTCCACACCCCGAAACTCAAAGCGTGACCAATTGCTAAATCAGTAGTCGTGCTCATGACAGGATGAAGCAAGTTCAGTCGCGCGACCGTGACGTGGCTGACTTTCCAGCGGCATGGAAGGCGGACCGTCCAGTGGCATCAGTTCTGCACGTCGAATCCGATAATGTGCTGGCGCATCAATTGCGATGGTGCATCCTTTGTCCGATGCCTGAGCAATCACGATCCGGATTTCATCATTGATCCAGATTTCTTCGCCTTTTCGTCGTTTCAGAACCAGCATGGGACAACCCCGTTTTTGTGCTTCAGACTGTTGGGTGAATTCCCAACACCCGGATCATATCAACGGGTCCGAGGTTGCCAAGAGCAGTCGTCCGAGATTTCGCAGACGCTGATTTTCACAGGGAAATTGCTCACTTTTCTCCAGCGGCGCGGTGTTCAACTGTCCCCAGCTGGCCAACTCGTTCCTTGAGTTTCTCCTTCAGCCACGCCGCAGACTCTTTGTCATCTTTCAGCCATGAATTCCAGAAGTGTGTCGATGATTCGAGGATCACTGCCTGCATCGGAGCATAGTTTTCCGTGGATCGCAGTCGGTCCAGAATCCTGCGCCGTGAGGACCCTTCCTCGGGCGAAGCCGCGAAGACGCCATGATCACCATCCGTGAACAGAATCAGCGTTCGATTCGAATTGTCACTGTGGTCAAACGGCAGCCGCCGTGTCTCTGGTCCGTGCAGATCGATGGGGCTGGAGTCCTTCGTGCCAGTCATGTGCAGCACAGGAATTCGCACGTCTTCATACATTCGATCGAGTGCTTCGGGGGCAATTCGATTCACCGGAATACTCATCGCAACCGCCGCCACGATGCGGGCATCCTTTTGCGATTCAGTGACCGGTATGCGCAGGCCAGCCTGAAGCCCTGACACCAGCATGGTTGTGTTAGCACCAAAAGAGTGACCGGCTGCTCCTATCTTCGCCGTGTTGAGCCGACCTTTCAGCACAGACGTCGAGTCCTTCGCTCCCGGCTGAACCTTGTCAATCATCTGAGTGATGACGAAGCGCACGTCCTGAGCACGATTCATGGCGTTGCGCGGGTCCGCCGCAGCCTGCTCAAGCTTTTTGAGATTGCCAGCGCCCGCACCTCGTTCCAGAACATCCCGGTCGCTGCCTTCGTGCTCGGGATGTACGACAACAAAACCATTCTGAGCCCAGTGTCGGCCGAGGTAGCTGTAACCGTCGCGGGACCCGCCGAGGCCGTGTGAGAAAACGATGATCGGAAGTTTGTCGCCCGTTGCTGGTGCATAAATCCGAACGGGTACAGTCCGCTGCCGCTTGTCGTCTCTCCAGTCTTCGGACAGCACAACGACTTCGCCTGCCTTCTTCCCTGAAGAATCTGGGTTCTGCGGAGAGAGGAGACAGTCGTTCAGATGCTGAGACCAGGCGGAGAACAGCAGGAGCATCGGAAGGAGCTGGGTACTCATGACGTTGTGTCCGTTCGATAGTGAAACAGCAGATTCTGCGGGAATTCTAGCCCGGCTCCAGGAATTCGGTCAATTCCGTCAAAACCTTCACTTGCATGACATACGAATGGCGATACCATAAACGCGACATATATTTCGTGCTTTATGAATCGCAAAAAAGAAAGACCGAGAGCTGTATGTGGGATGTCTTAAGGACGAATCTGGTTTCACCGTTAACTCTGTCCTTTGCACTGGGTGTTTTTGCCAAAGTGATCCGCAGTGAGCTTTCGCTGCCGAAGGAACTGTACACATCTCTCTCCATTTATCTGCTCTTCTCTCTCGGACTCAAAGGCGGTGTTGAACTGTCTCACAGCACACTTGGGCAAATCTCCGGTCCTGCGATGGCAACGCTTCTGCTGGGATGCCTCACACCCGTGACAGCGTACTTCATCCTTCGGAAAGCCGGGCGATTCTCCGTCGCTGACGCTGCAGGAATCGCGGCTCACTACGGATCCGTCTCCGCCGTGACCTTCATCGCAGCTCAGCAGTTCGTCAGCTCCGCCGGCACACCCGCAGAGGGTTTCATGCCAACACTTCTGACGCTGCTTGAGATACCGGGAATTCAAATCGCGCTCGCAATCGGGGCGGTCCAGCTTTCCCGGCAGTCTTCGGACGGAACGACTCGCAGCGTCGACGAAAACCGAAGCCTCTGGAGTGTCATGCACGAGCTTCTGACCTCTCGATCCATGCTGCTGCTGGTCGGTGGCCTTGTGATTGGCACAGCGGTCGGTGTCGAAGGCTGGAAGCCAGTGCAGCCGGTATTCGAAGGCCTGTTCAAAGGCCTGCTGACACTGTTCCTGCTGGAAATGGGACTCTCTGCGGGAGCCCGACTGAACGATCTGAAACAAACGGGTTTGTTCCTTCTGGGGTTCGGCATCCTGATGCCTCTTCTGCACGGTGCTCTTGGAGCATGGCTGGGTTCTTTGTCCGGGCTGTCAGTTGGTGGCTGCACAGTCCTGGCCACGATGGCTGCAAGTGCTTCCTACATCGCGGCCCCCCCGGCGGTTCGAATGACGCTGCCTGAAGCGAATCCAACTTTGTATCTGACATCGGCCCTTGCGATTACCTTCCCGTTCAACCTGCTCGCAGGGATCCCGATCTACTATCAGATGTCGCGACTACTCTGTGCCTGATGCTGCAAACCTCGACTTCTCTATCGGAGATGCACATGGAAAGTTCTCAAACAGTGATTCAGTCCGATGATTACCAGACGCCAAAGGGGGCAAATCGCCGCCGAATGCTCGGACAGTTTCTGGCCGCGGCTGGCTGTGGCAGCCTGGGCTGGTTTCGATATCGTACCGCGAATGCAGATAACTCTTCTGTGACCATCCCGCCGGTACCGGCACGAAAGGAGTCCGCGCCAATCGAAACGCCTCAGGATGCGCTCCAGAGACTCTATGAGGGAAACCTGCGATTCTCACAGGGCAAGTCGATTGAGGAGCATCGTGATCTCGGCCGCGTGAAAGAAGTGGCGGCAGGTCAGAAACCCTTTGCTGCGTTTCTTGGCTGTGCGGATTCGCGTGTGCCTGTTGAGATCGTCTTCGACCAGGGATTTGGCGACATCTTCGTCACTCGTATCGCAGGCAACGTCGCAAGCAGTGAGAATATCGGCAGCCTGGAATTCGGAACTCAGGTTCTTGGTGCGCGAGTCCTCTATGTGCTCGGACATACTCAATGCGGGGCCGTTCAGGCGACGATGAAGGGCGAAGAAGTGCCGGGCCAGATCAGCGGACTCTTCCAGCACATTCGTCCGGCCGTCAAGGCGTCCAACGGCGATCTCAACCTGGCTGTTGAACAGAACGTTCGCAACCAGGCGATCCTGCTGGCGGAATCGTCGCCCGTCATTTCCAAACTGGTGAAGCGAGGAGAACTCATGGTGGCTGGAGGAGTTTACGACCTCCGGACCGGGCTGGTCACTCCCGTGAAGATTGAACTTTAGTCTTGCCGTTCTTTAACAGGTGCGCCCAGGTCGCGGTTCACTCCGCCGAACCACGCGCTCAGGATTTCGCGAAGCGTTTGATGCGCGAGACATCTCTGGCAACGTTAAACGTGTGACATGCGTTTTGTTCGCTCCGCGAACAGAACGCCCTGCATGATCAGGTGGCAAGAGACGGCGATTTGTGGCTGGATGTAGTGTGCGGGTTGACGTGAGCGCTTGAAAAACGCCAGGTTCGGCGGAGCGAACCGCGACTTTGCCAGCTTCGATCAAGCATCAAACTTACTGCACCTGAAGTCTGACAGCATCGCGGAATTGGAATCGCGGATACTCGCGAGTCTGATACGTCTTCAGATAGTTCAGGTACTCCGGCGTCGTTGGACCCATCTGGTCGGGTGTGCCGGGATACTGCCCCATCTCTTTGAACGGGTAAGGCTCGGACGACTGACCGTAAACCGTTGCCAGATTGGCGTCCTTATCCCAGCCCACGTTGTAAAGAATGAAGTCGCGCTTCCATCCTTCGGGCACCGGGGTCTCCGGCACCTGAAACTCAACGGTGGCTTCATCACCGGGGCCCATCACAATCATCTGATCATCCTGGCTGAGCAGCAATTCCTGAACCGAGCCGTAACGAGTGAACCGACCGGCCATTTCGCTCCAGCGAGGTTCCGTGATGACGTTCGAGTAGTCATAACCTTCCGGTGCGCGACCGTTGCGGAAGACCGACGTGTCGGCATAAGTCCTTTGCGAGAATCCTCGGTAGTGAAGGTCCGCGCCGACAAGGCGACAGTCCATCGGTTTCGTCTCGGCATCGTCTTCGTTCACGATGAAAAACGCCGCATCCCAGTACAACTCCATGCTGGATCGAATTCGGATGCGATCGCTGGCCAGCGGAAGAACTTCCGCCAGATCGATCACCATCGCCTTTGTTTTACCGCTCGGGAAACCGAGGAACGGCATGGCCGTCTTCCACTGCCCATCCGCCTGAAGCACTTCGAGTGATGGTGGTGACGGCGGATCGAGATCAGGGTTCTGCAGAATCGCCTGATTCAACGACGTGTCAGTTGGGAACACCCAGCCAATCAGCACGAGCCGAATGTTCTTCACCGGCGAATTCTGAGCCAGGATGGACTGCAGATGGAACTCCATCGTCCACTCATCCGTCAGTCCCTGCATGCGGCGACCACGAAACGCCTGAACGTAGTCTTGATCGACGGCCTTCAAGCCCGGAAGCAGATCGTTGCCGTGTCCATCAACAACGGAATCCGGCAGCTGCCTGTTCTTCACGGTATGAATTCGATGAGCCGCCATCTGAGGCGAACCGACTTTCTCATTCGAAAAGACTTCGACATCGGCGGGATGATCGACGGCCACCAGTTTCACTTCATCAAAGTAAGCCGCTTCCCAAAGCTCTTCCGTCAGCTGAATCACATAGCGTCCGTCCTTCGGCTGCAGCATCTCGCCTGGAATCAGCAGATTTTCCCATTCACGAGTCGGCGCGAAATCGCCGTTTGCCTGAACCAGACCGATTGGAGCAGCCCAGAGACAGTCACTGAAGAACTGAAACTCCTTGCCGTTCCATGTGTAAATGTACGGACAGGATCCAATCAGAATCTGCGGCGCGAGAACTCCCAGACGAGACTTCAGGAACTGCACGCCGGTCAGATTCTGCGGAATGCCGTCGGTCCAGATGACTCGCACAGAATCCATTTGCTTCGCTTTGCCAAGACCCAGATGCGTTCGAGGACCTTCGACGGGATGGGACTGCCATTGTTCACCGGTTCGAGCTTCGATGATGGCTCCGATGCCATACATGTTGACGCGGTTTGATGGGAACTGCGGATCATCGCCAATCGCACGAGTGACCACGTCGGTCCATTCGTTGGCATTGCCGCCATTGTTCGTCAGCAGTGAAATGGCGCCTGACTCGGCGACCAGGATGAGATCGAGGTCACCGTCTTCATCCAGATCCGCAGCCTCGGCGGCCACACAACCCGTTTCCTCCGGAAGAAGCGTTGTCAGATCTTCAAACGTTCCGTTCGCAGCCCCGCGCAGGAGCGTTGCTTTCGTTGCATGAATGACCAGCACATCCGAATGTCCGTCGTTGTCAAAGTCCGCTCGCAGCAACTGACTGCCCGGTGCCGTCGAGACCGACGTGGCTTTGATGTCTTCCATCCGGTCGCCATTCGGCGGCAGCCAGACACTTGTTCCGCCCGTGCCAGTGGTCAGCGCGTCCCACGGACCATCCATGTTGAGGTGATCAACAATCAGATCCTCAGCAGGAGTTCCCGTTTTCGCGCCAGCGATCCAACGGAATCGTGAATGCAGCATGTTCTGCATCCAGCCGGAATCACCTTCAGGACTGACTCCGACAACATCCATCGCCATGTCACGATTCCAGTCGACCGCGAACACAGCCTTAATCGCATGAGCAGGACTGGCGACTCCCTCCGTGATGGGTTCGAACGTCTTTCCATTCAAACTTCGAAGCAGTGTAATTCCGGAATCTGTCGCAACGATCAGATCGAGGTCACCATCAGCTTCCAGGTCTGCGACGGTCACATCATTGATTCCCGTGATGTTGCCTGGCATCTCGATGGGGGTCAAAGTCCGTTGGTCACCGTTCAGTTCATTCAGAAAGACATTCACAGAATCGCGGCTCCACGCCACAACGTCCGGATCCGCATCAAACCATCTCTGCTTGCCGGCGAGCTCAGGCAGCACTTTGCGATCACCATTTCGATCGGCGACGACAAGAGGAACTTTGATGTCTCCAAGAGTCTGACGATCAAAGTCGCGATCCAGATCGGCCAGAAGAAATCGGTTGCTGACCGGTCCGCCTTCTGCCGATTCACACAACGAAGACCATCCACCTTCGGCCGTTCGCTGATGCACAACAACTCGCCCAGACACCAATGCAACCAGGTCATCGCGACCGTCCAGGTTAATATCGGCCACATGAACATTGGAGACCGACTCAAGAGCCGGCAACGCGGCCGCATCGGCCACTGTGAACTTCTGCAGCACAGTTGGCTCAGTCTTTCCGAACACGGCCGTTCGCACATCGTCCGGCAGATTCAAAGAAGGAACCAGGTCGACAGTCAGATACTCCAGCAGGTTCAAATCAATGCGACGTTGGTCAACCTGAGTCGACAACTCCGGAAGCACAAGATTCTTGGTGAGCATCGCCGGACTAATGAGCGGCGATGGGTTTTCCGGCGTGGCCTTGGCAAGTCCCTTCTGGATCAACTCCACAATATCCTGCCTGCGCTGTTTCAGAATCGAAGCTCGCAGAGGTTCCAGCAGGACGGCGGCTCGTTCGAGTGTCTTCGACAGATTCGCCGCAACAGCTTTCGTCTTTGCGTCATCGGAAGTCAGCCCCATCGCCTGCTTTTCCAGGAGCTTGTTCAGGACCATCAGGTTGTCAGGAGCCAGCTCAAAGATCTTCTGAAACAGTTCGATCAGCTCCGCGGATTCGGAGTATTCTCGATGGCCTTCCATCGCAACGGCAAAGGCGTACAACATTTCAGGCTTGTCGCCAGACAGCGAGGCAGCTTCGCGAAACGATTTGATCGCTTCATCCATGCGAGGTTTTTCGGAACTGTCTTCGAATGCCGCAAGCTTGCCGGCCAGGAGAGCAGCGACGGCCTTGTCCTGATTGTCGGTTGCCAGTGAAGCAAACTTTTTCACCGCATCATTCGCACGTTCAATCGCTGCCTGGACTTTCTCCGGAGCCTTCGATCGGTCGAACGGAGTCGCTCGGTCAACCAGCGAAAAGACGCGGCTCACTGCCAGATTTCTGGCTGCGGGCAAATTGGTCGACAACGCTTCTGCAAGCTTCGAAAGCTGCGTCTCTGCATCCGCCCATTCTTTGTTTTCAAGATGAGCCACGCCGCGATTGTGCATCGTCAGCCATTCTCGCACGCTTTCAGGTGTGGCTTTGACAGAAGTCTCTGTTGTGGACTCCCCTTCCGTCCCGGTCGCAACCGGCTTGGCAGGTCCCGCTTCCTGCCGACATCCATTCGAAACTGCCAGCATCGTCAGCAGAAGGCCGAGCGCTGGAACACGCGTGCGAAAGCGTCGAGCAACCATAGCAAAACCCATAGAGACCGGAGAAGGACGGGATGTTCGCTCAGGACTGTACGTCGAATCCGTTGTTCCTGCGAAGTAAATTACAGAACCTGTGGCAGAGCGCCGTCTGGCAGCTTGTTGAATGAGTCAACAACTGGGCCGCACTACGACAGACGCTGGTGTTTTTCCACGTGTTTTTCTGACATTCACCCGCAAATAGCACTTTGCGGCTCACTCATTCAGCAGCGACCGGCTCTTTCGACGCAGCACTCGAGCACAGATGACACCAGACTGCTGGAACGTCATCAGCCGTTCGGTTCCAGGTGGATCCGCCTGCAGTTCCGGTCGAAGGTCAGCGAGCCGGTGAATCAGCAACAGGTCATGGTCCGACTTATCTTCTTCGTAGAAGTACGGAACCAGTTTGATGCGGCGCTGCGAGATGATGGGGACGAGGCTTTCCAGGTCGCTCAATTGAAACTGATGGCTGACGGGGGCAACGGCCAGAGTGGTTCCTTCGGGAATCTGCTTCCAGAACTCTGAGTTCAACGCATCCGACCAATAGCAGGCTTCCATGCCAAGACGGGCGGCACCGCGGTTTCCTCCGCAAACCACGCCATACTGGTTAATGGCAAACGGCTGCATCGTCCACGCCAAAGGAATCACTGCCAGTGCGCTGACCGTGACCGCACGAACAAGATGTGAGGCCCTGGCGGCAAGTTGCAGATTCCAAACCGTTTCGAATCCTCGCCCCGCGATCATGGCACATGCTGGCATGACGATCAGAAACAGTCGAGTCCCGTCGTAGACCGGAATGCCAGGGAACGCAAACACACACAACGGAATCAGGCTGCTTAACAACATCAGCTGTTCGGGTGCTGCCAGTCTCTGACGAATGCGAAGCAACAGACTGATGATCCACCAAGCCGGAAAACTGAACAGCAACGTCACGAACGGAAAATGCCACGGCACAAGTTTGTCGGCGTAACGTTCTCCAAAGTACCAGCAGTACAAAGTCTGACGGTCCGTTGTTCGCCCCAGGAACCTGAGCGTGTGACCCACAGGATCCTGCCAAAGCCAGGGCCAGCCAACGAAGAACACGATCGCTCCGGCAATGCCCCAAAGTAGCAGCGGACGAATCGCCTGCTCTCTGAACCGCAACACTGCCCAAATCAGAATTGCTGGCGGCAGAAGAATGCCCTGAACTTTGGTTAGCAGCAGCAGTCCCCAGCAGACTCCACTCAAGATCGCCTGTCGATTCGTCGGCGCACGATCCGAGGTCCACCAGCTGAGCAGCGGCAATAGTGCCACGACCCACGCAAGATTCGTACACGATTCCAGCGCGGCAAGGCGAGCATGGCCGACAAGGTGAGGCATGCCGAGCAGCATCAGTCCTGCACCCAGCGCCGCTGCTGTGCCGCGAACTCGAAAGGAATACTCCGTCAGCAGAATCACCATGAACGCCAACGCCAGGCATGAGCCAAGTCGCGCGGCGGGAACGTTGTACACGGTGGATTCGGACCCAGGCACAAACCATGACGTGGCCTGGTGCACAATCCCCAGCCAGACACGTCCCAGCGGCGGATGATCCGGAAGAAATCGTTTTGCCCCGAAGACCTTGCGAGCTGTCTCCGGAGCGAACAGCAGCGGCCCATGGTCGCCAATCGCATCGGCCAGGTAAACTCCCTGATCGATGTTGAAGGATTCATCCAGCGTCAGTCCCGGTCCTGCCGGCAAAGACGACTCAACCAGCCCATGATTGATCATCGAAGCCGACAGCAAAAACGCTGCCAGCCCGAAGACCATGGAGAGCCAGGAAAGTCGCATCATCGGGATGATCACATATTCGTTTTCGTGTCGCCGCCCGATCCTCCAGCGACTTTCTGCAACGCCGCATTCAGCTCGCGATCGTACTGGTGATCACGACTGTAGATACGAAAGATCAGAAAGCTCGTGGGAAGATTGCGGAACAATTCATCATCATCCAGTACATGGGATAATCCGCTGGCCGGGTCGTACCAATAATTCTGTTTTCCCGCTGGCTTCCTTGCGCTGGGCCGGTGGTAGTGCCGAGCCACATCGATTCGCAGCGGGATGTCTCGCAGCGGTTTCGGCAACGCGTCACGCACTCGACGTTCCACAAGGTCCGGTTCGGAGAAGATCGTCGTACTCTCCGCCTGACCACTGTGGAAATGCATCGTGCGCTCACAGGCCATCCGCCACATTTCTTTGCGGTTGATAATGTCGCGCCAGTGCTGCCCGAGTTCTCGCAGAGTAGGATCAGAGCTGGACGCCCAGCGAGACACATCGACAAGGAAGGATGTTTCCGTCAGACCCTGATAGGCCGCCAGATGTTCGAGCGGGTTTCCGGGGAACAGTCGCTTCATCGTTTCCGTGAAGTACTGCTCCAGAGCAATGTCGATTCCTCGCACCGTGCGATGGAAGTAAATCGTACGAAACAGATTGGCTCGCGTTTCGATGAAGTTAATCAGCGTCGGCAACCCGCGCGAGTGAATCGTGAGCCCGTTCTCGGTGAAGAACGAATAATGAATCAGACGCGAAATATCGAACGCCCGAGTGTTGTAGCCGGACATGTAGGCATCGCGGAGGACAAAGTCCATGTTGTCGACCGTGTAAATTCCGCTGAACAGTGAGCGAAGTTTTCGCAGCCAGTCCGGATGTCCTTCCGAATCTTCCGGTCGTCCCGAAGGCCTTCGAATCAGAAACGAAACCTGAACCGGATCCAGTTCTTCCAGAGCCTGAAGCTTGCCATTCGGATTGCGACGAATGCGGCGAATGATGTCGCCAAGTTCATGCTCAATGATGTGGCCGCCGATGTCTTCGTGAGTCAGACCGAACTGTTCCAGGTAATGATCATCGAAGAAATGCCCGAAGGGCCCGTGTCCGACATCGTGCAGCAGACCGGCAATCCGAACGAGACTTTCAACATAGGCTCGGGAGGGAACATTACGATTCACATCGCTCAGCGAATCATACCACGCATTGACGGTAACGGACCCCAGGTGCATCACACCAAGGACATGCTGAAATCGCATATGTTCGGCCGATGGAAACACCCACCACGCCGTTTGCAGCTGATGAATTTGACGCAGTCGCTGCACCCACGGATGATCAATCAGATCCTGCTCGGCCGCTTCGCCCGATGGCAGGCCAACGCGTGAGATGAATGGGATGTAACCGTGGATGGGATCGTGAGTCAGACTTTCCGTCGTAAAATCCCGAACCATGTGAGAAACCTTCAGTAACCAAAACCGCTTCGATGAAATAAGGGAGCGGCGAATCAAAGGAAAGCGGGAAGTGTCCCCGGACGCCAATCCTTGTCAATCCAGGATTCCGCAGTTCCCCAACGTCGCAGTCCCTATAGTCGCGGTTCGCTCCGCCGAACCACGCGCTCCCACATCATCCTGTATTGTCTGCATGCGGCATGGTCCCTTGATTGCGATTAAGGCCCAACAGGCCGTCACAACCCCTGCCGGTGTGCGTAAGCCACCGGAAACATTGCTCAAGTCTGTCCACAAGGCCCGAAGGGTTGACACACTGACGCGTTCAGTCCAACAGGTTGTATCGGCCATTCAGGCCTTTACATTTCAGAGTGCTTTCCGGCCGAAAGTACCCAGTGCAGAGCGATTGTCCTCAATCGCTTTTCAGGAAACTCAAGTCGCAAACGGCTGAGGACAGCCGTTCTACAATGTGGGTAGCACGTACGAAGTGCGTGTGCCGCAGGCGCCGGAAGCTGTTGAGTGCATGACCGATTGCCAGGTGCCGGTGTATTGAGACAACCGTGATTTCCGCTGGGATTCCCAGGTGGCGGCGCCTGGTTCGGCGGAGCGAACCACGACTATGGTTTCACCTGTGCTTACTGGACAGATTGATTCCATGAATCACACTGCGAACCAGATTGCGATTCTTCCCCGAACAAGTGGCATGAACAGACTGGCATCCCCATGCGACCGTGGATTCTGTCCGAAACCAATTATGCTCATGTGAAGCACTGTGCTTATGACGTGGCGGTTCTTCCGATGGGAGCCACGGAACCTCACAATCTGCATTTGCCCTATGGAACCGACACGTTCGAGGCTGAAGCGATTTCTTCCGGAGCGTGTCAGCTAGCATGGCAGCGTGGTGCGAAGGTGGTGATGCTGCCGGCGATTCCGTACGGCACGGAGACAAATCAGAATCAGTGTCGACTCTCAATGAACCTGAATCCGTCGACGCTGGCTCGAGTTATTCAGGATCTGGTGGAGAGCCTGGAAGGTCATGGCATCCTGAAGCTTGTGATTTTGAACAGTCATGGTGGCAATGAGTTCAAGCCGCTGCTTCGTGAACTTCACGGAAAGACTCGCGTGCAGCTGTTTCTGTGCGACTGGTTTCGTGGCCTGATTGCAGACGTCAAGAAGGACATTTTTCAGGAAGCGGATGACCATGCCGGCGAAGTGGAAACATCACTCGGACTCGCATGCTTCGGACATCTGGTGAAGCAGCATGACGATGGCACTCTGGCCGCCGATGATGGCACAACTCGGTCGACTCGATTTGACGCCGTGAATCGCGGCTGGGTGTCGATCACTCGACCATGGCATCTCCTGACGACAAATACAGGCTCCGGGAATCCTCACGGAGCAACCGCCGAAAAAGGAGCAAAGCTGATGGAGATCATGGTCGAACGGCTTGGTGGCTTTCTGGTAGACCTGGCTCAGTCGAAGGTGGATGAGCGTTTTCCGTTTTAGGTTTTTGGGTTCCTGGTTCTTCGTTCTTCGTTCTTGGTTGTTGGAGGGGGGGGAGATTTGGTCGGACAGAAGATGGTTGACGGAAAATAGTCGCAGCGAGGGACGGGAGATGTGTGCTGCCCATTAAACGATCGTTGGTGAATGGTCAGCAGAAATCGCCGGGAGTTTCAGTGAATCGCGCCTGAACACTGAAAACTGAAAACTGACCACTGATCACTAAAAACGCAAACCGGCTCGATATCGCAATGAGTTTTCTCAAGGCGATATCGAGCCGTTTGATTTGATCGTGTGATAAGAGTCTCTCACTCTTATCGAAAGAACGTCCGCGGATGCAGCACGGGCCCGTCTCCATGCGACGACAATTCCTGAGCACTCAGTCATGACTCAGGAATTCGGCCGTTCTTCGTTCGACGATATTATGGGCTCGCGTTTTCCAGCGCTTCGACTCGGCGAGCCAGTGCGGCGTTCGCGTCTTCCAGGTCTTCTGAGTCGTTATGAGCTTCGAGAGCCACGATCAGTGCGGCGATTGAGACGCCGGCGTAGACAACCATCGGAAGATTGAAGGCACCAAACTGTCCGCGAATGACTTCCGCGTCTGAAACCACGGCCGGAACATCGACGGCTGACGGAGGAGCAGCACCTTCGGTCCAGAAGCGGCACGCTGTGGCTCCCATCGGAGTCACGATGCTATGCAGCCCTGGGCGAAGTCCGGAAATCGCGACGAAGCCATTTTCATCACTGACCGCTGAAGCGATCTGCTTGCCTTTGAATTCAATCATGACCTGTTCGCCATGGACTGGGTTGCCCTGCAGGTCCACAACGCGAGTTGTCAGAGTGCCGCCTTCACGAAGCTGGACGTCCTGCACTGCGGATGCAGACTGCTCAGCCGCGATTGCCATGGTTGGGTTGAATGTCAGAGCTGCGGCGAGGGTCAGGGTGAGGCATGTACGGAAAATGTTTCGAGAGACTGACATGGTTCTAGTCCTTTAGTACAGCAGACTGAGAGACAGGCATCGACACGTCCGGCTGTCGACATCGAGAGGGGAGATTTCTGAGGGGCTGTCGGAGGGTCGAAGAGGCCGCTCCGGCAGAAGTCATTGACGACTTGAGTCGGAAATTATCCGAACCGTCATTTTTCTGAAATAGGAGTTTGCCCTCATCAGCAAACCGGGATTGTTCGCCTGTGCGTAGCGACTTAATGCACCCGGTGCCTCTCCTCGATGGATCTGTTCGAGGTAGTCTTTCAGCAATTTCTGCGACTCGTCAGATTCGTTCAGCAGAAAACTGCACCATGCCCAGCTGTTTCGATAAGCGTCCGCATCCATTTCCTCAGCCGCGGGGAGGGATTCCAGATCTCCCAGGGATGGATTTGCTCCCATCCGGGCTTTCCATTTCACCGCCGAAATTCTCGCAGATGAAGTTCGTTCCGCGGGAGTCTCTTCAAAAAATTCTGCCAACCCTTCATCAATCCACAGCGGAAGGAAAGGGAGATGCTGATGCAGAATCACATGAGTCATCTCATGGCGAAGGTCTGTGATAAGCGAACGACTGTTCCACACATACACCTGACTGACATCGCCATTGCGATAGTAAATCGCCTTTCGATTCCGCGCTTGTGGAATTTGTGTCGCCAGCTTCCGGAGATAACTCTGCTGACTGGCGTAGATCACGATCTGGATCGGCTTGCCATTCGGTTGCACGCTGACGGTCTTGTCCAGTTCTTCTGTGAGCTGATCCATCTCTGCCCAGATGCGTCGAGTATCAACAGCGACTTCTGAATAGAGTTCCGCGTCGCCGTGACGTTCCGCCACTTTCCATGGGCCCGGCTGCTGAGCGTCCGCATTGCCTGCGAGGCCGGTGAACATGGCCAGCGAGACGATGGCTGACGTCAGTCGCAGGTTGAGCTGAGGCGGGCCATTCGGAGATCGAAGTGAACGACCAATGTCTCTACGTGACGCCACGATCTGCACGACGCGAAAGGCGACGCAGTTGAAGTACGCCACGGAAATGGCGATCAATGCCGTAGTGATGAGCAGTAGTGCCAATCGGTCTCCCGCCCACATTGTTGCAGGCGTTTGAGATCTAAACGCCAACGAGAAAACTCGCCGCCCAGACCGTACCCTGGTGCTGAATGGTCCACGAAG
>JAEUII010000089.1 GCA_016795145.1 Planctomycetaceae bacterium
TGCCACAGTTGGTCAACGTGGAACTACGGCATCAACGGTGCGTGTCCCGCAATGGAACAGCTTTGGCATCATGTTCATGCAAGAACAGGTTCGCCTGGCGGCGAAAGTCCTTTCCGGCAGAAAGGACCTACTGTAGGTGACGCTTGCCGAGCGGCACCTC
Organism: Planctomycetaceae bacterium; assembly: GCA_016795145.1. GTDB lineage: Bacteria > Planctomycetota > Planctomycetia > Planctomycetales > Planctomycetaceae > SXXK01. The sequence continues at coordinate 161 of JAEUII010000089.1, forward strand.
GCGGCCTCGCCGCGACCTGCGACCGGGTGCGGTGCCATTGCCACAGATGATGAACGTGGAGCTACGGCATCAACCGTGCGTGTTCCCGCAATGGAACAGCCTTGGCATCATGTTCATGCAAGAACAGGTTCGCCTGGCGGCGAATGTCCTTTCCGGCAGAAAGGACCTACTTCTTCGCCCCGTTGAAATGATCCCCAATAATCGCGAGCACGGCGTCGTTGCAGGCTTTGGGATTGGCCTGGTTGCAGGCGACCAGTACGGCGAAGTCTCGCTTTGGGGCGATCCAGGCGACGGCGTACCACATTGTGTTACTGCCGGCGTGCGTGAGAGCCGGGCCGTTGGCCCACGGTTGATTGTTCAGGACTCTCCATCCCATCGCGTAGTTCATCGGACCGGGAACCGGCGTCTGAAGTTTCGTCAGGGTTTCTGGTTTGACCAGTTTCGTCTTTGAAGAGGGAAGATAAACCATCACGAACCTGGCCCAGTCTTCAATCGAACAGTGAACACTGCCGGCCGGTCCGATGGCCACTGGATTGTCCGCAGGAGGAGACTTCGAATCCGGCTCAATCGCGATTCCGCTCGCCTCATGTCCTCGAGGCTGATCATTCTTCCGACTGGTTCCGGGAGCCCCGAAACCGCTGTTGGTCATCTTCAAAGGCACAAAGATTCGTTCGCGAATCAGATCTTCCCACGATTTTCCCGTGACTTTCTCCGCCATATGCCCGGCGATGGAAAATCCTGCGTTCGAATAAATGAACTTCTCCCCTGGTGCAGCTTCAGGCGGCTTCGATGTGACCTCCGTCAGCAGAAAGTGGCGAGCTTCCGTCGGCGTCCCTTGCTGCTGCCAGACTCTTGCCCAGAGGTTGTCCTTCATCAGTTGTTCCGGGGCTCCTCCACGATTCGTCAGCAGCTGTTCCAGCGTGACAGTCCGATACTGCGGATCCATCGTCTTCGAAAGCTCCGGAAACGTCTCACCAATCGTCTGATCCCACTTCAGCTTTCCCTCATCCACCAGAATGCCACACAGCATCGCGGTCATTGCTTTGGTGTCGGAGCCAATATGAAAGCGATCCGCGACCGTGACGTTTTCCAACTTGCCTCGAGTCCGAACGCCAGCGGCACCGACGCGGACAATCTCACCACTCTGAATCACGGTGGCGGCCATGCCTGGAACATTGTTCGCCTGAATGACCGGAGCGATCAGCGATGAAATGTCTTTCTGTGCCGGGTCGGTAGCGAATGCAGTGCCGGTTTGGAGCAAGGAACAGACAACGGTCAGAACCCATGTGTGTCTCATCTGGTGATCTCCGCCGAAGAGTGATTTCCGCATGCCGTCTGAAGCAGAAACAGACGAGCATTGCAGCCCGTTCTGGCTTTCCGCCCGTTCGGCCGTCTCTTTGTCATTCGAGCACGAACTCAACGATAGAGAATCCTGAGCTGCGTGACCACGAAGGCGACTCGGCCAAGCCACCACAGCAAACAAAAAATGCCGCTGACATTGAGTCAGCGGCATTCGCGGGGAAGGTGTTCGCACCAGTGTCAGCACATGTCAGCGAACCGATGGGGGATCGCTATTGGGGGTTAATCTTCTCAGTTTCTCCCGAGAGACGGAAGCAGGCTGAGCAGGTCTGCGATCAATAAATCCCCAACAATTCCGTCAATTCGACGGGAGCGTTGTAGCTGTTCGATCTGCGAAATGGCATCGTCAATCGCATTGGATGCCAATCGAGGTTGCAGCCATTCCGTGGCACTTCGTGCACGACTGAGCGTGTTGATGAGAGAATTCTTCGCACCGGTCGACAGAGTGAGTGTTCCGATTTCATCGATCAGGCTGGACAATTCACGGACAACCGTCGCTCGAATTGTGTCTCCCTGCCCGTTGACTCCCAGCCCGCCGCCATCATCATTGACGATCGTGCCGACGGCCTGGTTGTCTGCGATGGTCGCATTGACCGGGTTCGACAAATTGACAAACAGAGTTTCATTCAGCTCCACGGTTCGGTCACCGAAAATCGTGACGCTGATCGTCGTCGAAGTTCGGCCGGCCGAAATTCGAGCGGTCCCGGAGGCAGACGAATAGTCAGAGCCGGACGTCGCAGTGCCGTTCGCCGTAGCATACCTCACGGTTGTGGACTGTGATGAAGCAGCAGACAGCACGATCGTGAATGTCATTCGCTTGGAATTGCGATTCCCTTCCACAACGGAAACATCACCAATCGAGATCGCTGGAACCGGAGGCGTATCATCGTTCTGAATCGTGCCGACGCCTTCGCTGTCCGCCAGCGTTGCTCCGGACGCACCGCTCAGAGTGACAAGAAATGTCTCGCTGGATTCGACAGTCGTGTCACCATTGATTGTGACATCAATCGTCTTTGCAGTTTCGCCAGGGGCGAACGTCAGTGATCCCGAATTGGATACGTAGTCGCTGGTGCTGACCGCGGTTCCGTCGGACGTCGCGAAGTTCACGGTGACGGTCCCAGTGGACACCATCGACAGGGTAACAGTGAAGGTTGCCGCTGTCGTCCCGGAGTTCCCTTCCGTCACAGTGACATTGCTGATCGCCAGCGAAGGCGTTGGAACAGCCCCCATCAAAGCACTCACGTTCAAACGTCCGCCGGTGGCCGTGATTCCGTTCAACGAGGCTGTTGGCGTTGCCGTGTTCAGCAATGCCGTGCGAATCTGGCTTGCCGTCGCACCTGGATTTGCCGCGGCGTACAGCGCGACAGCTCCGGTGACATGCGGTGTGGCCATCGACGTGCCGCTGTAGGAACCGTATGTGCCGGAAGGCAGAGTCGAATTGATGGAAACTCCGGGTGCACCGATATCGACTGTCGTCGCGCCGTAGCTGGAAAAGCTGGCTTTGGCCCCGGCGCTGTCGATCGCAGCGACCGCCACGACAGCCTCATAGCCCGCACCGCTGACAGTGCTGTAGTTTGAGGGATAGCTTGCCGTCGTATCATTGTTCACATTGGAGTTGCCGGCCGCTGCGATGAACAGAATGCCCTGGTTCGCCGCGCGATTGATGGCATCCAGCAGCGCCTGTGAAAACCCTCCTCCGCCCCACGAGTTATTGCTGGCGACGATATTGATGCCGTGCCGCACTTTCATGTCGGTCAGGTAGTCCAGAGCCTGAACGGCGCCGGATGTTGAGCCGCCGTTGGGGCCGAGGAACTTCGTCGAGATCATCGTGATGTTCCAGTTCACTCCGGCCACGCCAACTCCGTTTCCTCCGGAAGCTCCGATCGTTCCGGCGACGTGCGTGCCGTGGTCATCGCCTGTTCCGTCATACACGCTGTTGTCGTTGCTGAAGAAGTCCCATCCGTGAATGTCGTCAATGTAGCCGTTGCCATCATTGTCGATTCCATCCGGTGCATCAAACGGGTTGGTCCAGGCATTATCGACGAGGTCCGGATGAGAATACTCGAAGCCTTCATCGATGATCCCGACATAGACGTTGTCCGAACCAACGAAGCCGGCATCCCATGCTTCTTCAGCCTGACTGCCGAAGGAGTTGGTTGTGCCGGTGGGACCAACGGAAGCTGGTGAATCATCGCTGTACATCCCCCACAGGCGACTACTGGTCGTGTAATAGGGATCGTTGCTGACGTACGAAGCTGTGTACGTCCAGTTTGGTTCCGCATACTGCACGAGAGGGTTGTTGCGGTACATCGCCAGCGCCGCGTCAGTCGACATCCCGGCCGGCAGCGTGATGCGTTCGAGGACTCCCTGTCCGGCAGCCGTCATCACTCGCGTATGAATCTGTTCCGCGAGGACTCCACCGCCAACACTGCGAGCATTCGCGCGAACGAGGTCCGTGGCATCGGGACGATACTGCACCAGGATTTCGCTGGGAGCCATACGCGCAGCCAGCAACACGCGATCTTCCAGTTGCTCCAGGCCGACTCGTTGCCGCCGGCGTCTTGCTGTCATGCTCTGACGAAGCCCAACCTGACTCAAACCATGCAGCCACCGAGTGAGACGCGACATAAGCAGTTCTCCCGTGTTCACAGAGACAGTTGAAGTTGCAGGCCTTCGCCATCCCGCCGGCTGGCGAACTGCGACACGGGAGATTACCGTTCCATTTGCCTTCCGCAATCGAACTGGCCATCCGCACACCTAAGGGAATGATGCCGGATGGGGGGCGTTGGTTCTTGGTTCTTGGTTGGGGTGGCCGTTTTGCATTTTTCATTTTCCATTAACCATTGAACCAACGCTGCGGGGGCCCTCCCCCGAACATCGCTGGCGCTCGTTCGACCCCTCCCGCGCCTTCGTGCGCGGGAGGGGAGGTTGTTGGTGCTTCGTTCTTGGTTCTTGGTTCGTGGTTCTTGGTTGATGGCGCGGCGTTGGGGATCTTAACCCGTGGCGTGAGCGAGGGATCGTTTGATCGCGATTCTCTTAATCATAATCATCATGGTAATCCTAATCTCTTTGACTCTGTTGCTCCTCTGTGGCGTCTCTGCTGAGGGTATGACCGTTGAATAAATCTGGCCATCAGAATTCGCAGAGGATTGATCCAGGCAGGGTTCGGCTTCGGGCGGTCTGTCGTGAGGATCTTCCGGCGCTGTATGAATTTCAGTGTGAGCCGGAAGCGGTTGAGATGGCCGGGTTCCCTGCGAGGGACCATGACGCTTTCATGGCTCACTGGGACAGGCTGTTGAGTAACTCGGAGCTCGTGACCATGTCGGTGACCGTTGATGATACGGTTGTCGGCCACATTGGGAGCTGGATTCAGGACGGTGAACGACTCGTCGGCTATTGGATCGGTCAGCGTTA
>JAEUII010000091.1 GCA_016795145.1 Planctomycetaceae bacterium
GGGGATCAGCCTGCCTGGCTCGTGCGTTGCCAGGGAGGCGTGTCCTTTTTGCTCTGCGTTGCTGATGCTGGCGTGGATTTCTCACTTCGGGACGAATAGCCGCCGATTTCGTTCTGCAGATCGCCCGTATCCACGCGTCGCCGGACCTTGACCGTGATCATCAGCGGGAGATTGTGCAGTTCGACCGAATCACCCGGTGCCGTCACTCCGACGGCACGGCAGATCGCTGACAGTTCCGCACGAGCAATCTGCACGGCTGTGGCGTTCGGATTGTCGAGATTCAGTCGAGCCCACAGGATCCGGCCCTTGTAGGTTCCCTCCTGAATCTGGAAGGTCAGCTGCAGGTAGTGTCCTGTGCCGGCCTTCGTGGGCTTCTGCTCCGAGTCCGTGATGATGGCCTGATAGCGACCAGCGGGAATCGGATCGAATTTCGCTGCTGGTTCGACTTCCTCCGCATTGAATCCGTTTAATGACGCCATTTCTTTTCTCCTGAACTGTGTTGATGTTTGATGAAACGTTGTTGATCAGAATTGCTGTTCTGTGCCATGCCACAGCGCGCCAGACCTAGGCTTGCCCCTCCCTGACGGAACTCACTGTTCCCGTAAAGGCCGCCATGAAGGCCGGCCACGACAGAGGAAGTTGTTCAGGCAGAGAGAAACGGTTCTTGGCCACGCAGGACGGGCCACCGATCGTGCGGAGCACGCGTTCGCCACCGTCTTTGCCGATGCCAAAGGCGACGCCGCGTTTGCGATTGAATCCGGCGTCTTCGGTTTGCACACGGATTTTGCGAGTCGCAAACATCACGGCGTCTGCCCATTCACACACGAGGCTGCACGCATGTTTGTGCAGTCGAGGCGAATAGCGGTCGTAAGCGGTCGCTTCCGGATCTTCGAATTTCTCGATCCGAGCATGAGCGATACACAGCACGACCATGCCGCGTTCCAGTCGCAGACGATTCAGCAGGCTGAGCAGATGTCGCCAATGGGTCAGGGCATGCGTGTAGCCCTTCGCGTAGCCGCCATCGACCTTTTCAATGCTGCTGACATTGTGCTGTCGGCAGAGGTCGTCCCAGATCAGTCGCTCCAGCCAGTCGAGCGAATCAATGACGACGGTCTGATATTCATGCGGCTCGGTCAGCAGCGTGTTGAGATATCCGACGACGTCATCGAACGACGTAGCGAGTGGAAACTTGTCGCAGTCAATCTCCGCCAGGCCGTCTTCGGTCTGAATGAAGACTGGTGCTGGGCACTGCGAGCCAAAGGTGGATTTGCCGATGCCTTCTGTGCCGTAGAGCACGAGACGCGGGGGCAGTGGCTGTTTGCCGCGTTGAATGGATTTGAGAAGTGTCATTAGGATCGATCCTTTCAGAGGATGTGAAGAGGTGTTTGTTTTGTGTTGAAGGGACGTAGGTGATGTATGCCGTGCGGACGGCGTCTGTCCGCTTTTGTTCGCTATTCTTCGAAGCCAGCATTCGTGAAATGAGCGCGGACATCTTCCACGGCGCGACGCAGCTGTCGGCGAGAAATGCCCAGTTCGCGGGAGGCAGCAGCGGCCGGTAAGACCATGAGACTGCGACAGATCGCCTGCAGCTCAGATGGCAGCTGGTTCATGACAAACTGGATTGCCTGGCAATCTTCAGAGTGTCGCAGACGAGCCTCATGAGATTCCGTACAGCGACGTTGGTCGTCGTCTTCGGTCATCTCAGCAGCAAACGCATCGCCGGGTGGTTCGGTGTTCTGACCTGGTCGGCGTGCATGCTGAACTGGCTGACGTTTCTCACGTCGACGTTCTCGGATCAGCATGAACACTTTCGTGCTGAGAACGCATTCGACGAATGTGTCAATCGATGCTCGCTGCGGATCGAATTTTGCGATCTGTGCGAAGAGAGCGACCCACAGTTCCTGCTCAAGGTCCGGCTGTTCCTGGCGTTTGAATCCTGGACAGCAGGACAGTCGGCATGCTTTGCTGCGAACTGCGGCACGTGCGTATTTGGAGAGAAACGCCTCTGGTGCAAGGGACGCTTGCATTCATGATTCTGAGGCCGGAAGCAGACACCTTCGAAAGCCGCCAAAACTGGCGGAATGCGTCGTGCGATGGTTCCCTTCCCCATCAACAGAATCACAACGCGACTGACCCTCGGGTGATGGCCTCGGCGGCCTTCAGACGGCAGCCGCGGTGTCGCGTTTTGGGACGCCGTCGCGGCCGACAATTCAGCCGCGACGGCGATGTAACTTATTACCAGTCAACGGTATCGGTTGAGGTGGACATAATGTTTCGGTTGTCGCAGCGCTGCGACGCGACAGTGCGTCGCACTGAACAACTGTTGTGGTTGGCGGGAGCCTTGATTTCGACACCACTGCGTTTCAGTGCTCGATAAACCTTGTCTTTCGAAATCTCCGACTTGGTCTGGATGGACAGAGCTTCTGCAGCCAGCCGTACAGACCCATGCTGAAAATACGCAGCCACCATCGCTTCGTCTGTCAGCATCGAAGCAATCTCCTCCTTGACCTGTCGACGGATTCGTTTCGAAGAAACGCGTCCGGTCTCCGCTGGCACGGACTCGCAGACCATGTCATCCTGATCCCGCACCGCTTCCAGAAGCTGCATCGCGTCGATGCTGAATTTTCCGTCGCACCATTGCGACACGTGCGACAGTAAGACAAACGCTGGCGAACGAGTTTTCCAAAGCGGATCTGGAAGAACTCGACCATAGGTCAGCACGATCGCCTGTCGCGACGACTTCAATGCCAACTTCAGATCGGTTCTGGAAAGCGACTTGGTGTCTCGCAACAACCAGACTTCCCGTGTTCTGTTCTGCCACGGAGCTCGGCCCAGTCGCCACAACTTCTGTGGAATCTCGACGCTTAGAGGCCCCGAGAGCGACAGCGTGCCGGCGATCGTTCTCGCAATCGCCTCCAGATCAAATTGCCACTGTTGCAATTCGTCCGGTCGCAGCTGCACTCGTCCGCTTTCCGGGCACGGGATAAACCATTTCGGCGCGACGCCGGGGTACTCGCGCAGGATCGGTTCCTCATCGTGATCGAGACAATCCGGACAGACCACATATT
>JAEUII010000101.1 GCA_016795145.1 Planctomycetaceae bacterium
TCAGAACGCAGACAGCGATAGGCCCCTTCGGAGTCATCAGGATTCCCGCGTCACAGCGGCTGTTGCCAACCGCACCGGTTTTGTGCGCGAGTTTTGTTGCGGCGGGAAGTTCCTTTGCAAGCATGCCTCGATCTTCACAGGCCAGAAGGTGTTCCATCATGGCTTTGCAGGACTCGGGCTTCGCAACGGTTTCTTTGTGGATGCTGCTGAGCAGGTTGACGATGTCCAATGCCGTTGTGCTGCCGAGTCCATACTGACGACTGCGTTCCGGGGCAATCGACGTGTCGCCTCGGTACACTTTTGCGTGCAGCCGAGTCTCCGGATAACCAAGGGCCGTCATTTCTTCCGTTGTCGCAGGCAGACTGATCTGATCGACGACCAGATTTGTTGCGGTGTTGTCGGAGTATCGAATCATCAGGCGGATGGAGTCGCGAACCGAAAGTGTCAGGCCGGAAGAGAAGTGCCCCGTCAGAATCCCTGAGCCAGGGACTTTGTCTTCATCCTTCAGTGTCACCATGCGAGTCAGGTCCAGCTGTCCCGCGTCTGCTTTTCGATACGCCGTGACCATGACGGGAAGTTTGATGAGACTTGCCGTTGGCTGCACGGCTGTTTCTCGCCAGGCAAACTGCTCGCCCGTGTCCAGATGACGGATGACAATGGCAACGTCCCCCTGGTAGGCATCAATCAACGGCCGAAGCTGAGTCTCCAGATCTGCGGCTGAAACAGAACTCGTCAACAGCACCGTACACAAGAACCACGTGAAGCGCATTCGAATATCCTGCAAAGCTCTCAGTGAATCGTCAGCTCGCCTTCTCGCGTATCAGTAAAACATCTGTCGTCACGAAAACCAACCGGTACACCACCCCAACCCGTCATTCCCACGCACGCGGGAACCGCGGGAATCCAGCAACGCGATTTTGAAACCGCGAATGGACGCGAATAACGCAAAACGAATCCCGGGTAGCACGTACGCAGTGCGTGTGCCGCAGGCGCCGGAAGCCCAAGTGTGCACGCCGCAAAACCAACACAGTCGCAATAAGGGCAACGGTCGGACAAAAAATATGTGACGGAAAATAAGCCGATCCGTCCACCGTCAATCTCCTGATCACAACTGCCAATAAACCCTCCCCTCCCGGACTTCGTCCGGGAGGGGTCGAACGAGCGCCAGCAAGTTCGGGGGAGGGCCTCGCCGCATCTCGCGTTTCGCGCCGAACCAGGCAACGCGAACATCGAATTCATCGGACAACAATGAGTGACCGATAACAAGGCGAGCGGGGCGACGTCAGTCCCCTGATTGCGTTTCTGCTCTTCGCGATTCCTCCGCCCTTCACGACAACCGGGTAGCACGTACGCAGTGCGTGTGCCGCAGGCGCCGGAAGCCCAAGTGTGCACGCCGCAAGCCCAACCCAGCCGCAATAAGTGCAACGGTCGGACAAAAAATGAGTGACAAAAAATAATGGCGAGCGAGGCGACGTCAGTCCCCTGATTGCGATTCTGCTCTTTGCGACTCCTCCGCCCCTCCGGCGAGCAAGATGCGTCAGCTTCCCGGTACAACCAACGTCATTCCCGCGTAATCGGAAACCAACACCGGTTTAAAACCGCAGATGGACGCGGATTGACGCAGATAACGCAAAGCGAATCCTGCGCAAATCGCCTCGCCCCTCGGCACCCAACGCCACTCGGCCCAGGTTTTCCGTCACGCAAACAAAAGGTGACAACGCCGTCCCCCATCGGTAAATTGCACCGTGAGAGGATTCACCACCGTGATGAATCCCGCAAGAGCCCACACCGCAGACAAAGCGGCAAAGTTCAACGCACGATCGATGCGTCGGCTAATCGCCGGACGCAATGATCGCAATTCGTTTTCGCCAAGAGTTATCCATGCGATGTGATGACATAGATCACGACCCAAAATGGGATCGCACGGCCAATGCCTTCCCTGGGAACATCATCGCATACAGTTCGACTCGTGTGGTCTCTCTCGGGCGGCCAATACTTGCCGTAGCTCATGACTATTATGGTGAATGGCAAGTTCTTCACGGCGATCTAGTGGCCGACGACAAAATTGCCCAGATATGCATGGCATGTGCTGTGAAACGTGATCCGTCGCTCATGGAGTTGTCAGACCTCCCATGCGGCTGGATCGCGACGAGGAAGAGCCGGCAAAAGCGTTGGAAGCGAGAAGAACTGGAGAAGCCGAACGATCCAGTTTGGGTACGCATTCTGAGCTTCCTATTCAGCTTGTTTCGTGGTAAACCCACCCGAGGGTGACGCCCAGTGTTCGACAACTCGCGACTTCTGTCAGGCTCAGAAGCCCGCGGATAACAGTAATCGGGATTGGGGTCAGCCTTGTGGCTGAGCGCCTCCCAGACCAACCGGCGTGCGGGGCCGCACCGGGCGATTCAGATCTTTCGCAGTAAGCGTCTGCCAAATGATTAGCAGGCTGGCCAATCCTTCACGGGCGAGGTAATCCAGCGAGAGGGCGGCACGCACCTCCCGGCTGGACGACATCGTCCATGGACCTTTGCAGCGGGTCGCACCAAGTTGCTGCTTCCGCCGGTACAGGACCGACCGAAAGCAGTGCGGGGGGGGCTTTCTTTGTAGCTGCAAGTTGTGGCTACCGCCGGTGCGGGACCGACGGAAGCGAGGAGACGCGAGTGCGTTGTTTTATCCGCGTGGATCCGCGTTCAACTGCGGTTTCAAAATGTGCTGGGTTCGGTCTGCACGGAAATGACGGGGTTGGATGTACCGGGAAGCTGACGCATCCCGCTCGCCGAGGAGAAAGGCGCGAGGGAATCGCGGAGAGCAGAAACGCAATCAGGGGACTGACGTCGCCCCGCTCGCCTTTTTTTTTTGTCACTCATCTTTTATCCGATGAATTCACTCTTCGCGTTGGCTCTTTCGAGCCGAAACGCGGAAGCGGCGGGGCCCTCCCCCGAACTTGCTGGCGCTCGTTCGACCCCTCCCTGACTTCGTCCGGGAGGGGAGGGTTCGTTGGCAGTGGTGATCAGGAGATAGATTTCCGACGCCTGCGGCACACGCACTGCGTACGTGCTACCCGATGAATGGACAGCAGACTCCCGAGCCCAGTTGGGGGGTTCTGGAAAACGATCACCGTCAATTGCAGACGCTTGCGTTTAAAGGGGAATTCATGACACTTCGCGCTTCAGTTTGAAAACGGGCGCAGGGTGCGTTCGAGACTCGTTTTGTCGAAGATAACCAGAGAAATTCAATGACCAAGAATCGTCAGCCCGAAGTCACAGCAGCCATCAAAGACATCGATTTTGATGCAAACGACTATCAGATTGAGCTGAATACAAACCATGGCAAGATCACGCTCGATCTTCTTCCGGATGTTGCTCCGGGACACTGTGCCAACATGATCGGGCTCACAAAGATCGGTTATTACAACGGCGTCACATTCCATCGAATCATCAGTGGCTTCATGATTCAGGGCGGATGTCCGCTTGGCACTGGCACTGGTGGCCCAGGATACACGATCAAGGCGGAGTTCAATGCGACTCCACACGTCGCAGGCGTTCTGTCGATGGCACGAACGAACGATCCAAACTCCGGCGGATCTCAATTCTTCATCTGTCTCGGAACACACGCGTACCTCGATCGCCAGTACACCGCGTTTGGTAAGACAGCCGATGCCGCCAGCATGGAAGTCGTTCGCAAGATCGGTGCTCTGCCGACTGATGCAAACGACAAGCCTCGCACACCCGCCACCATTGAAACGGCAACTGTCGTCGTCCGCAAAAAGTAAGCCTGGTCAGCAGCCACCTCTCCCCCACCGGGTTCACCCCGGTGGACTCCGGCTTCTGCACTACCTCAAATCGGAGAGCAGCTAACGGAGAGATAATCTTTTCCACTCAGTTGCATTCCCGAATTCCTTCCAAATCGCGATTTCAAGTCCATGAAGAAGAGCACAGCCACTGATACTCGTCGCTACTGGCTGTTCAAGTCCGAGCCCGATGTGTTCTCAATTCATGATCTGGCGAACGCCAAAGGTAAGCGAACCTCCTGGGAAGGTGTCCGAAACTATCAGGCTCGCAACATGCTGCGAGACGACATTCAGGTCGGTGACGGAGTCTTCTTTTATCACAGCAATGCAGATCCAATGTGTATCGCGGGAACGGCGGAGGTTGTGAAGGTCGGATATCCGGATCACTTCGCACGCGAAGCAGGACACAAGTACTTCGATGAAAGTGCGACCGAAGACAATCCCATCTGGTTCATGGTCGACATCAAGCTGACTCAGATCTTCAAGACCCCAGTGACTCGCGACATGCTGAGCGCCGATGCGGTTTGCAGTAACATGATGGTCATGAAAAAGGGAAGCCGACTGTCCATCCAGCCGGTTACAAAAGAAGAGTGGGACGCGGTTCATGCTCTTGGCGGAACGTGATCAGTCAGTGCGCCAGCTTAGTGCGGATCATTTAGCGGAGAATCCTGTATGCGCGGAAGAAGCCTGTTGATCGTGGCCTGTGCCGTCGCGGCTCTGCAGTTTTCCATGAGTCGCAACAGCGATGCTCAGGAAGCTCAGAAGCTACCACCAAAAAGCGATCGTTTGATCGTCGTTGCCCCCAAACAGTTTCACGCAGCGCTGGGACCGTTTGTTGACGTCAAGAAGCTGATGCGACCGACGGAACTCGCTGAGCTTGAGCAGATCCTGGCGACCACCGATGGCGCGGACAGTCCCGAGAAACTGAAGCGGTGGCTGTTCAGGGAATGGTCAGAACGTGGCCTTGGGTATGTTCTGCTCGTCGGAGATGTCAGCGTTCTGCCAGTGCGTTACATGGTGCTGGATCGCGTGACTCCGGCAGCGTTTGATTATTCGTTTTATCCTTCTGATCTCTATTACGCTGACCTGACAAAGCCTGACGGTTCCTTTGAAGACTGGAACGCGGTGAAGGATGATTTTCACGCGTCCTACTTCGGTGAAGTTCGCGGTGAAAAGAACAAGACTGAGCCGATCAACTTTGATCAGGTCGACTATCTGCCGGAAATCGCAGTCGGCCGCTGGCCTGTGGAAACGGCCGAGGAAGTTGCTTTGGTGGCTCAAAAAACGACGCTCTTTGAGTTCCGAGTCAACGCCGGTACTGCGGTGAAGCGTGCAGGCCTTATTGCGGTCGACGGCTGGGTGGATACACGGCAGTTGATGGATACATTCAAAGAGAAACTTGAAGCGAAGTGGGCTGTTGACCGCCACTATTATTCCGGAGCGCAGATCCCAACAAAGACACCACCGTCACCAGAAGCGACGCGAGGATTGTTTGACCGAGGATGCAGCCTGATTGTTCATGCGGGACACGGTCAGCCTGATGCCTGGGAACAGTGTTTCTCTGTCGCAGACCTCGACCGGATTACTAACATAGGGCATTGGCCTGTCGTCGTGTCCGCTGGATGCAGCACCGCGTACTTTGCTCCTCTGGCACCGTACGGGCCCTACGTTGACGTGAACGGAGTCGAGCACATTGGCACCGATGCCGGCGAACAGTTTACCAGTCCGCCGCCCGCTCCTTCGCCGCTGCAAACGGGAAAGTTCAACCCAACAGGGCTGGGCGAACAGATCCTCAAGCGAAACGAACACGGCGCTGTGGCTTACATTGGATGCAACACGGGCAGCCAGCCCTGTGGACTCACTTTGGTCGATGGCTTCGTGCGATCGTTGAGCCAGGGGCCGAAGCAACATCTGGGCGACAGCTGGAACGATGCGATTCGCTACTATCATCGAAAAGAGAAACTGTCCGAACTGAAGCCTGATGACGGTTGGTATCCACCCAGCATTTTCTTTCAGGGAATGAAGTTCATGCTGTTCGGTGATCCAAGCCTGACGCTTCCCTGAGGAGGGTTTTTCAAAATGGCTTTTAACGCTGACGAGTGATGAGCGAACACAATATGAACATCCTGATCGCCGGATGTGGTTACGTGGGAATGCGAGCCGCACAGTTCTGGAAGCAGGCCGGCCATTCCGTCTTCGCGATTACTCGCAGCAGTTCAAAGGCGGAGCAACTGGCTAGCGCCGGCATTGAACCAGTAACACTGGATCTTGGTCAGCAGGATGAGTGGCCTCAGTTGCCTGCTGTCCACATCTTGCTGTGGTCGGTTGGCTTTGATCGTGCATCAGGCCAGTCACGTGAAGTGATCTGGATTGACGGATTTCGACGTCTCCTTCAGACGCTGCCCCTTCAGGAAGGCGGACGAGTCCTGATGACATCAAGCACTGGTGTGTATGGGGATGCTCAGGGTGATGTCGTTACGGAAGAAACGCCAGCCACACCTGCCAGCGAAAGCGGTATCGTCTGTCTGAAGTCGGAGGATGTCCTTCGGGAATATTCATCCGCCAGTGGCGCGTCCGCCAGCATTCTTCGTCTCGCCGGAATTTATGGGCCGGGACGACTGCTTCGAAGGCTCGACGAGCTAAAGAATCAGGTCCCCATTTCATCGCCACCGGAAGACTGGCTGAACCTGGTGCATGTGGATGACATCGTCAGGACTCTGGATGTTGTTGCCCGAATGCAGAATCCGCCACCGCTCATGAATGTGGCTGCAGCTCAGACCGCGACGCGGCGAGAGTACTATTCGACCCTCGCAGAACTGACGCAGAGCCCGCCGCCGATTTTTGGTGAGAGCAGCGAAACAGCTCCAGGCGGTCGGCGAGCCAACGGCAATCGACGCGTGACAAGCGTGATCCGTTCTTCACTGGGACTGACGTTTCAGCACGAAAGTGTCAGAAGCGGATTGGCTCAGGCATTGTCGCAGGCCGATCGGTAATCGTACTTCCTTAGCCAAAGCCGCGTTCCAGCAACCGGCATGATCATTGGCGACTGTTGCGACGGAAAGATGGCGTTCACAGGACCAGTGACGTTATCATTCGAGCCCCGCCCCAAAAATCCTGCCTGGCGAATTCCTGCCTGGAGAAACATGATGTCGTTTACGCGCCGACAATTCCTGCGTGCCAATGGCGCGACGATCGCCCTTCCGTTTCTTCATTCGCTCGCGTCGGCTCAGGAAGTCAAAGCAAACCGAGTCGCCAGGAAGCTGGCGATTCTGTACATCCCCAACGGCGTGGTTCGAAAGTGCTTCTTCCCGGAAGAACAGAATTCCGAGCTGCCCGACTTTATCGGCGGCTTTGACGCAGACCGGATTCGCAAGCAGCAACGAATTCAGAACGTTCCGGGAATCTACCCGCTGGAACTTTCATCGACCCTGCAGCCTCTTCAGGAACATACGTCAGACATCACGTTCGTGACTGGGCTCGATCGTTCCTACAAAGACGGTCAGGATGTCCATGCTCAGGCGGCATCGTGTTACCTGACCAGCCTCTCTCCCGGGCAGGCTCGCGATCAGGGTATTCGACATCCCAACGGCCGAACGCTCGATCAGATCATCGGCGATGTGGCCGGGAAGGACTCCATTTTCCGCACGCTGGAGATCAGCTGCAATGGCTTCAATGCTCCCAAGGAACCAGTCGAGTTCGACAACATTTCATGGTATGGCCCAAACCGCATTGCTCCGTCGATCCGCGATCCTCGCCGGCTTTATGATCGACTCTTTATGAAGGAAGCAGACCGCCAGCATGTTGCCAACGTGACAGATTTGGTGCTCGAGGATGCTCGGAGCCTTTCCCGCAAAGCCGGCGTCCATGATCGTGAGACGATTGGGCAGTTCATGGACTCAATTCGTGAGATCGAACGCCGACTGGATCGAATGAGTCAGCTTCTGAATGACACAACGGTTCAGCGTCCTGCCGGTGAAGTCCTTCCTCGCGGTGAGTACATTCGATTGCAGATGGAGCTGATGCTTCTGGCATTTCAGATGGGCATCACCAACGTCTGCACATTCATGATCGGCCCTGAACGCTGGGATGCGACGCTGATGTACGAAGGTGTCTTCGATCATCCCGTGCAGCACCATAACATGACTCATAATCAGAAGGGGGATGGTTACAAGGATCTTCAGAAGATCGACATCTTCCATGTGCAGCAATACGCATGGCTGCTGAAACGCATGAAGGAGATTCGCGAAGCCGATGGTTCATCACTGCTCGACAATTCCATCGTGACCTACGGAGCAGGCATCGGCGACGGAGCGACTCACCAGTACTTCGACCTTCCCATGATTGTCGCCGGAAAATCGCAAGGCCAGATTCGCCAGGGACGATTCCTGAAATGCCGCAGCGGTACCCTGAACTCCTGCCTCTGGCTCACCGTGGCTCAGCTGATGGGCCTGGAAATCGACCAGTTCGCCGACAGCACGCAAGTCATTTCGGATCTCTGGTCGTAACCGGAGTTCCTGGTTTTCACGTAGGCTCATGTACGACCGTTGCCCCAAACAACACCCCCTCCTGCACGCAGTGCGGGAGGGGTCGAACGAGCGTCAGCGATGTTCGGGGGAGGGCCCCGCGACGCCGCGCCCCGCATGTTCTCTTCTTCATCGCCCATCTCTCTACCAAAGGCCATCGGTTCGCTAAACTGCGGCACTCTGACGCGAACATTTGTTGTTCTTTGAGGAAAGTGGCACCATGAATCCGCAGGTGACTGTGACGTCCGACGGAGCAGGCATTCGAATCTTCGACTTGCGATCCACGGGAACAGAAAACCTTCTGATGCTTCACGGACTCGGCCGGGCTGGTCGCACGTTTTCATCGTTTGCCACAATGCTGCCCGAACGCTTTCGAGTTCGCGCGATTGATTTCCGAGGACACGGGCAATCCGCTCGAATGAGTGGAGCCTATCGGATCGTCGACTATGTGAACGATGCCGTTGCCGCGGTCAAGGCCATCGGAGCCCCGGTAGTTCTTTACGGACATTCACTCGGGTCGCTTGTCTCTGCAGCAGTGGCGGCCCAGTTACCGTCGATGATCTCGGCCGTCATCCTCGAAGATCCGCCGTCAGCGGCCTTTTGGGCAACACTCGAGAATACAAATTACCTGCCAACGTTTGCGGCCATGCAAAAATGGGCGGGACGAAAAGACCTCGGCATCGATGAACTCGCAAACGGGTTCGGTCAGGAAGTTCTTAAGTCGTGGCCCGACGGTCGCGTCATGCGAATCCGCGACGTACGTGATGCGGTGTCGCTGCGATTCACAGCCAGCTGTCTGCGAGACCTCGACCCGGCAGTGATGGTTCCCGTGCTTCAGGGAAACTGGCCGGAGAGCTTTGAGTTCGAAGACGTCTTCCGTTCTGTCCGCTGCCCCGCGCTTCTAATGCGCGGCGATGTCGCAAAGGGCGGCATGTTGCCGGAAAATGATGCGGACCATTTTGTCAGCCTGATGAAAGACGGGATCCGGATCGACTTTCCAACCGCCGGTCATCTGCTTCACTGGCAGGTTCGGTCAGAAGTGGCCGGGCAGGTCGGAGCATTTCTCGAAACACTTGTGTAGCTTCACCTCGCAGGACAAAGACCATTCAGGCATTCAGGTCTTTTGACAGAGTGCCGTTCAACACGTGGAACTGTGAACTCATGGCAGACCGACATCCGCTCGCGGATCTTTGGGATATTGAACCCGGCAGCATCTATCTGAATCACGGCTCGTTCGGCCCATCTCCTCGACCAGTGCGCGCGGCCAGAGAAGAATGGAGTCGAAAGCTTGAACGACAGCCGATGAAATTCTTCTGTCGTGAGATGGAAGAGGAACTTGACCGAGCTACCGAAACCGTGGCTCGCTTCCTGAAGACGTCCTCTGACCGAATGATCCTGATCGACAATGCCACGGTCGCCATGAACGTCGTTGCCGCCAGTGTCTCGCTTGCGGCAGGTGATGAAGTCCTGCTGACCGATCACGAATACGGTGCCGTGAAGAACATCTGGCAGGCGCGATGTCGGCCGGTTGGAGCAAAAGTGACCAGTGCGATTCTGCCCTTTCCTCCGACGGACGACCAGATTGTTGAGGCGATTGCAAAGGCGATCACCGAACGCACAAAGCTGATCGTCGTCAGTCATGTCACGTCTGCAACGGCCTGTGTCCTTCCCGTGCGAGCCATCTGTCGCATGGCGGCAAAGAGGAAAGTTCCGGTCTGTGTCGACGGTCCTCATGCCATCATGATGCTGGACGTGAACCTGAATGATCTGGGCTGCGACTACTATTGTGCCAGCGGTCATAAGTGGCTGTGCGGGCCATTCGGCAGCGGCTTTCTCTGGGTCCACCCACGGCACCATCACGAACTTCAGTCGCCGATCGTCAGCTGGGGCGGGAGCATTGCTGGTCGGCCTGCATCGTGGAAGGATCGATTTCAGTGGCTTGGGACTCGTGACCCTGCACCGCTGCTCGCAATGGCCGATGCCATCACATTCTTCACGCCGGAACGAATCGCGGAATATCGACGGTACTCCCATGAGCTGATCTCGGCCGCACGAAGTCAGCTGCTGGAAATTCCCGGGACAGGTCCGTTCTGCACGCCGGCGGAAACGGACTTTGTCAGCATGGCGGCCATTGAGCTTCCTCAGCCGCCGGGCTGGAAGCCGGGTTATCACGGCCACCCGGATGAACTGCAGGTCCAGTTGCGGGAACGATACGGGATTGAAGTTCTGACAGGGTCATGGAACACTCGGCGATTTGTCCGGCTGTCAGCACATCTTTACAACACTCCTCAGGATTTGCAGACCTGTGTGAAGGCGATCCGCGAAGCCGTTTCCTGAAAGACCGCTATGACAATTCGACTGGTAGACATGAACGATGTGTTCGCTGCGGAGAAACTCATTCGTCCGCACGTGAGCCCTCCGCCACTGATTCGCAGCTGGGAACTGGAACGTCGGCTCGGGCTTCCGGAAACGCGTCGAGTCTGGCTGAAGGATTACGGATGGACGCCATCCGGTTCGTTCAAGCTTTTCGGTGGTTTGAACTGGATGGCGAATCATGTGGCATCATTGAATGGTCGCCCGGTGGCAGCTCATTCGTCCGGCAACTTTGCGTCCGGGATCGCCTACGCCGGAATGAGGTTCAATGTTCGAGTCATCGTCGTGATGCCCGATACGGCTCCGCGGGTGAAGTTCGAAAAGACCAAGTCTTTCGGCGCGGAAGTTCGGACGTACAACATTGCTCGTGATCATGAAACGGGTGAGCGCGACAAACTGACAAAGGAAATCGCGGAGGTCGAAAACGCGGTTCAGGCTTCACCGTATGATGATCCCTTCGTCATCGCCGGCAATGGCGTCGGCGCGCTGGAGATCGTGAGAGATCTTCAGAGTCTGGATCGCCGGATTTCTCACTTCTTCTGTCCGGTCAGCGGAGGCGGATTGATGGCCGGCCAGGCGCTGTCCATTCATGCGGGCTTCCCAAATGCTCAGATCATCGGCGTCGAACCGGAAGGAGCGGATGATTTTCGACAGTCACTGCTTGCCAACCAGAGGACTCGAATTGATCGACCATCGAGCATCTGTGATGGTCTTTTGTCTTACGACGTGGGACTCCACAACTGGCCTCTGCTGCAGCGGCTGGTGAAGAAGGGCCTGGCCGTCAGCGACACAAACACCTGTGCCGCAATGCGATGGCTTTATGATCGACATGGCCTGAAGACGGAACCCTCGGGAGCCATTGCGGTGGCCGCGATGCTGCAGGGAGATGTCGACCTTTCCGGTGACGGCGACATCGTCGTTGTCATCAGCGGAAGAAACGCCGATGAAGAGGCGTTCCGGAAGTGGATTCAGTGATCGGAGTGTGGCCCGTCACTCCGTGGCGGGCACTTCTCGCGTCGGAGACACGAGCCACACTGAACACTGAAGCCGCTCAGCCCTTCTTCACCTGTCCAATGTTGATGTAGGCATGAACGTGTGGAGCACCTCGGTAGTGCCACACGAAAGAGGGGCCTTCAACACGCCAGATGTCCCACGTCTTGTCGCCGCCGAGGTCTTCCTGCTTGTAGAAGGCCATGTGCAGCTTGTCGATCCCGCCTGATGCCTTCAGGATTTCCATCACTTCTGTCGTGTCTTCCGTACGATAAGGTGCCAGCAGCGTCTTCAGCGTCTTCTCGACCTGAGCCTTCTGATCGGCATTCAGATCCGCGACGCTGATGCCCGGGAATGTTCCCGCGTCGCCCTGAAGCTGCACGGCCGATTCCTGAGGAGCCTTCTCGATCAGCGCCTTTTCGGTTTGTTCCTTTGACAGCGACTTGA
>JAEUII010000120.1 GCA_016795145.1 Planctomycetaceae bacterium
TTACGCGTGTAGAGAATCTTCTCCAGGTCGATCTGCTCGGAAGCCAGTGCCTGGGTCGACACGAACAGAGGGACACCTAACTTCTCCGCGACCGCATTGAGAAGCGTGCTGAGTTCGGCTTCTTCGGTTTCAATGGGGATCGCTTTGAGCCAGGCAGGAAGGACATCGACGGTCGCTTCCTTAGTCTTCCAGCCGATCGGCCAGAGGTTGCTTGTTTCATTCCCGGCATCGACTTCAAGATCGACGACTCCTTTGCGATTGACGACTGGGCGGAACCCCAGCCCGTACTGCGACAGAACGATCGCCATAGCAGTGCCCTTCGAGAAGCCGGTCAGATCCAGTGTCTTCGGTGCGGCTGCCGGACGATCGCGCAGTGAGATCTCGTAAGCGGCGTCAGTGAATCGAACCTTCATTCCTTCGGGCATGCCAATCGCATTGAGTGTTACGGCTGGAGATGACAGGTCGATGACCTTGTCGACAGGTTCACTGAAGGTTGTTGTCAGCTTCTGGAACTCTTCTTCTGACAGGCCCCAGGTCGGATTCGACCGAGGTGGTCCTTCGAGGCCATGTGCTTTCAGCTGGCCCAGAAGCGTTGACAGTTTCTCACCATCGGCCGTCGTGAAGTCCTGGCCTTTCAGTTTCAATGTTCCATCATTCGAAAGTCCACCGATCAGATGGATCACTTGCTGCTCGTTTTCTTCCCGTTGTTCAACACGCAGTTTCTCTCCTCGATTCGCTTCACGGAAACGAGGTGTGTAGCCAATGTCCTGGAAGACTCGTCCCCATTCCTGCGCTTTGACTCTGTATGAAGGAAGCGGCTGAATCAGGATCTCAATTTCCAGCGCATGTGTCTGGGCCTTTGAGCTCGACTGCGCGATGACGGAGGAACATGGAAGAAGGCAAAGCAGCATGAAGCTGAGCCAGGATCGCCACATTTTTCGGCTGGTGATGTTGTCCGAATGGCGGCTCGAAGTTCGCTCACACTGATCGCTTGCTTCGATCTCTGTTCCACGACGCGCGGATGAGACGGAGTCAGACAACGGCCTATGCCACACAGGAATTCTCCCGAACGAAGCCAGCGTCGCTGGCGATGTGAATCACAACGAGTGGAATGAGAACATTTTGACCGGGAAATTGACAAGACAGGAATTTCACCTGGCGAATCCTGAACAATCCGAGTAGAAGTCCGTGCCGTTATTTGGGCATCGCCAGAACAGCCCATATCCCGTAGTCTGCCTGCTGTTAAGAGAGCAGAATCCGCAGTCTGTTGAGAATCCCCGAGTCCCATCGTGAGCCGCCATAAACCTTCTCGAACGCTGAATGGAACGGCAGCCCTGAGCCTTCTGGCTTTGACGCTGTTGAGTCTTCAGATTTGGCTGGCCTTCACGGATGCTCTGTTGTGGCCTCAATTCTGGCCGGACGACATTCATGAACACGTCGTTCGATGGCTTGGCGGATCGGTTCAGAAGAAACCGCCAGCATCCGTTGTTGAACTCGGCTGGCTTTCTATGGTTGGTCGCCTGCTGATCGTTACAGGATCAGTCTGGTTCGTGAAGCGAGTCCTTACCGGCCGCCGTCGTGCATCGGGGATAGCGGAAGATAGTGAGTCGGACGCTCCGGATGCGGCTTCGCGGCTGCTGCGAGTGTTCCTTATTTCGAGTGGCAGCTGGCTGGGGCTTTGGATTCTGTCGCCAATAATCCCGTTTGCCGGCATCACATCATTTCTGATTGTGATGACACCGATGTGGCTCGCCGTCAGCTTGGCGCTTGCTCTGGAACTGCTGATTGGTCGTGGACGTGCTGAATGTTGTGAGCAGCAAGGCTCCGTTGGGCAGAACAAGGCCATCTGCGGACGATGGACTCTTGCCGCCGTGATCCTGGCGATGCTGGCCTGGGAAGGCACATCGTTCTGGATGAACAAGCGACTGTATGATGGTCTGCTGGTGCCGCATGGTGATTCGGCGATGTATGAAGAGCACCTTTGGAACGTCTGGCACGGTAAGGGATTTCGCAGTTATCTGGACCAGGGGTTGTTTCTGGGTGAGCACATTCAGGTCATTCATCTGCTGTTGCTTCCGATGCACATGATATGGCCGTCGTACCTGATGATGGAGTTGTGTGCATCCAGTTGTCTTGCGCTGTGTTGCCTTCCGATCTATTCGATGGTGCTGCGACATTCACGGAGTCCCCGAGCCGCCATGTGGCTGGCTCTGGTATGGCTGGTGTATTTTCCGATGCACTACCTGGACATCGCGATTGATCTGAAGACTCTTCGCCCAAGCTGCTATGGACTTCCGTTTTTGTTTTGGGGGATCGATCTGGGTGAACGAGGCAAATGGAAGCGCAGTGCGGCCTGCCTTCTGATCGCTCTGCTGACTCAGGAAGACTTCGCACTCATTACCGGATCGATTGGACTGGTCTTCGTGCTGGTGAAGTGGAAAGCGGATTCGACGGACACATCTGTCGCACAGCAGAAACGATGGGGGGCTGGTTTATTGATCGCTTCGGTCGTTTGGGTGTTGGCGGCGGTTCTGTTTGTGATCCCTGCATTTCGTGGTGGCGCGGTTGTGCATTACAGCCGTTACTTTGGCGACCTCGGGAACAGTCCTGGCGATTTGGTGCGAACCGCCATCACAAGCCCGGGCAAAGTTCTGAGTGTGTTTCTGAGCCAGAGAACGTTGGTCTATGTGGTCGTGCTGACCGCTCCTTTGGCGTTCTTATCGCTTCGTCGTCCGATCTATTTGCTGGGTGGGCTGGCGACGTTTGTTATGCTGAGCCTGATTCAGCTGGGAAATGGACCAGGGCAGGAAAATGGTGGACTGCCGCCTGTGCCGTATCATCATTTCCACGCGCCGTTGCTGCCCATTCTGTTTTGGGCCGCTGCGGCTTCGCTGTCAGTCACTGGAACTGCCCCTGGCATCGTTCCCGACTTGAAGCCGCGGACGGCGACTCTTCCCGTGGAGCGCAGGGCTCGACTTGCATTCCTATGCGCGTTGATGACCGGCGTCACCGGGTCGTTGATGCCAACGGGTGCGACGTTCTGGTCAGCGACATCTCCCTTTGGGCATGACAAGTTGTACGTCCCGGGACCGCGCGCCGCCGCACTGGAGAAAGTGCTGGCAAAGATTCCGTCCACCGCGCGAGTTGCATCGACGGACTTTGTTCATACACGGCTGACGCACTTCGAACGCTCTTACGATTACAGTGACTATCCCCGCGCTGTGAACAACTATCAGCCTGGCGTTCCTCCGGATACTGACTATATCGTGCTCGACACAACGCACCGCTACAGCACCGTGCGATCTCTTGCGGATGTGAGGGAACTGAAGACGGAACCAGACCGATGGGAAGTCCTGCCGGATGAAACCGGCGGGATGTTCATTGTGCTGAAGCGGCGTGGCAGTGAGCAGGGTGAGGCCAGGTAGAAAGCCTGGGTTTGCGGAGCTCTGAACTACCAAGGCCAGAAAGACCGACATGTCCCGCTGGCCTGATCGGGTCAATGTGTCGACCCTACCGGGCCTGAATCACAAACACATTGCGACGCCGAATGCTGACCAAACAAGAATCCGGCCAGAGGGTTTCTACTGTCCTGTCAGCGGTGCATGGATCTTCCGAAGATCTTCCGCAGGGATCTTGATCACCTTTCGATCGTAGGTCATCAGGCCGTTGATTTCGCCTTCGACGTCTGTGGTCTGCGTATAGACACCGGCGGCAATACCCTGGTGTCGAAGAGTCTCCAGGCGAGTCATCGATTCCCTGTATCGAGCCTGATATTCCTCAAGGGATTTTGGCAGATCGCCGTAGCCCCAGTTTCGATCACTGTTGGCCCAGAGATGATCGGGAACCGGCCAGCCATGACCACCGAATTCTCCGACGACCTGAATGTAGTCCTTGAAGCGTGCGTCCTGCAAAGGGAAGTTTGGATGCGGATAACTGTGTTCATCGGCCACATCGCCGACCGGCCAGAAATTTCCACCGCTGGCGACATTCACAAGTCGTGACGGATCGCGTTTCACAAGCCAGGTGCCAACTTCCATCGTGCGGTGCTGGCCCCATGCTTCATTGAACGGCACCCACATGACGATGGAGGGTGCATCTTCAAGATGCGTGATCAGTCCATCCAGTTCGGACATGTATTGAGCATGATCGGCATCAGACCAGACAGCATCCGTCGGGTTTGGAGCCATTCGAGTCCATGGCGGATTGATCAGGCAGCTTGGCTGATCCTGCCAGACCAGCATGCCGAGTCTGTCGCAATGATAGTAGAAACGACGGGGCTCAACCTTGATGTGTTTTCGAATCATGTTGAAGCCGGCGGCCTTCAGGAATTCGATGTCGCTCAGCAGAGCCTGATCGGAAGGGGGAGTCAGAAGACCATCAGGCCACCAGCCCTGATCGAGCGGACCCAGATGGAAGATGGTTTTGGAATTCAGCGTGAGACGCCAGTGCCCGGCTTCATCCTTGTGGCGGCCCACCTGGCGGATACCAAAATAGCTTTTGACGCTGTCGAGGACTTTGTCCTGAGTATCGAGCAGCTCTACTGTGATTTGATACAGGTGTGGTGAATCGGGAGACCAGAGTTTGGGATTCTTCACATCGAACCGAACGGACGCGGATGGCTTTGTGCCGGAAGACGGACGACTTGCCGCTGTTGCCGTGGGTCCATCCTGCACGATGCATCGCAGTCGATATTCACCAGGCTGGCTGATTGCAGCCGTAATCTGCACTTCGCCATTGAGTGACCGAGTTTCAAAGTTCAGGTCTTCGATGGACGCTTCGGGTACCTGTTCCATCCAGACCGTTTGCCAGATTCCGGAGACCCGTGTGTACCAGATTCCATGCGGACGAAGATGCTGCTTTCCTCGAAGCTGGGCCCCGTCGGTGCTGTCTTCAACTCGCACGACAAGTTCATTGGCACCGGACTTGATTGCCTTGGAGGCATCCAGTGAGAACGGGAGATTGCCACCCACGTGCGTTCCGATACTCTGACCGTTGACGAAGACTTCGCATCGGTAATCGACCGCTTCAAAATTCAGAATGGTTCTAAGCCCGGGCGTCAGCGTCACGTCGAAAGAGCGGTGATACCAGAGAACCTGATCCGGGTGCAGGTTCCGCTGAACTCCGGAAAGGCGAGATTCCAGGCAGAACGGAACGAGAATCTTTCCGGACCAGTTTGAAGGAATGGTCGTGACCGAGTTATCGGTCACTGCGTACTCCCAGAGACCATTCAGACAGGACCAGCTTGAGCGTTC